>NZ_JBMRBK010000022.1:0-248380 GCF_057351765.1 Trinickia sp. | reverse complement strand
GATGGCGGGCAAAGCTGGAGCAGCAGTTTCACCGCCGTCGAGGGCACGAACAGCGTCGAGGTGCGCCAAACCGATGTGGCCGGCAACGTCTCCAGCGCCACGAGCTTCAGCTTCACCCTTGATACGGCGGCTGCCGCCCCGGGCGTGACCCTTGCCACCGATTCCGGCAGCAGTGGCTCGGATCACATCACCAACGTCGGCACGCTCAATCTGAGCGGTGTCGAGAGCGGCGCTGCGGTACAGTACTCCACCGATGGTGGCCAAAGCTGGAGCACCAGTTTCACCGCCACCGAAGGCACGAACAGCGTCGAGGTGCGTCAAACCGATGTAGCCGGGAATGTCTCCAGCGCCACGAGCTTCAGCTTCACCCTCGATACGGCGGCGGCCGCCCCAGGCGTCGCGCTTGCCACCGACTCCGGCAGCAGCGCGACCGACCACATCACAAACATCGGCACGCTCAACCTCAGCGGTATCGAAAACGGCGCCACCGTACAGTACTCCACCGATAACGGCGCTCATTGGACCAGCAGTTTCAGTGCGGTTGAGGGGCTGAATTCTGTCGAGGTGCGCCAGACCGATGCTGCCGGCAATGTCTCCAACGCCACCAGCTTCAGCTTCACGCTCGATACAGCGGTGGCCGCGCCGGGCGTGGCGCTTACCACCGACTCCGGCAGCAGCACGAGCGATCACATCACCAACATCGGCACGCTCAATCTGAGCGGTGTCGAGAACGGCGCCGCCGTACAGTACTCCACCGATGGTGGCCAAAGCTGGAGCACCAGTTTTACTGCCGTCGAAGGGTCGAACAGCGTCGAAGTGCGCCAAACCGATGTAGCCGGGAATGTCTCCAGCGCCACGAGTTTCAGCTTTACCCTCGATACGACGGCCGCTGCCCCGGGCGTGACCCTTGCCACCGATTCCGGCAGCAGCACGACCGACCACATCACCAACGTCGGCACACTGAATCTGAGCGGTATCGAGACCGGCGCCACCGTACAGTACAGCACCGATAACGGTGCTCATTGGACGACCACCTTTACCGCCGCCGAAGGCCCGAACTCGCTGCAGGTGCGTCAAGTAGACGTCGCCGGCAACACTTCGGCCGCCACCGCATTGAACTTCACACTGGACACCACGGCGCCCTCCACGCTGACCTGGCAGTACAGCGGGCACACACTGACAGCCACCACCGACACATCGAATGTCTGGAAGGTCACGATTCACGACAATTCGACGGGTGTCGACTATCTGGCAACACAGCAAAGCCCGGGAACGTGGAGCTTTTCGAACCAGACTCTCAATCTGAACAAGGACTCCGTTACGGTGACCGAGTGGGACCTCGCGGGCAATACGCGATCACTGCAACACACAGCTCCTGCCGGAATCGCCGGATCTGACATCAATCTGGCATTGGCGGATCCATCGAACGGCGCAGCCGATCTCACGGTAACGATCTCCGGCATGCCGGCCGACTGGAAACTCAGCGCCGGGACCGACCTCGGCAACGGCTCCTGGCTCGTGTCGACACACGATCTGAGCGGACTCTCCGTTACGCCCCCCGCGTCTTTCACTGGCGCAACGGTACTGAACGTAACGGAGAACTGGACCAACGCCGACGGCAGCCACTCGTCGCTCACTGTCTCAGACAACGTCGAAGCCTACGCGGCCAACGCCCCCATTTTCGCTTGGTCTGGCTATGACCACCTGAGCGGCTCGAGCGCGAGCGACCTCTTCGTCTTCGCGCAACCGATAGGTAACGATACGCTGCATAACCTTGATGTTGGAGCCGACAAAATCGATCTGGTCGGATTTGCCGGCATGGGGAGCTTCAGCGATGTACAGTCACACATGACCGATGACGCCAATGGCAACGCAGTCATCACACTCGGTGCCGGCCAAAGCATTACGGTCGACGGCGTGCATTCGGCGGACCTGACAGCCAGCAACTTCGTGTTCGATCAAGAGCCCGTGACTACCAATACAGGCATCCTGACGATCAACGATGGCGCCATGCTGCCCATCGGCGGAACCATCGAGAATACCGGGACGATCTTACTTGCTTCGACCGGCGACGAAACGAACCTCGAAGTCCTCGTCAAAAATGTAACGCTCGAAGGCGGCGGCCAGGTTCAGCTTTCCGACGACAGTCACAACATCATCTTTGGGGGCGCAGCCGATGCGGCGCTCGTCAACGTCGACAATACGATCGCAGGCGCGGGCCAAATCGGCGCCGGCCAACTGACGCTGACGAACGGTGGCACGATCGTCGCCAACGGCACGCATGCGTTGGTGATCGATACCGGCAGTAACACCGTCAGCAATACGGGCACGCTCGAAGCGACTGGGGCGGGCGGTCTCGTGGTCGACGGTGCCGTACTGAATACAGGAAACCTCTGGGCCAATGGCGCAAACCTGACGATACACGGCGACGTGACCGGAAACGGGGCCGCCACGATCAGCGGTGCGGCAACACTGGAATTCGGTGGCGCCTCGGCAACCAATACCGCGTTTTCGGACGGCGCAGCCGGCACGCTCCAGCTCGATCGCGCCGAAAGCTTCAGCGGTTCCGTCTCGGGCTTTACGACCGGCGACAAGCTGGACCTGGCAGACGTACTTTATAGCGACCACACGACGCTCAGCTTCACGGCAAACGATGCGGGAACAGGTGGCACGCTGACCGTCAGCGATGGCGTCCACACAGCTCAGGTTGCGATGCAAGGCAATCTGTCCAGTGGAGGGTTCCAGCTCGCGCAAGACCAGAGCGGCGGCACGCTGGTCACGTATATTGCGCCGGCCTTGCCGCATGTCCAGGAGTATTAACGGAGATATCGGAAGAACCCGTGTCGGAATCCGCTTAACGGGATTCTCCTGATTGAAAGCGCAACGTATCTCAAGCAATATAAATCGTCGAATGATGCCGAAGCACCGGGGGCGGTATTTTTTGCTTCGGCATCATGAGATAGCGGTCTTGGGGTTACAGGAAATGCGCAATGAATAAAAATAGGCCAAGGCTTGCAATGCTTTTATTGCTGGCCGCGATAACCGTCGATGCTTCAGACGCTTGCGCACAGACCCTTCAAGAGGCAGTCGAACAGGCCGTCGCAACCAATCCCGAAGTGCTTGCCACGGATTATCATCGCGAGGCAGCGGATCAAGCGCTGAAACAAGCGCAAGCCGGCTACTTGCCGCGTCTCGATGTCGATGCCGGCATCGGCCGGGAGCGACGCGACGACACCGAAACGCGCCTACTCGGTTTGAATCGCACTACTTTCACGCATCGCACCGCCAACGTTACGTTGACGCAAATGCTGTTCGACGGCGCGGGCGTCAAAAGCGAAGTCGCACGCCAAAGGGCGCGCATCGAATCGTCTGGTTATGGAGTGGCAGCGACGGCACAGGATGTGGCGCTGCGCGTCGTGGGTGCCTATCTCGAAGTATTGCGCCGGAAAGAAACAACTGCCGCGGCCGAAGACAACATCGAGGCACATCGCCGCATCTACGAGCAGATCAAGTTGCGTAGCGATCGTGGCGTTGGACGACGCGCAGATCTCTATCAGGCTGAAACTCGTCTGGCGTTGGCCAGCGACAACTTGCGCTCGGAGCAAAGCAGCCTGAAGGATGCGGAAATCGCGTACACACGTCTGGTCGGCGTGCCGCCGGCGGCGCTGATGAAGCCCATCGCGCAGGAGGAGGCGATCCCGCCTACCGAGCAACTGGCTGTGGATGCCGCGTTGGCGCGCCATCCTTCGCTCGGCGGAGCCGACGCGGACGTCGACCAGGCGCGCGCCCAGTACAACGTCGCAAAGTCAGCGCTATGGCCGCGCCTCGATCTCGAAGTCAGCACCGCGCATGACCGCGAAAGCATGCTCGGCCCCAGCACGGATCGTCGCGTCATGCTTCGGCTGCGCTTCAATATTTTCAGTGGCGGTGCCGACAAGGCACGAATCGGGGAAGCCGCAGCGCAGATTCGCGAAGCCGAGGAGCAACGCGACCATACGCGTCGCGAAGTGCAGGAAACTGTCTCGCTTGCATTCAACGCCTACCGCACCGCGCGTGATCGTACCGCCGTCCTCGCGCAGTACGTAGGCTCGAGCGCGTCCACACGCGAAGCCTATGGGTTGCAATTCGGCATTGGGCAGCGCTCGCTGCTCGATCTGCTCAACGCCGAAAGCGAGTACTACAGCGCGCGCATCGATTACATCAGCGGCCAGTATGCTCAGACGGCGAGCGCTTATAAGGTCTTCTCAGGCATGGGGCAGTTGCTCGATATGCTTCACGTCGATCTGCCGCCCCAGGCCATTTCGTCCTACCGTCTGCGGGTGCGATGACGCATCCAATCTCGTCGCATGCACCGTGCTCAGGTGCACAGCGATACGCGCTCCGGCTCGTCTGCGTCGAACCAATCGGGATTGCGAGCGGCGACAGGGCCCAGTGAAACGAGGATTTCCCGCAAGTGTGCGCGCATCGCCTGCTCCGCCGCGGCGGGATCGTGCGCGCGCAACGCGGACACGATCTTCGCGTGCTGGCGAATCAGCAAATCGAGCGGTGAAACCTCGGGCAGGCTCAGATAACGCACGCGGTCCATTTGCGCCTTGATATCCTGAATCGTTTCCCAAGCCGCGATACAGTCGATCGATTGCGCAATGGAATAATGAAACGCCTCGTCGAGCGCAAGGAATCGCGCGGTGTCGTTCACCTTTGCGGCGAGCTTCTGATCGCGAAGGTTTTCGCCGAGCTGCAGCAGTTGATCATCGGTAATCGATTCTGCCGCCTTGCGTGCCACGGCGGTCTCGATCGCCTCGCGAATGAAACGCCCCTCGCGCACCCTTCGCGGCGAAATCTTGCGCACGAACGTACCGCGCTGAGGCAATACCTGCAACACGCCCGCCTCGGCGAGCTTGATGAACGCTTCACGCACAGGTTGTCGCGATACGTGAAACATATCCGACACCTCTTTTTCCGACAACGGCGTGCCGGGGACCATCTGCCCTACGAAAATCGCCTGGCGCAACGCCCGGAAAATCTGTGCGCCGATCGGCTCATGGGAATCGAGCGAAACCTGCGCGGCCAGGTCGGGAAGCGCGGTGCGCGGTGCAGCGGCCAACCCGCCGCGCCGCCTGACCGTTGCAACGGGTGCCGGCCGGCCGGTCGGCGAGGCGGAACGCGGAATCGAAGCGGTGGAAAGCGTGGTTTTCATATCCCACCATACTACCATGCGCGTCCCACCCGAACGCCCGCTGGGCGCGGCTCGCGAATGCCCACGATCGAGCAGACGGCGCCTGCCACCGCAATGCCGCCTGCCAGGACGAACGCACTCGCGTACGAGCCGTGCGCGGCTTGCACGATGAAACCCGTCGCGGCCGGCCCGATAACGCCGGCGAGATTGGCGAGAAAGTGCACGAAGCCGCCGACACCGCCCACGTGGCGGCGCGGCACCGTATCCTGGATCACGGCCCAGTACACGGAACCCGTCACATAGAGAAAGAAAATCGAGACCGACATCAGCGCAACGGCGCCCGATGTGCTTTGGACCCCACCCGCGAGCGCGACGCACAGCGCCGACGCGCCAAGGCATACGCCGAGCACGATCCGGCGCGACAGCAACGGTCGTCCCGTGACCTTGAGAATGGCGTCGGAAATGAAGCCGCCCGAGGCAAGCCCGACGCTTCCGAGCAGCCACGGGATGACCGTTGCGATACTCATGTCGCGCAGACTGAGGTGATGCGCCTCGGTCAGATAGGTCGGGAACCACGAGAGGAAGAAAAACAGCACGTAGTTATAGGCGAAAAACGCGCATGCCGTGGCGAGCACGAGCGGCTTCCGCAGAAAATGCGTGAGCGGCGCGGACTCCTCGTCGATGGCGCCTGCGGTACTTGTGTCGCGCTGTTGCTGCCCGCTCTCGATCAGCTCGAGCTCGGAGCGGGAAATGCGCGGATGATCGCGCGGCTCGTCGGTCGTCGTCGTCACCCAGGCGACGAGCCATATCAGCCCGAGCACCATGATGCCGACGAAGGCCCAGCGCCAGCCGAACCGCACGGCAAGATAGCCGACCACAGGCCCTGCGAGCGCGCCGCCCAACGGCGTTCCGGAACTGATGACACCGATTGCGCTGGCGACTTCGCGCTTCGGGAACCAGTTGTTGACCATTTTGCTGTTCGACGAGCTGAACGGCCCTTCGCCCATGCCGAACAGCACGCGTAGCACGATCAGCGAAGCGATGCCGGTTGCAAGTGCCGTCGCACCGCAGAAAATCGACCAGATCGCCATGGCGGCGCCGAATACGCGCTTCGCGCCGAAGCGGTCCGACAGCACCCCGCCGACGAAGTTGAAAATGGCGTAGCCCACGAAAAAGCTGCTGAACACGACGCCGAGCTGCGCATGCGTGAAGTGCAGGTCTTGCTGAATCAACGGCGCCGCGATCGAGAGCGCTGCGCGATCGAGGTAGTTGACGAGGCCTGCCAGGAAAAACAAGGCGACGATGTACCATCGCTGGCTCTTGAACATGATTGCGTCTCCTTAGCGCGTCAGCGCTGACTTTCATCGATACAAAGCTGTCGCGCCTCTTTGCGGGCGTGTTCGACAAACCTGAAAATGCAAATGCAGACCGGCACGAAGCGCCCGTTCGCATCGCGTCAACTCAATCGAACTGCAGATGAACCTTCATCGATTGCGACCGATCGTGCGCCACCTCGAATGCATGATTGGCCTGCGATAGCGAGAACGAATGCGTCATCAGCGGCCGCAAGTCGAGCTTGCCTTGCGCGATCTCCCGCGCCGCCACGGCGTATTCGTCGGCAAAGCGGAACGAGCCCGTGTAGCGAATCTCTTTGGACATGACGAGGTTCGCCGCGACCGGCGACTGCCCGGCGGGCAGATTGCCCACCTGAACGACGGTGCCGCCCGCGCGCACGGCGCGCAGCGCGGTATCGAGCCCGGCGGGACTGCCGGACGCCTCGATGACGACATCGAACGTGCCGCGCGCCTCGGCCCAGCGCGATACCACGTTCGTATCGCCTGCATCGACGGTTTCATCGGCGCCCATTGCGCGCGCGATATCGAGGGCCCGCTTCGAAAGATCCATGGCCACGAGCCGATGCGCGCCGGCACGGCTCGCCGTAGCCAGCAACAGGCAGCCGATCGGACCGCACCCGACGACGAGCACCTGCGCGCCGACGAGCGAGCCGGCACGGCGAATCGCATGCAGCGCCACCGCGAGCGGTTCGGCCATCGACGCCTGCGCGAAATCGAGCGTCTCGGGTACCGCCACGCATTGATGCTCGGCAACAACGATGTACTGCCTGAACATGCCCTGGCTATGTGGGAACGTCGAAGCACTGCCCATGAAGCGCATGTCGAGACAATGGTTCGGCATGCCTGCCACGCAATAGCGGCAGCGCCCGCAGGTCAGCCCCGGATTGACCGCGACGCGCTGACCCACCGCGACCCCGGCAGCCGCGCTCGATTCCGGCACTCCCGGGCCGAGCGCGTCGATTTCGCCCGACACCTCGTGCCCGAGGATGAACGGCTCTCGAACGGCGAAGTCTCCGCTCTTTCCTTTGAAGTAGTAGGACAGGTCCGATCCGCAGATGCCGCCCGCGCGTACGCGCACGCGAACCTGCCCCGGGCCGGGTTCGGGACGTTCGATGTCGTCGACACGAATGAGCTTCGGCTCATGAAGCACGGCTGCCAGCATTGAGAGGACTCCTTACCAGTTCCAGAGGGTGCCGTCTTCGAGTCGCGCGACGGGAAGATAGGCCGGGTCGTAGGGATAGCGCGCGGCCAACGCCTCGTCGATATCGACGCCATGCCCGGGCGCCTCGCCCGGGTGCATCATGCCGCGTTCGAACCGCCACGCGTGTGGGAAGACTTCGAGCGCGGCTTGCGGAAAACCCATGTATTCCTGTACGCCGAAGTTCGGTACCCACAGGTCGAAATGCAGTGCCGCGCCCATGCAGACGGGTGACAGATCGGACGGGCCGTGACAGCCGGTACGCACCTGATAAAGCGAGGCAAAGTCCGCCACGCGGCGCAGATGCGTGATGCCGCCGGCATGCGTCAACGTCGCACGGATATAGTCGATCAACTGCTCTTCTATGAGTTGCTTGCAGTCCCAGATGCTGTTGAACACCTCGCCTACGGCAATGGGCGTGACGGTGTGCTGGCGAATCAACCGAAAGCCGGCCTGGTTTTCGGCTGGAGTGGGATCCTCGAGCCAGAAAAGCCGGTACGGTTCGACGGCCTTACCGAGGCGCGCCGCTTCGATAGGGGTCAGGCGGTGATGGACGTCGTGCAGCAAATGCGTATCGAAACCGAAGCGCGCGCGCACGGCCTCGAAAAGCTTCGGTACGAAATCCAGATATTTCTCCGAAGACCAGCTGTGCTCTTGTACGACACCTTTGGTGGCCGGCTCATAGACGCCCCCGCCTTTCGCCACGCCGTAGACCGAGCGCATATTCGGCACGCCGCATTGCACGCGAACCGCCTTGTAGCCCGCCTCGATATGCTCGGCGTATCGATCGAGCGCCTCGGAAATATCGGTGCCCGTCGCGTGCCCGTACACCATTACGCCTTCGCGCGAAGCGCCGCCGAGCAACCGGTAAAGCGGCAGCCCCGACACTTTGCCGAGAATGTCCCACAGCGCCACGTCGACGGCCGCGATCGCCGTCATCGTCACCGGGCCGCGCCGCCAATAGGCGCCCTTGTAGAGGAACTGCCAGATGTCTTCGATACGCCCGGGATCGCGGCCGATGAGCGCCGGGCAGACGTGGTCCTTCAGATACGACGCCACCGCCAACTCCCGGCCGTTGAGCGTCGCATCCCCGATGCCATGAACGCCTTCGTCCGTGACGATCTTCAATGTGACGAAATTTCGACCGGGACAGGTGACGATGACATCCGCGCGAACGATTTTCATAGGGTGAGTCCTTGCATCTGCTTCGATGTTGGCTCATGCTACCATACAAGTATGTTTGATTGACTCCAAGGGATAACCCGGATATTCGCCTCATGACCCCTGCTCCTCGTCTGACTCGTCACGCGCTGCCCGAGCTGACAGCGCACCTTCTATCGCCGGGCTGGCGCGAGCCCGACATCGGTATCGTGCATTTGGGCATCGGCAACTTTCATCGCGCCCATCAGGCGCTCTATACGGAGCAGGCCGTTGTGGCCGCAGGTGGGGGCTGGGGCATTTGCGGCGTCACATTGAAAGCGGATACGGGCAAGCGCGATGCGCTCGCCGCCCAGCAAGGGCTCTATAGCGTCATCGAGCGCGGCCCCGATGGCGAACGCATCACGCTTGCGCGCATCGTTCGCGAAGTGCTCGCGCTGCCCGACGATCGCGCGCGGCTATTCGAGCGGCTCACCGATCCGTGTGTCCGCATCGTGTCGCTGACGGTGACCGAAAAAGGTTACTGCCGAGACACTGAAACGGGCGATGTGGATCTGGGGCACCCTGACATTGCCCATGACTTGGCGCATCCCGACGCGCCGTCGACGGTTCCCGGCATACTCGTCGCCGCGCTGCGCCGCCGCATGGCCGATCCGTTTACGGTGCTGTGTTGCGACAACCTAGCGCATAACGGCGCAGCGACGCGCCAGGCCGTCGCCTCTTACGCCCGGGCGCTGGATCCGTCCATTGCGGACTGGATCGTCGGAAACGTATCGTTTCCCTCGACGATGGTGGATCGGATCGTACCGGCGACGACTGAGGCGGATCGCGAATCGGCATCCGCGGCGCTCGGCTATACCGATCTGATGCCGGTGCCTTGCGAGCCGTTTCGGCAATGGGTGGTCGAAGACCGTTTCCCGGGGGGGCGCCCCGCATGGGAGCAGGCGGGCGTACAAATGGTCGAGGACGTGACGCCGTTCGAGCTCGCAAAGCTACGCATGCTCAACGGCACGCATTCGACGATCGCCTATCTCTCGATGCTCGCGGGCATCGAAACGGTCGATGCCGCGATCGGCGAGAAATCGATACGCCAATTGATCCACGCCATGATGACCGAGGAAATTGCACCGACACTGAGCGTGCCGCCGTCGCTCGACCTGCACGCTTATCGCGACGCATTGCTTCAACGTTATGCGAACCCGGCTCTCAAGCACCGCTGCGCACAGATCGCAATGGACGGCAGCCAGAAGATTCCGCCTCGTCTGCTTGGGCCCATCGCCGAGCGCCTGGCTGCCGGCCAGCCGTTCCCGCGGCTCGCGCTTGCCGTTGCGGCATGGATGCGGTTCCTGCGAGGGCGAAGCGACGATGGTGCGCCGTATGCGATCAGCGATCCGCTTGCTGCCCGGCTGACGCACGCCGCACAGGCCGCGGCGAATACGCCAGAAGCGCTCGCCGACGCCTTGCTCGGCATCAGAGAGGTGTTTCCCGAAGCGCTCGCGGGCAACCGCGTCTTGCGGGATGCGCTCGTTCGAGCGCTGTCGGCCCTTCGCGAAGGCGCACGCCACGCGGTTCAGGCCTATGCTTGAACGCCGGTCCACGCCTCTGGACGCGGACAACCAGCCGTCAATCGATTTGCTCTGCAGCTTCCTCGATGACGCTGGCATCCGACGGGCGCACGACGCGCGCGACCTCGGCGCCGTCCCGCAGGAAAATCAGCGTGGGCCAAAGCTTCACCTTGAATGAACGGCCGAGCGGCCGGCCCGGGCCATCCTCGATCTTCAAATGGCGCACCTGCGCGCGCGGCCGGAGCGACTGGGCAATCAGCGGCTGCGCCCGCTCGCAGTAGCCGCACCAGTCCGTGCCGAACTCCAGGACCGTCGGACCGACGAAGGCGTCGACTTCGCCGCGCGTCGGCGGTGTTTTCGAATAGGCGGTATCGCGACTCATGAGCATTCCCCGTTGCCGATGAAGGCTCAATGATGCGCGCGTGCCGCGCGCGTGTGCGCGGCCTTTTTCGCGGCCGCTTTGCGGCCAGCCGCGCCCTTGGTGGCGGCGGCCTTCTTGGCCGCGGCGGAGCGGCTTGCCGCCGGGCGCTTCGCCGCCGCGGACTTGGCCTGCGCCGAAAGTGCACCGCGCGATGCGCTCTTTTTACCCTCGTGTTTGAGCACGGCCGTCGTCGTGCGGGAACGCTTGGCAGTAGTCTCCTTGCTGGCCGACTTGCGCGCCGCGGCCGGGGTTTGACCCACCTCGCGATCCTTCTGCGCCTTCTTGCGCGTCGACTCGCTGGTCGCCCCCTTCTTCGGCGGCTTCAAGTCCACACCCGCCCTGCGGGCCTTCGACAGTCCAATGGCCACCGCTTGCTTCGCCGACTTCACGCCATGCTTGCCGGCGCGCACGTGATCGATCTCTTCCTTCACGAATTCGCCGGCCTGCGTGCTCGGCGCTTTGCCCGCGCGCTTGTCGGCACGGGCACGCGAGAGGGTTTTCTTCTCAGGCATGGCAGTTCTCCCATGGATTGGTTGGGTTTCTTACTGCCGCGCAAGTCCTGTGCCTCGCTTCCCGGAAGTCGTCGCTGCGGGCCCCGGCGGTCAACCCGCAAGCGCACAACGGCGGCGCCCGCCATGCCGCCGGCCAGGTGTCAGTGACGCCGATCGCCTCACGGCACTGCCGTTTCGCGCCGAAGATCGATCCATGCCACTTGCGGATAGGCCCGCGCCGCATAGTCTCGCAGCATCGCGGGCACGATGCGCGCAGGAACGAAAAGGCTTTGCCGCAACGACAACGAAAGCGCCACTGCGGTCTCGTCCGTCGCAGCGGGCGCCGCCTCCCCGGTCAGCACGACGGCGCGCACCGATGTCGGCCGCCCCGGACGCAGCCACGGCGACACCATTCCGGGCGCCATCCCGAACTCGATCAAAGGATCGCAGCCGGGCGGATTGATATGCAGCCGTTTGACGCTGGCACGAGCGAGCCCCAACCGTTCAGCCACCTCGCGCATGAGATCGCGGCTCAGCAATGGATCGCCGGTGGCTGTGCACAGCAGCGTGGAGTCGCCCAAGCGCACCGTCACGGTCTTTTGCACTTGGGCTGGTGCGACGATGCGCTGCTTTTGCGCCGCACTGAATGACGGAGGATGCGACCGAACGGCAGGCTCGACGCCGTAGCGCAGACAAAGCGCGAACATGAGCGCCACGCTTTGTCGGGGCAGCGCCGTGTCATCGAATCCCGGCTCGAATGCCGTACCCTCGCGAAGGCTCACTCCCGCGGGTTCGAGCGTCGTGCCAGGTCGAAAGCCAGGGGACTCTGAAAAGAACAATCGAAAATCCGGACCGCTCGTCATAACGCCCTCGTGCGACAGCAGTTTCGAACGCTTGCTCGGGGTGTCCGGCCTGGCAATGTCTACCGGGCAACGATGCTGCCAGAAACGCGGCACGGACGCCGAAAACGATACCGGCCGCACCGTGGGCCGAACGCGCCGAGAATCGTGAAAACCTGCATGTCGTGCGATGAGGATTACGGCTTTGTGTAGTGGCAGGCGCCAACGCGGGCTAATGCTGCAAGTCTGTTCACCCTAGAATGAGGACTTCCCGTCGAAGCACTCCACCCGTTCGTCCAAAACGCCGAAAGGATACTGACATGCGAGCCCTGCGCCTCGTTCTGATGCTGCTGACCGCCCTCATCGCTTCGCCGGTGCTGGCGAAAATGGTCGTCAAACCCGTCGAATGGACGCTCGACGGCACGACGTTCGATAGCCGGCTCGTCTATGACGACGACTCCATGGCGAAGCGCCCGGGCCTCGTCATGGTGCCCAATTGGTACGGGATCAACGATATCGCCATCGAAAAGGCGAAGAAGATCGCCGGCAAGGACTACGTCATCCTGCTCACCGACATGTACGGCAAAGGAACACGCCCGAAGGGGGACGAAGACGCCAAGGCGGCGGTCACGCCGCTCTACAAGGACCGGGCCATGATGCGCAAACGCATCGTCAAGGCGTTCGAACAGCTCGAGGCCGCCGCGGCCGGGGCTCCGATCGATCGCGCACGCCTTGCCGCCATCGGCTTTTGCTTCGGTGGCGCGGTCGCACTCGATCTCGCGCGCAGCGGCGCCCCTGCGAAGGCCGTGGTCGCCTTTCATGGCGATCTGAGTACCGACAACCCGGCGCTCGCCCGAAACATCAAGGCGCGCGTGCTCGCCATGAACGGAGCCGACGACGCGTTCACCATGCCGGACGCCCCCAAATTCGTCGAAGCAATGAAGCAAAGCCCGGCCGACTGGCAGTTCGTCGAGATCGGCCATGCCGTTCACTGCTTTACGGAAACCGAGGCCACGAGCCCTACGGGAATGTGCCGCTATGACGCGAAAGTCGCGGCCCGGTCCTATGCGATGATGCGCGAATGGCTCGCCCAGAGCTTCGCCTCGAACTGAGCGCGGACTGTCACGCCTGAACGCATGCCAGAAAATCCCTACACCATGCGCAACCTATCCTTACTCGACAATCCGCCTGCGCCTATCGAACAACCGAGCGCATACGCGTAGCATGGTTCTCGAGCGGCGAAATCGATTTCTATCGATGGCGCCGCCCGCGCGGGGCCACCCCGCGCGCCGCACTACCACTCGAACAGAAATGGGAGCCACGACATGAACACGTCCTACGCCAGCAGCAGCTACGACGCTTGGGAATTGCCGCCCGAGGAGCGCGAACTGCGTCAGTGGATCACCGACTGGTATCAATCGGCAGTGAAAAGCGGCTATGTCGAACCCCCCTATGAACTCGACAACGAGATGGCCGAACGCCTGGAAGGGTTCTTTCGCTTTGGCCTGACGCCTGCGGAAGGCGCAAACGTGGTCTTTGGCAGGCTACATTGACGGGAGAATCAGCCGGGGGCCGAGCGTTCACCGCGGCGGCCTCCGCCCCCGCCCCGCTTCTTGCGATAAGCGGGGTCTACGTGTTTTCCCCTACGCGTGCCCGCTAGCCGTAATCCGCTATAAAGATTGGCGCCCCGCCTGCCGATAGCCAGATACGCCCTTTCGGCGAACGGCGAACGGCCGCTAATGACGCGTGCCGACCGGTTTCGATTCGTATCGGGAGCTAGGCCCCGCCCGCCACGCTCGCGCGTGGCCGGCATGACGCGTCATGAAAGACAATTTACATTCCCGGATGCCAATGGGCCGGCGCTTCAATATCGGCGTCGCGTGCGCGCTCGTGCCCGTTCTCTTGCTGTCCTATTTGCTGCTCAAGCATCAATGGATGGCGTTTCAAGACGCGGACGCGGCCGTGCACCGTTTTCACTCGTTGGGCGCCACGCTGATCGCGATGGAGAAGATCTCCGCCGAGCGCGGCCCGATGAACGGCGTGCTCGGCGAAGATCTGCCCATCCCAGCTATGCGCACGGTTTTGCTCAAGCGTGCGCGCATCGAAAGCGACGAGCGACTCAATCGCCTGCTCGAAACGCTGAGCCCGGACGAGTGCGCCACCTGCTCGGACGATTACGCGATCGTGCGTCAGCTCAAAAGCGAGCTGACGGCGGCACGCGTTCAGGTCGATCGCCTCGCGGCCATGCCGCGCGCGGCGCGCGACGACCGCGCGCTGGAGAACGTCCTTCATCGCATGTTCTCGATCGTCGACGGCTTCAGTCCCGTGGCGGTCTCGCAGACCTCGGCGGTTGCGCGCGGCGATCCCAACACCATGAATTGCCTCATCATCTCGCGTCTGGCCGCCGATCTGCGCGAGCATGCAGGCCGGCTCGGCTCGCGCTTCACGAGCGCGCTGGCCATGCGGCGTCAGTTGACGATCGACGAAAAGCTCGCGATCGCGCAGACGCACGGCCGCATCGACCAGATACGCGCGCTCATCGACGCGCGCATGGTCGAGCATCCGTTGCTGAGCGCGGAAGCGTTCGCCGCCGTCAACACCCGGTATTTCGGCGACGGCTTGCGCTATGTCGCCTCCGTTCAGGCGCTTGCCGATCGGCCGATCGGTGCCGGCATCTCCACGGGCCGCTTCGCCGAGGAGTATGTGCCCACGATGAGGCCGATCGTCGGCTTTCGCGATGCAGTCCTCGAGAAGACGGCGTCCGAACTACAGCGCAACCGCCATGCCGCGCTGGCGGCCGCGGTTACCACGGCCGGCGGCGAAGTGCTGTTGCTGATCGCCCTCGGCTTGCTCATCGTCGGCTTCAGGCGCGACGTGGTCAGCCCTTTCGCAGAGGCCACCGCGGCCATCCAGGCCATCGCGGCCGGGAACCTCGATCATCAGGTACCGTGTTCGTTCAGCCGGGACGATATCCGCGTGATGTTCGATGCGCTGCGCGTCCTGAAAGAGAACAGTATCGAACGCGCGCGGCTCGAAACCGACCGCGCACGCCTGATCGACGAGTTGGCGACGATGGCCGAGACCGACCCGCTCACGCGGCTTTTGAACCGGCGCGCCTTCGAAGGGCGTGCAGGCGCCTTATGCCGGCAGCCCTATGATCCTTCGTCACGCATCGCGCTGATCATGTTCGATATCGACTACTTCAAGCGCGTCAACGACACCTACGGCCATGCCGTCGGCGACGAAGCGCTGCGCAGGGTCGCCCAACTCT
Source organism: Trinickia sp. (assembly GCF_057351765.1). NCBI lineage: Bacteria > Pseudomonadati > Pseudomonadota > Betaproteobacteria > Burkholderiales > Burkholderiaceae > Trinickia > Trinickia sp. The sequence continues at coordinate 232,906 of NZ_JBMRBK010000022.1, read as the reverse complement.
GCCACACTCACTTCGCGCGCTCGGATATCGTCGCGCGCATCGGCGGCGAGGAGTTTGCGGTGATGACGCGCGTGCAAAACACCGAAGCTGCCCGCGAGATGGCCGAGCGCATGCGGCAGGACATCGCCCGCGCCGCCGTGGATACCGACTCGGGTACGCGCTGTCAGATGACCGCGAGCTTCGGCATTGCCATCGCTACGGGAGCGGCCGCCGAGCTCGAGGGACTCCTCAAGCAGGCCGACCAGATGCTCTACGAGGCCAAGGTGGCCGGGCGCAACCGCGTCATGGTGCGGCGTGCCGCACAGGCCGGCGACCCCGCCGAGGCAGCGGCGGGTTGACGCGTTCGCGCGAATCGCATCGCCATAGCTCGGAAAACGGCCCCTGCCCGCGGGCCAGCCTGCCCGGCGCACCGCGTTCGACGATGCCGCCGGCGTCCATGACGAGGACTTCGTCGACAAGCTCGGTCAGCGCCGAAAGGCGGTGCGTGATCAGCAGCACGCTGCGTCCTCGCATCAACGCCATGACGGTATGCAGCAGTGCCTGCTCCGTGATGCTGTCGAGCCCTTCGGTCGGCTCGTCGAGAACGAGAATCGGCGCATCGAGCAACAGCGCGCGCGCAATCGCCAGACGACGTGCCTGACCACCCGACAACCGTGCGCCCGCCTCGCCGATCTGCGTGTCGTAGCCTTGCGGCAGGTCCGTGATGAAATCGTGCAGCTGCGCGCTGCGGCATGCCGCCTCCAGCGCCGCTTGGTCGGCGTCGGGCCGCGCGATCAGCAAATTGTCGCGAACGGTTGCGTTGAATAGATAAGTGTCTTGCGAGACGACGGCAATGCGTGCGCGCACGGATTCGCCCGCGCACTCGCGCAACTCGCGATCGCCAAGCCGGATGCTGCCGGCCTGATAGTCCCAAAAGCGCAGCAGCACGTTGACCAGGCTCGATTTTCCCGCGCCGCTCGCGCCGACCACCGCGAGGCGACCGCACTCGGGCAACTCGAACGACACATTGCGCAATGCCCAATCGTCGCCCTCCCGATATCGCATGAAGACGCCCTCGAACGCGAGCGCGGCGCCGCGCGGCACATGCGGCTCGGCTGGGTCGGCCACGGCAGGCGCCGCATCGACGAGCGCAAAAATACGCCGGGCGGCCGCGAGACTCTCGCCGAGCATCTGCATGGCGAGCGGCAACGGCATCGCGGCTTCGAACGCGGCCAATACGAGGAGCGCCAACATCGCCAGATCAGCCGGCGGCAAGGCACCGCGGCTCACCGATGGAACGACGAGCACGAGCGTCGCCCACATCGCCAGCGATGCCGCTACGACGAGCGTCCCTTGCGAGAGTGCATCGAGCCGGTTCACCGCGGCCTGCCTGGCGACGAGTTCCGCCGATAGCGCGTCGATGCGCTGCGCATAGCATGCCTCACCGCCGTAGACACGCAGTTCGGCCGACCCCTGCATGGCGTCGACGACTGCCTCGCGCATTTGCGCGCGCAGCGCCACGCATGCACGCGAGGGCTCGTTCGCGCGGGCCAGCAGATAAGCCGGCAGCACCACGCCGGCAAACAGCAGGCAAACGAACAGCACGAGTGCCGCCGGCAGGCTGAAAACGGCCGTGGCAGCGATCAGGATCGCTGCACCAACGGCGCCTACGATAATCGGCAGCAGAACCCGCAGATAAACGTGATCGAGACTATCGATATCGGACTGAATGCGGCTCAGGAGATCGGCGCTGCGCAGATCGGCCAGGCGAGCCGGCGCTAGAGGCTCGATACGAGAGTAGAACCAGACGCGCAGTTGGGCCAGCAACTGCAAAGTGGCATCGTGGGTGACGAGCCGTTCGATGTAACGCCCAAGCGTACGAACGATCGCGCAGGCGCGGATCGCCGCCGCCGGGGTGAAGTAGTCGAAAGCCGTCCGCGCGATACCCGCGAGCGCCATCGAGGCGATGAACCAGCCCGAAAGCGCCATGAGAGTGACATTGGCAAGCAGTGTCGCGAGCGAGACGGCTGCACCGAGCGCCATCCGCTTCCAGTACGGACGAAAGAGCAGAACGAGGCGGATGAAATCGGCGCGAGCCTCGTGCGCAAGACGCACGCGGGAATGCTTCGGCCGGTCCGATCGCAGCGAGGCGCTCACGATACAACTCCGGAAACCGCATCTGCATGCGCATCGTGCGTGTCGTAGGCTCGCATCAGACGGCGATAAAGGCCGTCGCGGGACATCAATTCCCGATGCGATCCGCTCTCGAGGGCGCGTCCGCGATCGATGACGACGATATGCGTCGCCAGTTGCGCAGTGGCCGGCCGGTGAGCTGCAAGCAGCACCGTCCGTCCACGCGCGAGCCGACCGATCGCGGCATGAATGCGTTGCTGCGTACGCGCATCGAGATGGGCGGTCGGCTCGTCGAGCAGTACCACGGGCGCATCCTTGAGAAAGGCACGGGCGAGCGCAAGACGTTGAATCTGACCGCCGGACAAGCCCACGCCACGCTCGCCGACAGGCGTGTCGTATCCGGCGGGCAACGCCTCGATGAATTCGTGCGCATCCGCAAGCTCGGCGGCCTCGCGCACGCGCGCGAGCGAGGCGCCGGGCGAAGCGAGCCGCAGATTGTCGAGCACCGTACCCGCGAAGAGGTGCGCGCGCTGCGGCACCCATGCCACGTTCGCGAGCCAGCTGCCTTCGTCTATGGCCGACAGGTCCATGTCGCCGATCCAAATCGAACCGCTTCGGGGCAACGCGAAGCCGAGCAGCAAATTGAGGGCGGTGCTCTTACCCGCTCCGCTCGGGCCAACCAGGGCCGTGATTTCGCCGGGCTCGGCAACGAAGCTGAGCGCATCGACCGCGGTGCGGCCTTCGGCATGCGCGAACGACACGCGCTCGAAACGAATGCGGTGAGGCTGCGCAGGCTGCAGCGTCGCCCGCGCAGCGCAACGCTCCGGTAACGGTGCACTCAGGATGTCGACGATACGCTCCGCGGCCGCAATGGCCTCCATGCGGGCGTGATAGTGCGTGCCGAGCGTACGCAACGGCAGATAGAACTCAGGGGCAAGCAGCAACACGAAGAACACCGGCTGGAAATGCACCTTCGCATAGAGCAGATTGAAGCCGATCAGCACGGCGACGATCGCAATGCTGACCGTCGACAGAAATTCGAGCGCCACCGAGGACAAAAACGCGATCCGCAAGACCTGCATCGTACTGTGCCGATACGACTCGGACACGCGGGCGACGATTTCCGCTTCGCGCCGACTGGCGTTGAAACGCTTGAGCGTCGCGAGGCCCGCGAGGGTGTCGAGCAGGCGTGCGCTCAAGCGCGCGAGCCGGCGCCACTGGCGCTGGTTCGCGGCCACCGCATCCTTGCCGAGCAGCGTCATGAAAAGCGGGATGAGCGGCGCAGTCAATACGAGCACGAGACCCGATACCCAGTCGAGCGGAAATATCACGACGACGAGCGCGAGCGGCAAGAGTGCGCTCAACGCGCGCTGCGGAAGCCAGCGTGCATAGTAGCCCTCGAGCGCCTCCACTCCCGTGACGAGATGGCTCGATAACGCACCGCTCGACTCGTTCGCGAGCCATGCGGGACCGAGCGCCTGGATCTTGCGAACGAGCTCCGCGCGCAACGCGGCGCGCACGGTCGCCGCGCCGGCGAACGCATATCGCTGCGCCGCCTGCACGGCGACGAAGCGCAAACCGATCGCCGGCAGCATGGCCGCCAGTGCCGGCCACACTGTCGCGAGCGCCGCGCCGCGGAGGATGACCGCGTTGACGATCCACGCCAACAACGCCGCCTGTGCGATCACGGCGACTCCTGCCGTCAGTCCCATTGCGACGGCCATCCTGAGGGGCGCACGTATACCGTCCGCGCGCCGCGCAAGCCATGCATCCAGGGTCTTTTTCAACTGAGAATCGGGGCTCATGCTCTTGAAGCTCGAACATATAAAAACATCGCGGCACGATGTCGCACCCATTGCGAAGAACGATGCAACCGTACCCGCACGCACCATAACAGAACCACGCTCGCGCGAAACGATGCCCGGCGCGCGGAGGCGCGCCGAGCCCCGTGTTTGCGTGGATCTTGCGACGGTATGCCGCAAGAAATCCAGCGGCGCTTAATTAAAATCAATAACAGTCGAACGTGTTGCGTTCGCGCGTTCGTGCCGGGTCTTTGCCGACACACGGTTCGCACCATTCGCACGATTCGGCAACGCCTATTACCGGAGCTTCACATGATCAGCAATACCGTGGTCGAGCTTTCGCGGCTTCAGTTCGCCGCGACTGCGCTCTATCACTTTCTGTTCGTCCCGCTCACATTGGGGCTGTCGTTTCTTCTGGCGGTCATGGAGACCGTCTATGTCATCACCGGAAAGCCGATCTACCGCGATATCACCCAGTTCTGGGGCAAGCTCTTTCTGATCAATTTCGCGCTCGGCGTGGCGACCGGTCTCACGATGGAGTTCGAGTTCGGCACCAACTGGTCGTTCTACTCGGGCTTCGTTGGCGATATCTTCGGTGCGCCGCTCGCCATCGAAGGCCTGATGGCATTCTTCATGGAATCGACGTTCGTCGGCCTCATGGCCTTTGGCTGGGAGCGGCTTTCGAAAGGCAAGCATCTCGCCGTCACCTATCTCGTCGCACTCGGCTCGAATCTCTCGGCGCTCTGGATTCTCGTGGCCAACGGTTTCATGCAGAACCCGCAAGGGGCCGCCTTCAATCCCGTGACGATGCGCATGGAACTGCAAAGCTTCAGTGCGTTGATTTTCAGCGAAGATGCGCAAACCAAGTTCGTGCATACGAGCATTGCCGGCTACGTGACCGCCGCCATCTTCGTGACGGGCATCAGCGCCTACTACATGCTGCGCGGCCGGCATATGGAGCTCGCCAAGCGCTCGTTTCGGATGGCCAGTCTGTTCGGTGTGCTCTCGGTAGCCGGCGTCATTACGCTCGGCGATGCGCTAGGCTTCGTGGGCGGCCATGCCCAACCATCGAAGCTGGCGGCAATGGAAGCGCTCTGGCAAACCGAGCCCGCACCGGCGCCTTTCAACGTCGCGGCATGGCCGCTGAACAGCGAGCGCCGCAACGCCTGGAGTCTGCAGATCCCGTATGTGCTCACGCCACTTCTCACGCACACGTTCGATACGACGGTGCCGGGCGTGGACCGCATCGAAGCCGATGCGGTGAAACGGATCAGAAACGGCATTCCCGCTGTCGCCGCATTGAAGGTGTTGAGCGCCGATCCGACCAACGCCGCTGCGCTCGCGCAGTTCGAGGCACACAAGGCCGATCTCGGCTATGGGTTTCTCGTGAAGCGCTATGCGGCTGGCCAGGACGTCGAGCGAGCGACCGAAGCCGATATCGCGAAGGCCTCGAAAGACACGGTACCGAACGTATTCCTGATGTTCTGGATGTTTCGCATCATGGTGGCCTGCGGCATTTCGATGCTGGCCTACTTCGTGATCGCCGTCATCTTGTCATTGCGCGGGGACGTCCATCGCCGGCGCCGGTTTCTCACGCTCGCACCATGGATGATCCCGGTTCCGTTCATCGCGTGCGAAACCGGCTGGATCACCGCCGAGGTCGGACGCCAGCCATGGTCGGTCTATGGTGTGTTACCCACCTGGATGTCGGCGTCCAGCCACAGCGTCGGATACATGATCTTTTCGCTCGCCGGCTTCTTGCTGCTCTATTCGGTATTCATCGTCATCGAGGCGTTCCTGATGGTGAGAGCGATCCGCCAAGGTCCCGACGCGCCACATGGCAGCGATACGGCACCCGCCATCACGGAGCCGGCGGCGGTTCGAACCGGCGCAACCGCTGCGCCGGCACGATAAAAAGGACTGCGAGATGGAACTCTATCTAGTCTTCAAGGTGCTCTGGTGGTTGGTGCTCGGCGTGCTGCTGATGGGGCTCGGCATCATGGTGGGCATGGACATGGGCGTCGGCGCGCTGCTGCGCTATGTCGGGCGCACCGACACCGAACGGCGCATCGCGCTCAATATCGTTGCGCCACACTGGGACGGCAACCAGGTCTGGTTCGTTCTCGGCGGCGGGGCGGTTTTCGCCGCATTCCCGCTGCTCTATGCGACTGCGTTCTCGGGCCTTTACATCGTCATGCTGTTGCTGCTCTGGACGATGATCCTGCGGCCGCTCGGCTTCGAGTACCGCAGCAAACTGCCGACGGCTGCCTGGCGCAACGTGTGGGACTGGGCGCTCGTCGTGAGCGGCACGGTGCCGATGATCGTCTACGGCGCGGGTGTCGGCAATATGCTGCGGGGCGTGCCCTTTCATTTCGACTGGGATCTCACGTCGCACTACACCGGCAGCTTCGTCTCGCTGCTGAATCCGTTCGCGGTGATGTGCGGCATTCTTTCGCTCTCGCTTGCCGTCTATATGGGCGGCGTGATGCTCACAGGACGCTCGGAGCCCGGGCCCCTGCAAGCGCGTGCGCGCCGCGCCGCCACGGTCGGCATTGCGATCGCATTCACGCTGTTCACGATCGGCGGATGGTGGATGATCCATCTGAACGGCTATCGGCTCGTACAGGCACCGGCGCCCGGCTTGGCGCAAACCCCGCTGCAACAAACCGCGGTGCTCGTCAGCGCGGGCTGGTTCGATAACTACCGCGCCGTTCCCGCGCTTTGGTTCGTACCGGCACTCGCGTACTTCGGCATGACGCTGGGCTTTTTTGCGCTGCGCGCGCGCCGCGCGACACTCGCCTGGTGGTGCGGCGCGCTCGCATGGATCGGCGTCATCGGCACGGTCGGCGTCAGCATGTTTCCGTTCCTCTTGCCGTCATCGAGCCACCCGTCGCAGAGCCTCACGGTCTGGAACTCGGTGTCGAGCCGCCATACGCTGATCTGGATGGCGGGCTGGGCCGCTATTTTCGTCCCGGCCATTGTCGCCTATACCAGTTGGGCGTTTTACATCATGCGCGGCAAGGTGAAGGCAGAACATGTCGAAGCCGATCCGCACGCTTATTAATGGGGTAAATCATGAAGACGTTTTTGCAATTCGCCGTGATGCTGGCCGCCGTCGTCGCGGCGATCGTGATCGGTGTCATCGTGGGCAATTATGGCGCGTGGTACTTCTCGTGGATCGTCGGCACGATCATGATCGTGCTCTTCTCCGCCGCGGGCGGTGTATTGCTCGATACTCAGGAGCACGAACGATCGGCAGCCCGACGCTGATCTATGCTTCGTAAAGTTCGAGCGGCAAGCCGTCCGGATCGCTGAAGAACACGAAGCGCTTGCCGGTCAGCTCGTCGAGCCTGACCGGCTCCACCGCTACACCCGCCGCGGTGAGCGACGAGACGCACGCATCGAGATCGTCTGTCGCAAAAGCGAGATGGCGCAATCCCCGGGCCTCGGGATACGACGGCCTCGGCGGAGCCTCTGGAAACGAAAACAACTCGATCTGGCCATACTCGCCGACTTCGAGATCGAGTTTCCACGAACGGCGTTCCCCCCGCCATGTTTCGCGAATGACGCGCAACCCCAACGTCTGCGTGTAAAAACGCTTCGACCGCTCATAGTCCGAGCAAATAATCGCAACGTGGTGAATGCGGGAAAGGGGCAGCGCAGCGGGCGTCATCGCATCTCCTATGGCACCGATGTTTATACACCGTCCGCGCGATACGCTCAATGCGCACGATCGACCGACCCCGTAGCTCAGCGAATAAAAACTTATTAAAAAAGGATCGCGAGCGCATCGGAGCATCCCGCGGTCATGGCGCGAGGACATCGTCCGCCAAAGCATCGGTCGTTCCCTGTCACGACCATGACATAGACATTCTGCGAAATAGCGCTAATTCGATTTGCATGAATCGTACAAACTTTTCGAATAGCCGCTACAAAGAAACTTTATGGATCAGACATTTCGTTTTCTCTCGCAGATTGCAATTCGCCCTTTAGCCGATGAGCGCGTGCACGCGCGCTTTTTGACCGACCGCGACTTACCCGCGCTGCTCGAGTTGGAGCAGGAAAAGTGGACCGATGTGCAGGCTGCGTCGCGCGCCCAACTCCAGGCGCGAATCGACGCGCATCCCGATCTGGCCGTCGGCGCCTTTTGCTCGCGATCCGGCCGACTGCTCGCCTCGCTGTTCATGCGGCCCGTCGCCGACGACTTCCACCGCTGTGTCACGAGCTGGGAAGACTGCACATTACTGCCCTCCCCTGCCACAGGGACGACGCTATTCGGCATCAGCCTCACGAGCCGCGATCAAGCCGGTGTCACTGCATTACTGAAATTTTTTTGGCCCTACGCACTCAAGCGCGGCTGGCGGTACATCTATCTCGGCTCTCCGGTGCCCGGTCTGCGCGACTGGATGGCGGCTCATCCCGAAGGGCACGTCGAAGACTACGTCCATGCCCGGCGCCGCGGCCTGCCCCTCGATCCGCAGTTGCGCTACTACGCCTCGCGCGGCTTCGACAGGATCGTCTCGATCAAGCGGGACTATTTCCCGCATGAGCGATCGCTCGATTACGGGGTGCTCCTGCGAGGAACGGTTCCTTTGTCGATACTGCGTCCGGTTTGGTCTGCGCTTGCGCTGCCTACGATACAACGCATCGCCCACCCGCTCGCCGCATTGCTATGACTCGATCCGCCACGCACTCCACGACCGGACGCGTTCGGCCGCGCACGTACAGCGATTGGCCCAGCGCATTGTTTTTGTCGTCCGTCCTCGTCAATACGATTCTGATTTCGATCTGCACCAACCCGTGGTTCCTCGCTCCGCTGATGCTGCTCCAAGGGCTCCTGCTGACCGGGTGTCAAGAAGCCAAGCATCTGTGCGCGCACGGGACGTTCATCGGTAATCGCAACGTGAGCGACGCGATAGGCACCGCATGCGCGGCGCTGGTCGGGCAGAACTTTTTTGCCTTCCGTTACTTTCATCTGGCACACCATCCCCTCCCCTGCACCGAGGCCGATCCCGAAGGGCCGCTCTATGCTCGAAGCTGGCGCACGCGCTGGATCTGGCTGCTGGCCCCGCTCGAGGTGCCTTGGGTCGCCTGGCATCTGACGCGAACGGGATGGTCGATGGTGCCGCGGGCCAAACGCGCCCGGCGCAACGCAGCCTTCGTCTGGTGGGTCGTATTTGCGCTATCGATTGTGGTCGGGCTGCGCTACGCGCCACGCACCATCGCTGTCGCTTATCTGATTCCGCTCGCACTGTCGGCATGGTTCGATTTCATCCTCACGCAGGCCGAGCACTATGGCGTGGCGATTGCCCCCGCCTCGTGCCGGCGTCCGCAGGGCTCGATCGCGAACGACATTGCGCTTCCGTTCGGCCTCGGCTGGGTCCTGCTGCACCGGTCGCTGCACCGAACGCACCACTGCGAACCTGCCTTGCGATGGTTCGAGGTGGCGCGTCGGCTCGAAACGGATCCCACCGCGGCGCCAATCGGCTATATCGCGTTCGTGCGCCGTTGGCTAACGGACGGCCCCAGGTTGTGGCTGACGGATCGAGGCTCCCGCGCGAACGCGAACGTGCCGATTCGCGCACAACCGGGACGCCGGACATGACGCCGACTTACGATGCTTCCGCCCGCCGCGGCAAACCGCTGTTCTGGAATGGCACACTCGTGCGCAGCCGGTTCTTCGACGCGCTTTCGTTGATCCTCCCCGCCGGCGAGGCCTTTCTCATCGACACGCTCGAAACGTGGCGTACGCGTTGTCCCGCGCCTATCGACACCAGGCTGCACAGCGAAGTCGAGCGTTTCGTTCGCGAAGAGCGCGCGCATCGGCAAGCGCACGTGCGTTACAACGATGCGCTGATTGGGGGCCTGCCAGGCGCGCAGGCCGTCGCCGAGCGGGCAAACCGCGTGACGGCTGAACTCGAGCGGCTCGATTTGCCGATGAAGATAGCGCTCGTCGCCGCATTCGAGCACTTGACCGCCGTACTCTCCGAAGAGGTCGTCTCTCACGGCACCTTGCTGATCGATGGGCAATCGCACGCGGCGAAGCTGTGGCGCTGGCATGCGCGCGAGGAACTCGGGCATCGCGATGTTGCTATCGATGTCGCCGCGCACGCGGGACTGAACCGATGGACGCTGAGGTTGGCCTTGCTCCTCGCTACGGGATATCTTTTGGTCGACGAGTTGCGCTATACGTTCGCGTTGTGCCGCTGCGATATCCGCTCGGGTGCGCTGAGCTGGCGCGCCGCATCGATCGATGCCGCCCGGTTCGCGTTCGGCAGCCTGCCCTCGCTCGTCCGCATGGTGCGGGGATGGTGGCGTTATTTCCGCTCACCGTTGACGAGCGCACGCTGAATATCGATTTCGCTGTCGGGCACGGCGTTTCGCCGCGGCCACCGGAATTGCAATATCACTTTCCTAGCATGGGTCGCGAATCCCCCCCTGCATCGCCAACATGAAATCCGCCCTGCGCCGCATCCTCCCGTCACCCACCTCTCCCACTGCTGCTCCCGCGGCGGAGATCCGGCCACCGCAATCCGCCCGGCAGCCGGAAGGATCGGCAGCGGCGCACCCCGCGCGCGGCAGCGTGCGGGGCCGCCTCGGGCAATTGTTCGACATGAAGAAGGTTCCCTTCGAGCCGGCTGTCAGCGTCGAGCGCTGGGACGAGACGACGACGCTCGGCATCTGCGAACGCTGGACCGAAGGGCAGCGCAAGCAGCCGTCGATCGTCGGACTGGCTCGCCTGACGGCGCTGAACTTCGAGCGCGCACGACCGGATTCGATCCCCGCGGAGATGAGAGATCAGCGCTTGTTGCCGGAAGGATCGAAAGACGAGGACTATTACCGCGAGATGATCGCGACATTCCTTGAAACGGTAGGGCTCGACGACACCGACGCAGTCATCGACAGCTTCAAAAAGACCGGTACCGGTGCGTTGCATCGTCAGCGCCTGACCGTCTCCTCGACTGTCAACGGGGCGGTAAGCGCCGCGCAATTGGCGGCTTCGGCTCATCTGCCGGCGAAGACGGCGCTCTCCGGCGTGCAACTGCTGCTGACGTTGCTTTCGACGCAGTTGGCATTCGATTCGGCCAACATCCGGTTCCGGAATTCGGGTACCGAGGAAATCATGCCGCTTGGCAAGGCCGATGCGACGCCGAGCGCGAAGACAGGTCCGAATGTCATGCGTGCATCGGCACGCCTTGCGTTGGAACTGCGAAAAATCGGCAACGCCGTGCGAAAAATGGAGCGTGCGCAAGCCGATCTCGACGACGCGCGTACTCGGCTGGCGAATCCGAATGCCGCACCGCAAGCGCGCGAGCAGGCCGATCGCGACATGCGTGCCGCCGGCACCGCACTCAGCGTCGCTTATGCGCGGTTTTGCATGCGCATGGAGTTGAAATCCGATTACAAAACCGCGGCCGAAAGCGCAAAGATCGAGTATCACGGCAACAAGCGCGCGTTCGGCGTCAGTGTCGCGTCGGGTGCGGCAACTTATACGGCGACGCTGCTCGGCATCCTCACGCCCGTCGTCATCTCGTCGTTTGCCGCCACCGCCGGCGCGACGGCGGGCGCTGTCGCGCTCGTGGCCGCGCTTTATGTCGGCTACCAGCTCGGTTCGGGTCCAAGCAAGGACGGCGAGGCCAAAGCGAAACGCGCGATCGTGGCGCTTGCCAAGTCGACGGACCTGCTGGCCGGCAACGCCGCCAAGCAGCAAACCGAACGCGCCGAAGCCTATCGCACCTACATCGCCGAAAAACGCGTGACGAACAATCCCGAGGTGCGCAAGCAGGCCAAGGCCAAACTCATTGCCACGCTCGAAGAGATCGCGCGCCGCGATTCGACGAAAGACGATCTCGATCCAGTCAGGAACTGGACCGATTACGCGGCGCTGCGTCGCGGGATCGCCAATGCGGGTACCGATGAAACCGCCGTGAAAGCGCTCGAAGACTCGTTCGCTGAAACACACGCGAGTCAATTCAAAGCGTCGACCGTCTCCGATGCATGGAAAACGCCCGATCGCATGCGCTTCGACAGCATGGGACGGCTGCTGCTGGGCCGCGTGAGCGAATCGCTCGCGTCGCTGCACGACTTCAACACCGAGGTCGAACGGACCGGCGCCCGCGATTCGCGGCGCAAGGCCGCGGCGCGCAACACGTTGCGTGCCGGCCGTCGTGCCGAGGTCAAGGCCTGCTTGCGCGACTGGCTTCATTTCGAACTCGCGCAGTCGCGGATGAAGGCAGCCGTTGCCGAGACCGATCCGGTTCAGGCGCGCAACACCCTGCGAGCAGCAGCCCAGGCGCTCGCGGCCATCGAAAGCGCCGATGCCCGCGCACTGTTCAGCACCGATGCGCGCAAGCAGGTGGATGCGACCAAGCTCGCCAAATCGATGGCGATCGGCGAGCGTGAACGCTATACGGTGACGAACGCCGGAGCGGCCGCATTGGCCGCCGCGGTCAATATCTCCGGCTCGGCGGCGAGCCTGGGGCTCAATATTCACAAGGCCGAGTTGGCCAGTCATGGGGTTCATCAAAAGCCGGCGTTCGGCGATCAGAACGACGCGCGTCTGGTGGCGCAAGGCACCGCGCCCGTTACCGCGCCCTATTCCGCGGGCGAACGCGCGCGGTTCCAGAAGACCAGCATGGCCAAGCTCGTCGAGACGCTCGCAAGAGACGGCGAACCCGTCGTGACGAAGCTCGACTTGCCGGCGACGAATGCCATGCTCGTCGATCTGGGCGATCGACACAGCGACGCGTCGCTCGACCGGTTGCTCGCGAGCATCGAGGCAGCACGGGACATTCCCGACGAAATCACGGTTTCGGTCGGCGGGGCGAAGCTCAGTTCAGGCAAACTGAGCGGCACGACCGGGTATTACAACTGGCGCTATCGACACGCACCGCTTGCGACCCAGGCGAAGTTCAGAACGCGTCAAATGGCGATGCTCGCCGATAGCCTTGCCATCTCGGTCGCCACACCCATCGCTCACGCAGTGGCCCAAGTGCCATTGTCGAAAACGCGCAAGGCGGCCGATCTCGGCAAAAGCCTGAGCCCGGGCGTACGCGAACGGCTGACGAGCCTCGCGATTCAGCCGCCGCCATCCGAGGCACCGCCCCCGACGGACGCGCCGCACAGGAGCGATACGGTTGTAGAACGAGTCGAATCGGCGTTGCCGCCGCCCGAAACGCCGCTTCCTGAAACGCAAACGGGATCGCCCCCAGCGAACGACTTCATCGCTTCGGCCGACGCGGATGCGCACGGGCTGGCAGGCTCATTCGATGCGCAAGCCGCCGCACTCGCACTGCGTGCTATCCCGGAGCTCGGCGGCAGCGCGCGCGTCACGCATCCGGACGTGCCTGCGGCGCGCCCGGAGAACGTGTTCGTGCCGCGTCCCGAGCAAGCGGCGATACCGGTAGCCGAACGCCATGAACCGCTCGAACTCGAGCGGCAGCGCGACATGATGATGGGCGCGGGGCGCGACGAGACGCTGCGATGGTTCGCGCAGCACGGGATTCGCGCCGCCGACAACAGCGGTCATGCCTCGATGGACTGCCTGATCATTTCACTGCTTCAGCACGCGACGGGCCGCTATGACGCTCAATCCGAGCCGCTGCTCGCGGCTCAGGCATCGCGTTACCGCGAAGCGATGGCGCGCGAGTATCCCGAGATCGAAGGCGGCGACCGCATGCTCTACGACGACGAGCCGGCGATCGCGGCGCTGATGCAGCGGATCAACCGCGATTACGGCGCCAGTATGAATCTGCAATTGATCATGCCCAGCATCGACGGTCCTATTCGCTTTCAAGCGTCGCGGCTCGGAACCGATCCCGTCGGCATCGTCATGTTCGGCAATCACTTTCAGGCCGTTCATATGGCGGGCGACATCAGTGAAGAGCACATCGTCGACGAACCTTCGGACACGTCGACATCGTCGAGCGAACAACCGGTCGCCTCGGTGTCGTTGACGCAAGCCACGCTGCCGGCCGACGTCGAACCCGTCAGCAGCCGGCTCGAGGCGTGGTTGTCCGCCATGCCGACCGACCCGCGGACCCTCGGCGCGCTCAGGCGGGCAGCGGAATCGACACAACCCACACCGCGCGGCATCGATGCCGTGCAGGATTCGACGCTTCGTTCGCCGTCCCTCGATAGGCAGGATTCGTTCGCCGGAACGACGGCCGCCGTCGTCGGCGCCGATTCGCGCCGCTGGACGGTGGCCGGGCGGCGCGTCCGGTTCGATGACGATGCCAAGACGAACGACGGCCCAACCCGGCGGGCCAGATCGAATAAACCGGGACGGGAATGAGTCAGCGTCGGCGGTGACGAGCGGGCATCGATCGAACGCCGATGCGGCAGTTACTGCGCCGCGAGCCCATGACGAATCGAATAGCGGAACAACTCCGCGTTGTTACTCACGCCGAGTTTCTGCATCAAACGCCGCTTATGCGTGCTGATCGTTTTGGCGCTCAGCGAAAAGGCCTCGGCGATCTCGTTGATGCTGCGCCCGCTCGCGAGCAGACGCAGCACCTCGAATTCCCGATCGGAGAGGATCTCGTGCGGCGGCACGTCGCTCGAATGGCGTTCGAACACCACCGCATCGACGAGCGTCGGATCGATGAAGCGCCCGCCTGTTGCAAGCTTTCGAATGGCCGCCAGCAGCACTTCGGGATCGCTATCTTTCGTGACGTAGCCGCTCGCACCCGCGCGCAAAGCCCTCGAGACGACCTGCGCTTCGTTATGGATGCTCAGAATCAGAATGGGCATGTCCGGATATTCGCCATGAACGCGGCGAATCAGGTCCACGCCGCTGATACCCGGCATCGTGATGTCGAGCATCAGCAAGTCCACCTCACGGCATCGCAGCTTACTGAGCACGTCGGCCCCGCTCGCGGCTTCGTCGACCACCGTCACGTCGGTGGCCGTCGCCATGATCTGTTTCAAGCCGCTGCGGACTACGGCATGATCATCCGCGATCAGAATCTTGATCATCTTCTCTTCCATTCTCGACAGGAATACTGATCGACACCACAGTCCCCGAACCGGGTGCGCTGTCGATCTGTAATGAAGCACCTATGAGCCGTGCACGTTCGCTCATGCCCAGCAGCCCATAGGAATCGCGCGTGCCGGCGGCGGCCGGATCGAAACCGCAGCCATTGTCGCTGACGTTCAGGACGAGCCCACGTGCGTCGCGCATCATCGTGACGTAGACGCGTGTGGCGCGCGCATGACGCGCGATATTCGTCATCGATTCCTGGACGACCCGGAACAGCGCCGTCGCATGCGCGTCGTCGAGCTCGGGCTCGCCGGCATTGAGCACGAGCTGGCATGGAATGCCCGTGCGCTTGCCGAAATCGTCGGCCAGCCATTCGAGTGCCGAAACGAGACCGAAATTCAACGCCGCGGGCCGCAGGTGATTCGCGACATTGCGCACCATCAGAATGGTCTGCTCGACCAGATCGCGCATGCCGTTCACCTTCCCGAGCAGATCGGGCGCGCCACTCAATCGCATTTTGAGCAATGATACGTCCATCTTCAAAGCCGTCAGCAATTGCCCGAGTTCGTCATGAATCTCGAGTGCGATCCGCTTGCGCTCTTCTTCACGTATCGCCTCCATATAGGCGCTCAGTTGACGCAACTGCTCGCGCGATTCGAGCAACGCCTGCTCGATGCGCCTGCGCTCCGTCATGTCGCGTATGCCGATATACATCGCGGGCTCGTCCTGGAACGTCGCGAGCCGGGCCGTCATGGCGCCCCAGAACGTGGTGCCGTCGAGCCGGCGCAGGAGCACGTCGGTGTCGCACGACATCCCCTGGATCCGCGCACGCTCGATGATTCTGCGTCGACCGCTTTGTTCGGCGTAGAGCAGGTTGCAGTCGACATGGCCCTGCTCGGCCTCGCTCACGCCCATCAATTGCCGCCACTGCTCGTTCGCATACAACACGCGCGGTTCGGCGAGCGAGCCGATGCAAAGCGGCACCGGGCTTGCCTCGACGATCTCGCGCAAGCGCGCCTCGCTGACCTTCAGCCGCGCCTGAGCGCGTTCGCGCTCCTCGATTTCGGCGCGCAGATCGTCGTTCGCACGCGCGAGTTGCTCGGTACGGCGCGCCACGCGCAATTCGAGCTCGTCGCGAATGCGCGAAAGCTTGAACTCGGCCTTCTGCCTGACCCTCACCTCCTCCTGCAGTTGCCGGTTCTGCCTGACGAGCGTCATCTGCATTTCGCGCATGGCCAAATGCACGTTCATTCGGGCAACGACTTCGTCGATACGCACGGGCTTGGTCACATAGTCGACACCGCCCGCCATAAAACCTTCGACCATATCCCCCAGGCCATCGGCGACCGTCATGAAAATGACGGGGATGTCGCGCGTGGGTACGTCGGCCTTCAATCGCCGGCAGGTATCGAAGCCGTTTATGCCCGGCATGTTGACATCGAGCAGGATCAGCTCGGGCTGGGAGAATCGCGCGCGCTCGATCGCTTCCGCACTGTCGAGCGCGATCAGCACGCGAAAGCCGCGCTCGCCGAGCGCATCGACCACCACGCCCAGGTTGGCGGGGTTATCGTCGACGATCAGCACGGTCGCGGTGCGCGGCTGGAGATCGGCAAACTGATTCAAGGCGCGCCTCCCGCGTGCAGATGCCGCTCGACGAACGCGAGCAGCGCCTTCGATTGATAGCCGCGCGCAAGCGCGCGCAACGCCGAAGCGAGCGGCGCATAGCGGGTGTCGCGCGCACTCAGCGCATCCGCCCAGCCGCGCACGGCCCGCATATCGCCCATGCGCGCAAGCTCATGCAGCTCGCGCATCGACTCCGCCGGCGGCGTCGGCAGCAGGACGCTCGCGAGTTGCGCGAGATCGAGCGCGCGCCCCGCGGGCTGCGATGAATAAGTCCACTCGAGTCCCAGCAGCGCCGCCATTTCCGCCTGCAATCGTTCGAAGTCGACCGGCTTCGGTAAAAACACATTGGCACCGGCCGCGAGCGTTTTTTCGACATCCGCGGCCGAGGAGCTGGCCGAGAGCGCCACGATCGGCACACTGCGGTATTCGCTCAATGCGCGCACGCGCTCGATGAATTCGAGCCCACTCATGCCGGGCATCACGATATCGGTCAATATCAGCGAAACAGGGCTCCCGCGCCCTTGCGATTGCATCAGCGCGGCGAGGCCGTCGGCGGCCTTCTCGAGGGAGATCACCTCGAAGCCGAGGCTGCCGAGCAGATCGGATACGATCGCGCGGTTGACAGCGATATCGTCGAGCACGAGCACCGTACGGCGCGCCCCGGTATAGCCGGTTGCGACCCGCTCGATTTCGCACGCGATCGCGTGCGTACCCGCCTGGATCGCGGCAGGCAGCTCGAAGCGAAAGACACTGCCTCGGCCGAGTTCGCTCTCGGCGGCAATTTCGCCGCCCATGGCGCGCACGAACTGCTGGCTGATCGCGAGCCCGAGCCCCATGCCGCCATCGTGGCCGCTCCTTTGCCGGCCTTGCTCGAACGGCAGGAAAATGCGCTCGAGCTCGTCGGCGCCGACGCCGCAACCCGTGTCGCGCACCTCGAAGGTGGCGCCGCCCGCGGTGCCGCGCCGCACGCGCAGCTCCACCGTCCCATGCGCCGTGAACTTGATCGCGTTCGTCAGCAAGTTCAACAGCACCTGCCGCAAACGGCGTTCGTCCGCGCGTACACCGAAGGGCACATCGGGCTCAATGTGGCAGACGAATCGAAGCCCCTTGTCGGTGGCCTTGACCACGATCACTTCTCTGATCGCGCTGACGGCCTCCACCAGAGGCACATCCGCGACTTCGACACGCATGCGGCCCGCCTCGATCATCGCGAAGTCGAGCACATCGTGAATCAATGCCAGCAATTGTTCGCCGCAACGCTGAATGACGCCGACGGCCTCGCGTTGCGTCGCGCCGAGCGAGCCGTCGCGGCGAAGAATCTGCGCATAGCCGAGAATGCCGTTCAGCGGCGTGCGCAGTTCGTGACTCATGCTGGCGAGAAACGCGCTCTTGGCGCTGTTCGCGGCTTCGGCCGCGTGCCTTGCCTCGCGCTCGGCCGCGGCGTCGCGCTCGTCGAGATACGCGCCGTAGACGCGCAGCGCCATGGCATTGGTGGCCAATACGACGCGATCGAGTTCGTCCGGTATCGTGCGCTTGCCACGCTCGAGTATCAACGGCACCGGCAGCTCGCGATAATCGTAGCGGGCAACGGCCCGGGCGATCGCGGCCAGATGTCGCGTCACGAGCCGGTTGAGCAGCCACGTGATGAAAAGCGCGACGAGAAACGTACTGGCCGCCTGGTTCACGAGAATCAGCGCCGCCGTTCGCGCGAGCGAACGGTAAAGGCCGGCGAGCGTCGCCTCGACGTGCAGCGTGCCGATCTGCCGTTGCGCCCCGTCCTGCCCCCTGCGCATGATCGGGTAGTCCCGCGCAAGCGTCGCCGTCGCGCCGACGGAATGGCCGGCCGACACGATCAACGGATCGGCGCCGGCCTCCCGCACCTGGACCGCACTGATGTCGTCGAGCCGAAGCATGCCCTCGAGTTCGAGGTTCAGTTGCGACCGGTCGAGTCGCCACAGCGCTTCCGCGAGGCTGTCGCGGTAGATGCGGTCCACTTCGGAGAGGCGGTCTTGCACGTGCTCGACCCCCAGCCAGTAATCGCGGCACAGCTGCGCGGCGGTCAGCGCGAGCGTGACGACGCAACTGAACACGAATACGATGACGAACAACCGCAAGACGACACTGCCGCGCACGCGATCGAGGGGGCGCCACCCGAGAATTGACGCGTTGAGATTCATATCGACTTCAGAAAAACCCTGCCTTCATGCCACCGGCGGCTCAGTTAGCCATCCAGTATTCCCCCGGGATGTCGCGGTCCGCATCCGACAAATACCGATTGTCGAGATGGATGACCGTACGGCGGGCCAGTTCGGCGCGCTCGAGCGCGGATCGGATATCGGGCTGCGAATCGAACAGCCGTTTGTATGAACCATCGCGATAGGCCGCGCGCAAGCCGGTCTCGATCGTGTTGGCGAGCGCATCGTCATGCTTGCTCGTATAGAAAATGAAATCCGAGCGGTAAGCGAGCAACAGATGACGTTCGACGACGAGATCGGGATTGGCTGCCCCACGTGCCGCCAATTCGGTCCACGCTTCGACGACACCGCGCGGGAAATAATCGATGCGACCCGCCTCCGTCATCGGAAACAGCGAATCGTACGTCGACGTTTCGATATTCAGGCCCGCATCGCGCAGAATGCCCGTATCGACCCACCCGAAGCCCTGCCCGCCCGTCAACGTCTTCAGTTGGGCGAGCGAATCGATCTTGTCGAACTCGGCCTGGCGGTCCTTGCGAATCAGCAGGACACGATAGCCGATCAACCCGCGATAGATCGGTATGCGCACCGGGCGCAGCATCGCTTCGTCGCGCGCCGACATGCTGACCCACGCCAGATTGATCGAGCGTCCCGCCGCCAGCTCGCGCAATGCCCGCTCGCGCTGCATTACATCGCTCGAGCGGCGAATCGTGTAATCGGCATGCGCCTCGCGCATCGCAAGATCGAGTACGGCTTTCGCGAACAGCGCGCGCTGATCGTCGATGACCGTGAGCCGCGGATAGACGATGTCGAAGTGCTCGGCGCGCGCAAGGGGCGCGAACAGAGCGGTCAGCACAATCATCGCCGCAGTGACGACAGCGCGACACGAAAGCCGCGTGCCCGGCATCGCCTCGGCATGGCGCCGTAGGCGCGGGAGAAGCGTCTTGGCAGTCCTCAGCGGCACAACGAGACTTTCCGTTCAATATGTGGGACAGATGGAGCGCGCTGGCGACCGTCAGCGGGCCAGAGGCCATGCCGGCATGGACCGGACGACGCTGAGCATCGCACGATTGCCGGGAGTTTGGAAGCAGCCCAAACCCGGTCACCATTGTAAACGTCCTGCCGCCTCGCGGCCGATTCAACGGTCTGACGAAACGCTCGTGCGTCACTGAGCGCTGCGCACTCCGTCGACGGGCTCGACGAAACGCACGCCGCGCGCCGCGCGCAGTGCCGCGACGTCCTTTTCGATGTCGTGGCCTTGGCCGAGCGCGCCCAGCGAGTAGACGCCATCCTCGTTCGGGCCGCCGACGATCTGCAGATTGCGGGGCACGAGCAGCGCCTGGAGTTCGCCGGCAGTCATCGATGCGTCGATGACGAGCCGTATCGATGCCTGCGGCAACAGGGCGTCGGGCGATGACAGCGTGTGGTAGGCGGCCGGCTGATGGGATACGCCAAGCGCGAGGAACCCACCCGCTTCGAGCAGCACCATGGCGGCCAGACCGCAGGCGACCCAGGCCCAGCGGCTGCGGGCCGCGCCACCGGCCGCGGCGGCAACGTGCGGGACCGCGGGCTCGTCCCGCGCCTCGACTTTTCGCATCAATCGGTCGAGCCCGCGCTCGACGGGCAGCTCGACGCCGCCGCCGGCATTCATGCCCGCATGCACACGCCGTTGACGAACGAGTTCCTCGCGACAGTGGATACACTCGCGCAGATGTTCGTCGACCTCGCGTCGAACGGACTCGGAAGCAGTGCCGTTGACGACCCAAGGGAGCAAATCCCACACGCGCAGGTGAGTACGCTCGCAACCGTTGTCGGTCGATGTATTTTTCACTGGTCTTCCTCGGCAAAACCGGCCAACGCCGGCATGACATTGCGCAACTTGACACGGGCATGGAACATCCGGGCCTTCACCGTACTGACTGGCGAGCCCGTCATGTCGGCGATCTCATCGAGCGAATATCCCATCACGTAAGCCATTTCCATCACGAGGCGCTGCTCGGGCGTGAGCCTCGTCAACCCCTTGTTGAGCCAGTCGATCAACTCGTGATCGACACCGGGCTCGCCCGCCAGCGCCTCATGCTCGCCTTCCAACGATTCGGTGGGCAGCAAGCCTTGCCGCAGCGCCTTGAGCGTCACACGATAGGCGATGCCCATGAGCCAGGTCGAGACGCGCGAGTGCCCCTTGAACTCGTGGGCCTTTTGCCAGACGACGAGGAACGTATCGTTGACGACCTCCTCGATCAGGTCCTCCCGCCGCGTGAAGCGCGCCAGGAAACGAACGAGCCGGCGGTGGTACTCGCGGTAGAGCGAGGCCAGCGCGGCCTTGTCGCGCGTGGCGATGCGCGCCAGCAACGCGACGTCGTCGGCGTCGTTGCTGCGCGAGGCCGCCGCCTTGGGCCGCCCGATCGAAATCTCCACGACCGGCAACATGCAGTTCAGAATCCACCCAGTTCGATATTTCACTGTAGGTACCCGCCAGCATGAAAAAAGTTGCGACGTTTCGAATATCGAAAGCCGATGCAGGCCTCACTTTGCCGTCAACGCTCACAGGATTTAGATCGGGAAAGACGGATTCGGCTGTAGGGATTTCCTGATCAAGACGCCCCACGGGCCGCTGGAATCCTTTACGGCCAGCCGTTTCGCGGGGTAAGGAGTTCGGCACGCATACTGTGAAAAGCCGCAAAACGGGCATGAACCTGACGCATCCGAGTTCCCGAGAGCCGGCACTAACGGACAACAAGACTTCATTCATGAAGCCGGGCGCGACGGGAGCGCGTCCTACTTGGAGGTGACACCGCAACAACAAGCGAGCGTCTTATAAACGAAACATCTGTCATGAGAGACCAGTATGTTCACCGTCCGGTCGAACCACGCCGATGCCCCATGGCGCAGTGGCGGCGCCGTTATTACACGAAACGCTTCGTCGACGAAGCGCGCTGAAAGGAGGATAAAGTGCGATTCGCTCTTGTAACCGAGGACCCCCAGCTCACGGCCAGCGTGGCCGACTGTTTCGCCGACGAGGCGATTGCGGTCGACCCGTTCAGCGCCGAGCTGCCGCTCTTTCGCGCAATGCGCACGACGGCGTTCGACGTCGTGCTGATCGATGCGAAGAACAATTCAATGCTCGTCAATTCGCTGCTGTCCTGGCGCAATTGCAACGCCGACTTATGCACGCCGGTCATCGTGCTGACGCCATTCTCGAACTGGTCGGCGATGCTGCGATGGATCAATGCCGGCGCAACCGACGTCGCCAGCCGTTTCGACCTCGAGCAAGTGCGGCTGCGTGTGCACGTCGCCCTGAGCCGCCGGACTCAGGAACGCGTCGACGACGTGATTGCCGTGGGGCCCTATACGTTGCGTCGCGACATCGGCACGCTCACGATCGACGGCGAAGAGATTCCGCTGACGCCGCGCGAGTTCGCCATGGCCTGGCTCTTCTTTTCGAGCCCCGGCAAGTTTCTGAGCCGTGCGCAGATTGCAAGCAGCGTCTGGGGTGCCTGTGAGGACGTCGCGGGTCGTTCGATCGAACAGCACGTCTACAAACTGCGCAGGAAGCTGCGGCTCTCGGGCTGCACGGGCGCCAACCTGAAGACGGTCTACGCGCTCGGCTACAAGCTCGATCTCTCGGCGTCCGACGCGCCGGACGAGGAGCCGATACCCACGCCATCCGATTGCAAACCCCCCGCTTCCGGCTCGTCGGAACTGCCTGGCCGCCGTCTGCTGTCGGCCATGAAAGTGGCCGAGCTCTAAGAGCGCGGCTGCCCGCCTTTTTTCCTTCCGCTGTCCGTTACCGCATCGATCGTCGAAACCGACGATCGATGTTTGCGCATCGGCGCTTGCCGGCCTGCTTCATCGCTGCACGTGTATCGGGCCACGTTCGTTCAGTTCGTTTCGCCGAGGTCCAGTGGAGTTCGCCGCTATCCGCAAGCGGACGGCCGGCCGCCGGGTATCGTCGATTCCGAGCGATGCGCCGTGCCCTTGCGTTCCGAGCCGGAACTCGGGTGGGCGCTTCGTCGCGCGGCGAAACACCCCGCATTGCCGGCAGGCAGTGCGCATCCACCATTCATGACGACGAGGTGACTCATGAGCGTATCGATCGATAATTCATTCGGCTCGGGCATCAATTCACTCGATTTCTCCAGCCCGACGGGCTCGGGCGGCAACAAGGTTCAGCAACTCGAACAAATCCTCGCGGAAGTGCTGCAGATGATCGAGGACCTGCTCCAGCAGGCCATTCAAAAGCAGAACGCGCAAA
This sequence comes from Trinickia sp., assembly GCF_057351765.1. Lineage (NCBI taxonomy): Bacteria > Pseudomonadati > Pseudomonadota > Betaproteobacteria > Burkholderiales > Burkholderiaceae > Trinickia > Trinickia sp. Next base: position 209,938 of record NZ_JBMRBK010000022.1, on the reverse strand, counting down.
CCGGCATGGATACGAAGGGCGGCGGCGGCAACTCGTCACCCGGTACGGGCGGCGGCGATGCACCGTCGGGCGCGGGCGGCCCCTCGGGCGGAGGCGGCGGACCCTCGGGCGCAGGCGGCCCGTCGGATGCGGGCGGCCCATCCGATGCGGGCGGCCCGTCGGATGCGGGCGGCCCGTCGAATGCCACGGACGGTGGCCAGTCGACGTCGCTCGACTCGATGCTTCAGCAGATTCTCTCGATGCTGCAACAGCTCCAATCGCAAAACGGCCAGTCGGGCAACGGTCAGAACAACGACCAGATGATGCAGATCCTCAGCGAAATCCTGAGCATGCTGAAACAGATGATCGATGGAGCCGGCGGCGCGGGTGGCGGTGGTGGTGGTGGTGGTGGCGGCGGCGGCGGCGGCGGTCCGTCGAGCGCGGGCGGCGGCTCGGGCGGTCCCTCCGGTGCGGGCGGTCCCTCCGGTGCCGGCGGTCCTTCCGATGCGGGCGGTCCTTCCGATGCAGGCGGACCCTCCGATGCGGGCGGACCCTCGGACGCAGGCGGGGGCAACCAGCCGCAATCGATCGAATCGATGCTTGCCGAAATCACGCAGATGCTCCAGCAACTGCAATCGCAAGGCAGCCAATCGGGCGGCAACGGAAACGGAAACGGAAACGGCGGCGGGACGAACCAGGAAGTGCAAATGCTCGGCGAAATCATCCAGATGTTGCAGCAGATCATGCAGCAGCAAAAGGCGTCGGGCGCGAGCGGCATCTGATCCCCGCGGAAGAGGCCGGCGCAACGCCGGCTTTTCACATTTCACAGGCACCGTTCGAAAGGATTTGCCATGAGCATTTTTTCGAAAATCAAGCACGGCTTCGAGCATCTGGGGCACGACATCAAGAACGTCGCGAAAGACGTCGGCCACGGGCTCGAAACGGCAGGTAAAGACATCGCCAAAGTCGGCGAAGGCGTGGTCAAGGGCGCGGAGGACGTGGGCAAGACCATCGGCAAAGACTTCGCGCATGTCGCCGAGCACACGCTGGCGGCAGCGGACGACATGATTCACGGCCACATTCAAAAGGCCTTGAATCAAGCGATGCAGGCCACGCAGGACCTCGCCAAGACCGCTTACGACGCCGGCACGGCCGGCGAACAGGCCACCGTCGATTCGCTCGCTCACATGCACCTGAGCAAGAAGATGGACCACGTGATGGGCAAGGCCGAAAAAGGCATGCAGAAAGTGGGCGAAGGCATCAAGACCGGCGTCGGGATGGTCGGCCAGCAACTCGGGAAAGACGTCAGCACGGTCGGCAAGGACCTCGCGAAGACCGGCGGCGATGTCATTCACGGGCATTGGCAGAAGGCGCTCGACGATACCGTGAAGACCGCGCAGGACGGCTTCAATACGGTAGCCGACGCCAGTACCGCCGTGGGCCAAGCCACCGTCGATTCGCTCGCCAACATGCATTTGAGCAAGGGCATGGACCACGCGATGGGCAAGGTCGAGAAAGGCTACGACACCGTCAAGAACGATGTGAAATCGAGCGTCGATCAGGTCGGTGCCGAGGTGGTCAACGGTACCGAAGGCATGATCAAGGATACCGTTCAGGCCGGCAAGGATGCGGTGCATGGTCATTGGGGCACCGCGTTCGGGGACCTCGGCAAGGCAGGCATGGATGCGATGGAAGTCGCCTCCGATCTGACGCCCGAAGGGGCGATGGCCGCCGTCGGCACGCAAGTGCTGGTCAATGCGCACATCGGCAGCCAACAGCTCGACGAGGCTATCGGCGGTGCGCTGCATGGCAATGTCGCGCAAACGGTGAAAGGTGTCGTCAAGAACGTCTCCGAAATGGAGATCGGCAACCAGGTGCAGGACAAGCTCGGCTCGCTGGAGTCGAAGGTCATGCCCGAAGGCGCTTCGGGCTCCGGCTCGGGCTCGGCCTATGCCGGCGTCGCGGCGGGCGCAGCACTCGGCATCGCCGGCAGCGGCGGATTCTCGATGGGCGGCAAGCGCTCGCATACTTCGTTCGAAGGCAGCGCGGGCGGATCGTCCAAGATGAAATTCAGCGAACGTCTGAGCGCGATGACGGGCCGCGGCGGCGGCAGTTCCGCGCAACGCAACGAAAGCCCTGCCGGGGGACGCGAAACCAAGGAGGAAAAAGAGCAGCGTCGTGCCGATAACGCGCAGAACGCCTCCAGCAACACGGCCAATCAGGCCAACGGCGGCCAGGCCGGCGACAACGGCCAGGAAATGCTCGAGATGTTCCTGCTGCAGGCCGGCATGACGCGGCGCGACGATGCGAAGAAGCGTCGGGCGATGCTGACTGGCGACGCATGAGCGGCGCTCGTTAGCCCTCCCCGCTTCGAGCAGTGCAAAGGACCGGCCCGCCGGTCCTTTTTTATCGATGGCGTTTCGCCCCTGCAACGACAAAGGGACCGGCTCACCGCCCGGTCCCTTGCGCCGACTTGCGTTTTCCTCCCAGCGCTTCGGTCTTATCTCGTTGGCAGTCCTAAAGGTGGGCCAGGCTGCCACGAAGGTGTCGTCGGCTGACCGACGGACGTCATCGGATGGCCGACGGAAGCCGTCGGCTCGCATCCCGCATCGCACGGCGCGGCATCGTCGGGCGAGGCCGATACGACGCGCGGCGTGAGCAGAAACAGCCGTTGAAACTTCTGCCCCTGATGATGCTTGAAGCGAAAGAGGCTCCCGATCACGGGAATCTTCGATAGCACGGGCACGCCCGATTCGCTGCGATCGTCCTGGTTGACGGTATAGCCGGCGATGAGCAGGCTTTGCCCCTGATCGATCAACGCCTGCGTATCGATCGTGCTCTTGCTCACGACAGGTAGATTCCCCACACTCTGTCCTGTCAGATTGCCGTCTTCGATGTGCACGTCGAGCCGGATCTGCGGCTTGCCCTGATCCGAGACGATGCTCGGCAACACCCGCAGCGCCACGCCGGCCGAAACGCTGAAGAGACTCCCCGATTCGAAGCCCTGGACCGGCACGTAAAACGTCTGCTTGTTGTCCATGATCGCTTCCATATTGTCCAGCGTGGCCACCTTCGGGCTGGCTGTGATATGGGCGTTGTCCGTTTGCTCCAGCGCGCTGATGCGGCTCAGCAGATACCGCCCGGTACCGCCGATGACGGCCGTCAACACGCCGCCCACCGGCGTCGCGGCCACCGCGGCGCCCGTTGCGGCCGTGGTCAGCGACCCGATGGTGCCGGGACTGCCCGGCGCGGGGAATCCTTGCGGATTGACCGAACCCGGGAAACCGGTCTGCGTGTTCTGGCCGTTGCCGGTCTCGATGTCGACATGACCCGAGTGCAGGCGCCAATCGACCCCGAGTTCCTTCAACCCCGTCTCGGTGATCTCGATGATGCTCGCGTCGATTTCGAGCACGCCGGGCCGGCGATCGAGCGAAGTGATGAGCTTTTCGAGCGCCGGCATCGCATCGGCGCGAGCGCGCACGAGAATCGCGTTGTTGCGTGCGTCGGCTCGGATGATCGGTTCGTCGGAGTGACCGGGGCTCGACGACGAATCGGCACTCGTCGGACCGGGATCGTTGGGAAGCGGAGATACGACGGTGTTCGCGTCCGTACCGCGCATGTTCGCGGGCAGCGGCGGGTTGATCGCTGTGCGCGCCGAGCCGTTGCCGCCGAACATGTTGGCCATGGGGGGGAACGAACGGTCGCCCGCGCCGTAGCCAGGGTTCGGATTGGCGCCCGAGCCACCGATATCGCGCAGCCGATAGGCATCGTCTCCAGGCGCCGCCGTGGTGTCGGCGGCTCGCGCACCGGGGCTGTCCGGATAGAGACTGCGCAAGGTCGACGCGACACCGGCCACGACGACAGGCTGCCCGTTGATCGTCAACGTGCGATCGGTGGCCCAGGCATAGTGCAGTCTGAACGAGCGCACTTCCGGCGCATCGCTGCGCGCAACGTCATGATCGATCAGACGGGCGACATCGGTCACGAGCTCGACGAGGCGCGGCGGCCCCGAAACAACGGCCGTGCGCATCGCATCGTCGTAGAGCACGGGAAAGCGCGGATCGGTGATACCGAGCCTCGACAACGCGCCGCGCAGATCGCTCGTCGTCGCGTGGACGAGCCCGATCGTGGCGCTGCGCGCCTCGTTCGGCCCCGACACGCGCAACACGGAGCCATCGTAGTACCAGACAAAGCCGAACGAATCGGACAATCGGTCGAGAAAGCGCTGCGGCGTCTCGTCGAACCGCCCCGTGACGACACCGTCCACGTGCGGGGAAATCCAGGTCATGACGTTCTCGCTCGCACCGAGATCGCGCAGGACCTCCTTGATGTCCTTGTGGTCGGCCACGTACTGGAAATGGTTCGACTTCCAAGGAATCGCTCTTGCCGATGCGTCAGGGCTGGCGACCCCCGCGCCGATCAGCATCGCGAAGACGAGCGCTTTCAGGCGCAGCTTGCGTCCGGGCATATTCATCGTTTTTGCGTTCCAGGCGGATAAGGGCTTCAGCGCGTGTGGGTGACGATCGTCTCGGAAGGCGACTCGTTGAAGTGCCGGCGATACCCCTTCGCCAGCGTCGAGCGGCTCTTGAGCCCCCACCGCGCCGCCGTGTCGTAGATCGACGGTGCCGGACCGTTTTCATCGAGCAGCGCCTCGCGAATGCCTTCCATGCGCAGCGACCGGATCAGCCCGCACGGGGTCACGCCGAGCGCGCGTTTGAACACGAGCTGAATCGTGCGCATCGTGACGTTCATCTCCGCCGCGACCTCGCGTGTGGTCAGATCCTCGCGGTCGATGTTTTCGATGATGTATCGATAGGCGCGCCGATATTTGGCGGGCAGCCGGGCGGAGACGTCGTCGTTGATCGTGGCGGCCGCGGCGCGCGGACGTGCCGTCGTCGCGCTGCGCACGGTCGCGGCTTCATTGCGCAGGCAACGCAGCGCTTCGGTCGTGTACTGCGAGTAGAACTTCAGCGCGCGTACGAAATCGCCGCGTTGCGTGGCGACTTTCGCCATGCAGTAGAGGTAGTCGAAGTCGCGCCGCGGCTGGTCGCCGATTGCCGGCAGGTTGTCCATGATTTGCGCGGCGATGTCGTCGAGGCCGCCCGCCAATGCCGCCAGCGCGGTGTCGAGACATCCACGGAAGGTCAGTTGAGCATTCGTGACGCCCCGATTCAAGCGCGCATTGAGCAACGATGCGGGCGTGCCGCGGTCTCCCTGCGCGAGGCGCTCCATGCAGTGAAGCTCCTCCAGGCGCAGCGACAACAGCGCGGGGCTGGCCGCCACGACGCAGGCCGGCTCGATCTGCGCGCGACCTCCGGCCGCCAGCGATACCGTCGTCAATGCCGATTGCCAGAAGGCATTGTCGTCGAGCGCGCGTGAAGCGCGGATCTTCAGGCGTACATCGAACTCCCGGGAAAGCAGCTCGACGATCAGGCGAAAGCGTGGTTCATCGAGATGGTCGGCAATTTCGGCGGCCTCGAGGAGCGCATCGTCGGCGGCCTGCTGCTGGGCCAGTTGATGATGCGAAAGCGCCATGCCGATATGGGCCTCGATACGCTGTTCGGCATGCGCCTCGGCCTCCGAAGCCATACGGGCGAAGCTGCGCTGCGCGACGCTCAGGCGGCCGTGCAGCAGCGAGAGCCAACCCGTGTTTCGGCAAGACTGCACGCGCAGCTGATCGTCGTTTTTCCAAACCATCTTTTGCGCGCGGCGGTAATAGTCTTCGGCTTCCTCCCAATTGCCCAGCACGAGCGATACGTCGGCCAATGCCGTCAGTTCCTCATTGCTGCGGTTACGTGCCTGGGAATGCACGCGCTCGCTCAAATCGGCCGCGTCGTCCACCGCGCAATAGGCGCGCGCGAAGTCCCCGTCGAGGGTGGCGGCGCAATAGCGGGGCAGACTTTTGCGAAATTTCAACGCGGACAACAATGCCAGATAGACGGTCGGATACATTGCTCGACACTCGCTGTGTTCGCCCGAATTTCCACGGCCGATCGGGCGTTAGGCCGCGCACCGCATCGCTCGCGAAACCGTTGAGTCGATGCAGTGCTGACATTGATATTAGCGAGAGCTGTTCCGCGCAATCTCAACAATCTCAGCGCAGTACACAACAATTCTCAATCAGAAAAAACAATCCCTCGCATAAGAAATTCCGATGTTTTAGATCGCGATGCTCATCGCGTTCCATGGCCCGCACCCGGCGCCGCGAGCGCGGCCGCTTCGCGCCCGAACTCGTCGAGTCGCAGCGAACCCAATACCTGCTGCGCGAACACTCCCACCAGGAAAATCAGCATCAACAAACCGATCGCACCGCGCATCGGTTGGCTCAGCGCCGAGGGTTCGAGCTTTTCCGCCGCACGCGCCAGTATGCCGATCGAAAGATCGACCAATATCAGCGCGAGCATGATGGGCGTGCCAAGCTTGACGGTGGCGGACATGATCGAATCGGTGCGCGCGATGATGAAGCTTTGCGCGACATCGGTCATCGATGGCGTCAACGAAACGAGCGGCCACCATTTGAACGATTCGAACATCGCGCCCAGCAAAAATGTCATCCCGCCGCCCACATAGAACAGCGCAACGGCCATTTGCAAAAGCGTATTCGAGACCGGCGTGCTCTGATCGCCCCGCAGCGGGTTGTTCATCTGGACGCTGTTGTAGCCGGCCAGGTCGTCGATCAGCGTGCCGACGCACTGCGCGATGAAGAACACCGTCGAGGCGGCGTAGCCCAGCACCGCGCCCAGAAACATTTCCTTCAGCGAAATCATCAGCAGCTGCGCGGAATTGACCGTATCGAAATAATGTTCCGGTTGCGCGGCGGCCACGAAAAACGCCAGCACATAGATGATGCCGTTGCGTGCGGTACCGGGCAGCATGTCGCCGCTCGTGGGCGGGAAGATCTGGAACGCCACCGCGATCCGGGCGGCGCTGATCGCCAGCGTCATGAAAAAACCTTCGTATTCGCCGAACAAATCGGCAAGCGCACGCCCTACGTGCAATCCATCGACCATCCTAGGCTCCTCGGTGCATACGGGCGGCCGCGGTTTCGCCCGCTTCTTCGTCGTTGCGTTCCTCGACACGGCGTTCGGCCGCCGCAATCGCCTTCTTCAATTGCTCGCGCGCAGCCTCGAGCGACGCATCCGCACGCCGCACGGCAATGCCGAGCTGCTCGACGGCTTGCTGCTGCGCCTCGGCCGCCTCGATCGCGCGCGTGAGTGCGGTGCGCGCCTCGTCCACCGCCTGTCCAAGCGGCTCGCGATAGCGGTCGTGATCGAGATAGGCCAGCGGCGACAATCCGTCGGGACTGCTGAGTAACTGAGCAATCCGTTCTTCGTGCGCGAGCCGTCGGGACTGCGCTCCCTCGAACACCTCGTTGGCCTGCTCCGTGGCTTCGATGAGCTCCTCGCGATGGCGACGCGCATCGGCCAGCTCTTGCTCGAGCCTTTCCTTGGCGCGGGTCTTCGCGGCCACCACGATTTTCCAGACATGCAAGGCGGCCTGGGTCATGATCGGCGCATGTGGGCGTCCTACGCCTGTCCGAAGCCGCTGAGCAGATCGCGGGTCTCGTTCAGATCGGCCAGTTCATCCGTGCGCTGACGCACGAACCCTTCGATGTCGTCGTGCATCGCGATGGCCTCGTCGGCGAGCGGATCGCTGCCGCTCTTGTACTCGCCGATCTGCAGCAGCATCTCGATCTCGTCGTACTTGGCCATCAGACGACGCACGCGCGACGCTCCCGCGCAATGCTCGGGCGAAGCGATTTGCGGCATGACGCGGCTCAGGCTGCCCAACACGTCGATCGCGGGGTAGCGATTGCGCGCGGCGATCTTGCGCGAGAGGATCAGATGGCCGTCCAGAATGCCCCGCACTTCCTCGCTGACCGGGTCGCCCCCCTCCTCGTCGTCGGCCAGCACGGTATAGAGCGCCGTGATCGAGCCCTCCCGTCCCATGCCCGCGCGTTCGAGCAAGCGCGGCAGTTCGGCGAATACCGAGGGCGGAAACCCGCGCCGCGTCGGCGGCTCGCCAGCGGACAGACCGATCTCGCGCTGCGCGCGCGCAAATCGCGTGAGCGAATCCATCATCAGCAAGACGCGCTGCCCGCGGTCGCGAAAGTATTCGGCGATGGCCGTGCCGACGTGCGCGGCCTTCGCGCGCTCGATCGACGATCGGTCGGACGTGGCGCACACCACGACGCTGCGCGCCATGCCCTCTTCGCCAAGGATCAACTCGATGAACTCGCGTACTTCCCGCCCCCGCTCGCCGATCAGCACGATTACGTTGACGTCGCAATCGGTACCGCGTGCGAGCATGCCGAGCAACGTACTCTTGCCGACCCCGGCCGCCGCGAAGATGCCCATGCGCTGTCCTTCGCCGAGTGCCATGAGCCCGTCGATGACCCGCACGCCGGTGCCGAGTTGCGTCTCGATCATGCGCCGCTCGAGCGGATCGGGCGCCGGAGCATAGACCGGCACGCGGCACTGCGCGAGCACGGGCCCGAGCCCGTCCGCCGGTTCGCCGAGCCCGTCGAGCACGCGCCCGAGCAAGCTGGGCCCCACGGGGACCGACAGCGGCTCGCCGCGGCCCGTCACGCGCGTGCTGCGCGACACGCCCGTCATGCTGTCGAACGGTGCAAGCAACGCATGTTGCCGTCCGATACCGACGACTTCCGCCCGCTGCATCAATGTGCCGTCGGGCCGCCAGAGTTCGCACAATTCGCCGAGCTGGGCATCGATCCCGCCCACCTTGATCAACGTACCGACGGCCTCCAGCACCTTGCCGTACCGTTCGAACGAAGCGCTCGCGCCTAGCGCCGTCTCGAGGCGATCGGCGAGGTGGGCGATCGTACTCATATCCTCGCCCCGTTGGCGTCGGGGCCCTCGAACCGGTCGTGGCGGTTCGCACGCGCCGCGTCGTCGCGCGATTCGAGCCGGCCCGCTGCGTCATGGGGGTCACGACTCCCGTGCGAAGTATCGAACTCCCAGTCGTCATCGAGCGCGCCGCCGGCCGGCGGCGCTTTTGCGGCGGTCAAGGCAGCACCGTTGGCCAGCGCGCGTTCGAGACTTGCCAACTGCGCGCGCAGACTCGACTCGACGACGCCGTAGTCCCATTCGCAGACACAGGTGCCCTCGTCCATGTCGTCGTCGACGATGACCTCGAGATTGAGCGGCGGCGAAGCGCCGCGGGCAAGCTCGCCGAACAGCCGCTTCGCACTCTCGGCATCGGCAGGCGCAACGCTCACCGTCAGATGCGTCGCGTCGTCGATCGATCGTGCCACGGCAAGCGCGACGCGCCGCATCAACGCATCGCGGTCCGTCTCGGCGACCACTTGCTCGACCGCTTTCATCACGAGGCGCGCGAGGCGATCGGACGACGCCTGCAGCTCCTCATGCTCGCTACGGGCGCGCGCCGCGAGCCGCGCGTGCGCCTCGGCCAGCGCGCGCCGATGGCCGGCCGCATAGCCGAGCCGCGAGCTGTTGTCGAACTTGCGTCGCGCCGCCTCGACGAAGGCGTCGGCTTCGCGACGGGCCGCTTCGATGAGCTCGCGCGCGTGTTCCGTGGCCTCGCGCATCGTCGCATGCACGACTTCGTCGAGTGCTCCCAGCGCGTCGTTCAATTCGGTCACGCGTGCAAGCTCGTCCGCGCGCACGACATCGGTATCGAAGGCGAGCACTTTCGGTTGTGCTTTCAACCAAATAACCATTGAAACTCCGGGAACAAATCGCCTGCCATGGAAAAGAATCGGCTCGTGTCGCTCTCGCCCGCGGGCGGCTTCGCAGCACTGGCCCGGCTCGCCCCGCCAGCCCTGGCTGTCCGGTCGGCGCCGGGGCGCAGCATCCGTTGCCAGCGCTCGCCTCCCGCGACGCGGGCGAGGCTCAACTCGACGATATTACCGAGCGTTGCGTTGCCGCACGCCCCCTCGCCCGAGATCATTTGCCAGCCGCGATCCGCCAGGATGTCGGGTGCCAGATCGTCGGGCAACGGGTCGGCGCTCGCCATCGCCGCTGGCCGATCCTGCAGCTGGGCAAGTGCTTCATCGCCGAGCGCAAGCGCGAGCGCGCGCCGCCGATCGCGGTCGATGCAACGGCGAATGCCGTCCTGGCAACGGATCAGCGCGCGTGCCGCCAGTACACGGCGCAGCGCTGCGGGCGCCAGAATCGCGATGCGATTGCCCGGCTGCAGGAATGCGTCGAGCGGCACGGGCTCGGAAAACCATAGGCGCCGGCAGGCCGCGATCCTCAGCGCCATTGCGCGCGGCTCCGATGTTCGCGGCTCACTCGCGTCGCCGGCCGTTGACGTTTGCGCGAGCGCCGAGGTCAAGTCCAGCACCCTCGCCTCGAAGCCGGCCAGCATGCGGATGAGCGGATGATCGGCACTGCTCATGATGCGGCCGCGGGCTTCCGGACCTTGCCCTTGACGCGCTGAAGCCAGCGCGCGGGCGCCCCGTTTTTCAGTGCTTTCGGCAGAAAGAACGCGCCGAAAGCGAGCGCACTCGCGAGCGCACCGAGCACGGCCGCGCCGACGGTCCAGACGACAGGCAGTCCGCCCGCCGCACTTCCGCCCGCCGAGTTGCTCGATTGCGGCTCGGAGGCCTGCACCAGCGTGACACTGACATTGTCGTAGGACAGTCCCTCGACGCTGTGAACGACCAGATTCTTGATGCTCGGCACGAGCGCCTGCACATCGGTGCCGGACTGATACTTGATGAATACAGCGGCCGACGAAGGCTTCACGGTACTGGACAGCGGATCGTTATTCGGCAAGACGATCTGCACCTGAGCGAACGCCACGCCGTCGACGCGCGAGAGCGTCTCCGACAGTTGCTGCGACACGCCGTAAATGAAGCGCACGCGCTCTTCGGTCGGCGTGGAGATCAGCCCGTCCTTCTTGAACAGGTCGCCCAGCGACGTGTATTTCTGATGCGGCAAACCGTGTGCTCGCAGCACCTCGGTCGAACGCGCGAAGTCCGCGCCATCGACCGATACCGTCCAGCTCTTGCCTCCATCGGGCGACGATTTGCTCGCATCGATACCAGCCTCGATCAACACGCGCATCAAATCGTTGGCGTCCGGCTCGGACAGCTGCGCATACAACTGCTTGCTGCATCCTGCCAACAATGCGGCAGCCAGCGCCGCAATCGCCAGCGCGCGCACTAGAGTTGGAACACGGCGCATCGCGCTCTCCCGTCATTGATTCTTCATCAGTGTTTGCACAGTGCTCTTGCCGCCTTGCGCGACCGCCGTACCTGTGTAGATCTTCACCATTTGCTCGGTGATTTCGTGCTGAATCTGAAGCGATTGGGCCTCGACTTGCTGCATCGACATCGAGCCGCTCGACGCCTCGAACGCGTCGATCTTTTCCGTCAGGGCACCGAAGGCCTCGTCTTGTGCGGTGACGGCCTCGGATACCATCGACGGGCCTTGTATGTGCGCACCCTGCTCGGGCACGAGCCGCGCCTGCGCGAGCGCGTCGCGAAAGCGGTCTCCGAGGCCGGCTGGGGCCTGCGCGCCCATCGCGGCTTGCGCGGCGCCGGTCACGCCGCCGGCAGGCTCCGCAAACGAAACGGACGGCGGCGGAGCAATGGCTGCAATTGCGGAAGTCATGAGCTGTCTCCTCAGGCGCGCATGTAGCTGAACGACATCGCTTGTCGAAGCAGATCGGCCGCCTCGGTTTTGCTTGCCGTCTGCGTGTCGTCGCGTTCGGTTTTCTCGCGCTTGCCCATCAGCAGGTTCATGAGGCCGACCGATTCGGCGTCCTCGTCGCGCGTGAGCACCTGGTTGGCATAGATCCGCCAGCCCGAATCGCCGAGCGACGAAAGGCACACGGCCAACAGCGCCGTGACGTAGGGACCGAACGGCGGCTGCAGCTCGCGGCCCTCGAGCTGCCGCAGCAGTTGCGCCGCGTCTTCCATGCGATTGCGCCGAATCAGGAGCCATGCATCGTACGCATTGAGCTCGACGAAGTTCGGACGCATCAGGTGTAGCGCCGCCAGCAGGCGGTCCGCCTCGTCCAAGTGCCCCTTGCGTGCCGCCCAGGTCAACAACTCGACCAGTGCAGACACCAGGCGATTGCTGCATGTCGTGAGATTCATCGTCACACCTCGCGAAGTTCAGATTCGTCAATCAGGGCGACAGCCGTGCCGCCCTCATCGGAAGCTGCGCCGCCGACGTCCGTAACGTATCCGGGCCGAACCGGCGCCCTTGACACAGACAGCGAATTCCGTGGCCCGCCAGCGAACCCGGAGCGCGCCAGCGGCACGGCCCACGTGGATTTCGCCGGCCGACGCGCGGTTTCGTCGCAGGTGTCGCCGCCCAAACGCACGCTACGCGAGACTTCGACCATTCCCACTCACCGCGCGCATACGGAGCGTCAGCCGATGTCCGACGAGAAAACCGAAGAGCCAACAGACAAGAAGCTTCGGGACGCGCGTCGCGATGGCGAAACGGTCAAGAGCGCCGATCTGTCGTTTTCGATGCTGTTGATCGCCGCAGCGCTCGGGCTGTCGTTGGCGGGACCGGTCATGGGCCAACATCTGCGAGCCCTCCTGGGCTTCGCGCTCGATATGCGGTTCGCGAGCGGCACGGATGCGGATTTGCGGCGGGCCATGGGCCGCATCGGCATCGAGGCGCTGCTGCTGTCGATACCGGTATGGGTCGCGATGGTGGCCGCGGTGGTCGCCGTCGCGTCGCAGGTGGGTTTTGCGATCTCGTTCAAACCGCTCGAGCCGAAGTTCAATGCGATCAACCCGGCCTCGGGCCTCAAGCGGATGTTTTCGCTGCGTTCGTTCATCGATCTCGCGAAGATGCTCGTCAAGGCGGTCGTGCTGGCCGCGGCGCTCTACAAGACGATGATGGGCCTGGTGCCGCTGATCGTCGGCGTGGCCTATGAACCCGTGCTCGACCTCATCGAAATTTCGTGGTCGGCGCTATGCCGGCTGTTCGCGGTGGGCGGCGTGCTCTATCTCGTGCTCGGCGTAGCCGATTACGGCATTCAAAAATGGCTCTTCATTCGCGATCACCGCATGAGCAAGGAAGAGGTCAAGCGCGAGCACAAGGATTCGGAAGGCGACCCGCATTTGAAAGGTAAGCGCAAGCAGGTGGCCAAGGAAATCGTGGAAGGCAATCCCGAGAAGGCCGTGGCCGGCGCGCAAGCCGTCATCGTGAACCCCACGCACTACGCCGTCGCCGTGCGTTACATGCCCTCGGAGTACGAGCTGCCGCGCATCGTCGCGAAAGGCGTCGACGCCGATGCGCTCGAGATTCGACGGATGGCCGAGCGTCACGGCGTGCCGATCGTCGGCAATCCGCCGCTCGCCCGGGCGCTGTATCTGGTGCCGCTCGACGATGCGATTCCCGAATCGTGCTTCAAGGCCGTTGCCGCCGTACTGGCCTGGGTCGAAGACATGGCTGCGGCAAGGCGCGGCGATGCACCGAACGCACCGCCGGACGCGCCGAATCCGCAAGCTCAACCCCATCGAGGCTTACCGTCATGACCAAGAACGCCACCATGTCGAGCGTGTCGCAGTACAGCGGGGAGGTCGGCATCGCCGGCGTCATCGTCGCTGTCGTCGCGCTGATGATCCTGCCTCTGCCGACGTTTCTGATCGATACGCTCCTCGGGATAAACATTACGACGAGCGTCGTGCTGCTGATGGTGACGATGTACATCCCGAAGGCGACGTCCCTGTCGGCCTTTCCGTCGCTGCTGCTGTTCACGACGCTCTTTCGCCTGTCGCTGAACATCGCCTCGACCAAGTCGATTCTGCTGAACGCCGAGGCCGGTCACATCATCGAAAGCTTCGGCGAGCTCGTCGTCGGGGGCAATCTCGTCGTGGGTCTCGTCGTCTTTCTGATCATCACGACGGTGCAGTTCATCGTGATCGCAAAAGGCTCGGAGCGGGTCGCGGAGGTCGGCGCGCGCTTCACGCTCGACGGCATGCCGGGCAAGCAGATGAGCATCGACGCCGACGTGCGGGCCGGCAACCTGAGCGCCGAGCAGGCGCAAAAGCGCCGCGCGCTGCTCGCGATCGAAAGTCAGCTCCATGGGGGGATGGACGGCGCGATGAAGTTCGTCAAGGGCGATGCGATCGCGGGTCTCGTCATCACGATGGTCAATATTCTCGCGGGCATCGTCATTGGCGTCAGCTATCACGGCATGTCGGCCGGCGAAGCGGCGAACCGTTTTTCCGTGCTGTCGATCGGCGATGCGATGGTCTCGCAGATCCCGTCGTTGCTCATTTCGGTCGCGGCCGGCGTGCTCATCACGCGGGTGGCCGACGAAGACAGCAAGCCGCGCTCGCTCGGCGCGGAGATTCTCGAGCAGCTTTCGGGCAATGCGCGCGCCCTGTTCAGCGCCGCGGCACTGCTATGCGGCTTTGCGCTCGTGCCCGGCTTTCCGTCGATGCTGTTCGTCGTGCTCGCGGCTGCGCTGGCGGCTGCGGCGTTCGCGCTGCGTCGCAAGCAACGCAAGGATAACGAGCCGGCCGGCCCCGAGCTGCCCGCGCTCACGCGCGAAGGATCGAAGGAAAACGCGCCCACGATTTCGGCGAAAGCACCGGCGTTCGCGGTGCCGTTGGCGATTCGATTCTCGCCGAAACTCGCCGCCCTCATCGATGCGGCCAAGCTCGACGAAGCGTTCGAACAGGGGCGCCGCGCATTGACCGCCGACCTCGGCCTGCCGTTTCCCCGCACGGCGCTCTGGGTGGACGACGCCTTGCCCGATCACTGCTATCAGCTGCTCGTGCAGGACGTGCCCTCGGTTCCGCTCGACCTTCCGCCGAATCTGAGCGTGGTGCGCAACGTACCTGATGCGTTGCGCGACGCGTTCGAAGTGCGCCGCGATGTCGCCGGGCTCGACGAGAGCTATTGGATCGACACTGCCCGCCTGCCCGCTGAGTTGAGCCGCGACGTGGTGAGCCGCGAAGCGTTGATTGCCGGTCATGCGGTGGCGCGCCTCGGCTCCGACGCAAAGCTTTTCATCGGCCTGCAGGAAACGCAGTGGCTGCTCGAGCGCGCAGGCACCGACTATCCGGGCCTCGTGGCCGAAGTGCAAAAGGCGCTGCCGGCTCAGCGGATCGCCGAGGTCCTGCGCCGCATGCTGGAAGAGCAGGTGCCGATTCGCAACATGCGCGCGATCCTCGAAAGCCTCGTCATCTGGGGCCCCAAGGAAAAGGACCTGCTGATGGTGACCGAATACGTACGCGGCGATCTGGGCCGCTTCATCGCCCACCGGGCGACGGGCGGCACCGGTGAATTGCCCGCGATCGTACTGGACCCGGAAGTCGAGCAGACCATACGCCAGGCCATCAAGCCGACACCGGCCGGCAACTTTCTCGCACTCGAGCCTGCCATCGTCGATACGCTGCTGCGCAATCTCGAAGGCATCTGCGGCGCCGAGCCCGTCAAGCATCTGGCCGTCATCGCGGCGATGGACATTCGCCGTTACGTGCGGCGGATGATCGAGCAGCGGCTGCCCTGGTTGCACGTCTACTCGTTCCAAGAGCTCGGATCGGACGCGCATCTGACGCCGGTCGGGCGCCTGACTTTCTGATTCGGGAGCCGTCATGAGCGAGCGCGTACGCCAACCCCAGGATATTCGCATCGTGCCCGCGGGTGCGGCCGCCGGAAGTGCGATATCGCCACCCTCGCCGTCCCCGAGCGCGACCGCGGTACAGATCTTCCGCCTACTGGCAAGCCAGGCGCAAGGACAGCCGCTATCGGCGAACGCTGCGGCAGGGGACGGGGCGTCGGTCGACGAATCCGATGCTCAAGCATCGTCTTCGACCGATCAGGGAGCAGCCACCATCGTATCGGCCGAGCCGCGCGAACAGCAACCGCCATCCGTTCCAGCTTCGGCCCCCCACGACCAGCCGAAACAGGACACGTCGCGCGGCGGCGCCTTGTCGGGCTTGCGATCCACGGCTCAGCGCGAAGCGCAAAAACCCGAACCGCCCGAACACGATGCCGCGCTCGGCAAGCAGATCGTGCATGCGTGCGCCACGGCCGCGCATGGCGAGCTCTTCACCCGCGAGCTGGCCGATCGCATCACACGCTTTTGCTCGATGTCGGGTGCGTCGGACGATGCATCGTGGGCCGTCACGCTGCCGATGAATCCCGCGGTGCTGCCCGATACGCTGTTGCATCTGCAACTTTCGCCGTCGTCCATCGGTATTCGCTTTGAAACGTCGAGTGCGCGCTCGACGCAATTAATCTCAGATAACGCCGACGCCTTGCGCACCCGATTGAGCGACGCCCTGGGCCGCCACATCGACGTCGAGCTCGCCGCGTGACATACGCCCGAAACGCACCTGCGCCACGAGGATATCCAGCAGACCATGAACGACGCCCTGCCGACATTGCTCGAAGGCAAGCTACCCCGCTACACGAGCGCGCTCGCTCAGCTGACTCGCGCGCTCGCGCTCAGCCATTCGGCGCATCCGGCGGCTCAGCTCGGGCTGCGCGTACGCGGGTTCGAAGCGAGTGCGTTCGAAGCGCCGCTGACGGTCACGCTCGATAGCACGCATGGGCCGATTTCGGTCGTCGCCGACGCTGCAGAACATTCCGCACTCCTCAGCATTGCGCTCGATAGCGAACCCAAGCGGGCGAGCGCACTGGCCAATATGTGGCTCTCCGAGTGGCTCGCGCGCCTCGATGCCGGCGACGGCATCACGCCGTCGGTCAAATCGATCGCGTTGGGCGCGCATGCCGCCGACGTGCATGGGCTTCAGCTCTCGGTCGATGCGGGCGGCGGCCACGTCAAGCTCGCCGTCGTCGACCTCCCCGCTGCTCTTGCGGACGATTACGAACGCGCTTGGGCGCGCCCGGGCCCGCAGGTGCCGCACGATACCGTCAACGACATCGTGGTGCCGACGGCCATTCGGCTGCGCAGCCGCCTGTGCTCGCCGGCGACGCTCGCGTCGCTGCGACGCCACGACGTGCTGCTCGGCTGGCAACCGGGCCACCCCTACATCGAAGGCGGCGCCATAGAACAAGCCTCGCTACGCGTGGGCGCCCCTCGCGGCCGCCAACTGCGGGCCGGCGTGCGCGTCGATCCGCATACCGTTACTCTGGAGACCCCCGTGACCCTTGCCACCGCCGCCCAACCCGACGATTTCGATCCGCTCGCGGGCGCATCGATCGATCCATCGAGCGAGCCGCTCGTCCCGGTCGGATCGATCGAGCTGCCGGTTCATGTCGAGCTGCTCAGCGTCAATCTGAGCGTCGCCCAGCTCGGTTCGCTGCAGCCCGGCTACGTGCTCGACCTTCCGCTGCCGCTCGCCGATTCCGCGGTCCGACTCGTTTCGTACGGTCAGACGCTCGCGTTCGGCAAGCTCGTCGCAGTCGGTGACAACCTCGGCGTGCAGATCAACCGCATGGCGGCCAGCGATGAACGGCAATCTTGACGTCGCCTCGCTGCTCGTCGCGCTGCTCGCCTTCGGCCTGCTGCCGTTCGCAGCAATGGTGGTCACGTCCTACACGAAGATCGTCGTGGTGCTCGGTTTGCTGCGCAACGCGCTCGGCGTACAGCAAGTGCCGCCGAGCACTGTGCTCAACGGCATCGCCATGATCGTGACCTGCTTCATCATGGCGCCCGTGGGCATGGAGGCCGTGCATCGCGCGGAGCTTTCGAGCGACCAGACGGCGACGAGCCAGGTGATGCCGATTTTCGATGCTGCCCGCGAGCCGTTCCGCCAATTCCTGCTCAAACATACCGATGAACGCGAGAAGGCGTTTTTCATGCGCTCGGCGCAGCAGATCTGGCCGGCGGATAAGGTCGCAAGTCTCAAGCCCGACGATCTCGTCGTGCTGGCCCCGGCGTTCACGCTGACCGAGCTGACCTCGGCATTCAAAATCGGTTTCCTGCTCTACCTCGCGTTCGTCGTCATCGATCTGATCGTGGCGAACCTCCTGATGGCACTCGGACTCTCGCAAGTGACGCCGACCAACGTGGCGATTCCGTTCAAGCTGCTGCTGTTCGTGTCGATGGATGGATGGTCGACGTTGATTCACGGCCTCATCTCGACGTACAAGTGAAGGAGTGAAGCATGGATGCCGACGCAATCACGCGCCTGACCACCGATGCGCTGACGTTGTGCCTGCTCGTCTCGCTGCCCGCCGTCGGCGTGGCGGCCGTCGCGGGCCTCGTCATCGCGTTCTTGCAGGCGGTGACCTCGCTGCAAGACTCCACGATCTCCCATGGCTTCAAATTTCTGATCGTCACCGTGGTCATCATCGTGGCGGCACCCTGGGGTGCATCGGCCGTCATGCACTTCGCGCAATCCGTCATGCGGAGCGTCTTCCCATGAGCATTCATATCCGAGGCATCGGCCCGATCCCGGCGCCCGCCGATGACGGGGCATCGTCGCAAAACCCGCAGGGACCGTTTGGCCCGCAAGGCCATCATCACCACAAGCATCAGGTTCATCAAGCGCAGAAGAGCGGCGCTCGCTCGCGGTCCAAGCGTAAGCGCGGCGCCGATTCACAGGACGGTATCGACGAATCCGGCGCCAGCGAAGAGCTGCTGATGATGCTCACCGAGCATCTGCAAAAAGAGGCGGACCTCGTCATGCGCGTCGCCGAGCGACACGGCGGCGAGCGTGGCGAATCGGACGCCGATACGCGCGAGGGCGGCGACGAAAACGGCAGCGCCGCATCCTCCCGGCTCAAACGCACGGGTTCCGGCAAGCGTTTCTTTCGCACCACGGAGCATCCCGAGCAGGCAATCGCGGCTTTCGATGCCGCGGAATCGGCACTGCTCGAAGCACGCCGGGCGCAAGGCGAGTCCGGCGCCACGATGAGCTCGACTTATCGCGTACTCGCTGTGATGCGCGACTTTCTGGCCGTACCCGGCACCGCGGCACGCGCCTCGGCAACGCTGGCGCTGATCAAGGAGCGGCTCGTCGCGGCTGTGGGCACCCCGACGAAACGGGCGCCCGAGCAACAGGAGTCGATCAATCAGCTATTGCCGCTGATGCTGCTCAATCTCGAACGCACGCGCACCGATACGGAGCGCGCGCTGGCGGTCGCGAAGATCACCTCGCTGATCGAGCGGCGCAGATCCTACGTTTGAACGCATACGCGCGACGCGCAACGCAACAAAAAGGAGTTCGTTCATGACCAAGGAAATTCGTCTGCTCACCGGGCGCCACGCAGGAGCCCGCATAAAGTTGACCTCAACGCACACAGGCATCGGCAACGATGGCGAAGCGGAAATTCAGATCAGCGATTGGGATCAGCCCACCATGCAATTGAGCCAACACGACGACGCAAGCCTCACGATCGCCGACGCGGACGGTCATGGCGAGCCCATCGTGCTCGAGGACTTCAAACCGCACCGCTTCGGCAACGTCGTGCTCTGCGCTGGAGACGCCGATGCGCCCTGGCCCAGCGACATCGAGTTGCTCGAAACGCTGCTGGCGCCCGCTATCGCGCCCGTGGAGGAACCGGAACCCGTGCTCGTCGACGAGGTCGTGCCCGCCGCCCCGCCTGCCTCGCCGAAGAATCGCAAGACGCTGCATGCGCTGGGGATTGCGGGCGTCGCGGTTCTCGCGATCGGCGGTGCCGGCATCGCTTTGCCTGCCGTGCTCCACCCTCGCACCGGCGCCTTGGCGGGCCTCGGGGGACCGACCGAGCCGCAACGCGCCATGGCACCGCAGGCCGGTCTCGAACAGCTTCAGCGTGCGCTCGATCGGCTCCATGAGCCCGACGTCGCCGTCACGCAGCAAGGCGGGCGCTTCGATGTCGTCGGCGTAGTACCCGACACCGGGAGCGAGGCACTCGTGCGAACGACGCTCGAAACGATGGCGCCGGGCCGCATCATATGGCACCTCGGCTGTGTCGACCAGATCGAGCGCGACCTGCAGGAGTCGCTGCACGACCCGGCTTTGCAAGTGCACTACCTGGGCCACCGCGAATTCGGTGTGTCCGGCGTGGCGAAAGACACGCGCGCAGTGCGCACGACGCTCGCGCAACTGAGCGCCGACCTGCAGCCGATGGTCACGCGTGTGGCGCAGGAGCTCACGCCCGATGACCGCATGGCGATGCCGAGCTCGGTCGAGTCGCTGCTCGCCGTCGACGATCTCCAATACGTCGAGGCCGGCGACGGCACCAAGCAATTCATCGATTCACGCGCAGCCGCGCATCCACTGAACTGAGGACGATCATGTATGACACCGTGACCCCCGAAATGATCGATGCGATCGACAGCGTGAAGACGCTGGCCGACCAGCCCCCGCAACAGCGGCAAAAGCTCGGCGAAGCGGCGCGCGGGCTCGAACGCCTCGCGACCGAAATCGCGTCGCAAGCGCTCAAGCTGGCCGATCCGATGCTTCGGCAATCCGCGACGACCGTCGCGGACGGCCTGAATGCCGCGGCGCAATTGTGCCGCAACACGATCGAATCTCCATCGTGACCCGTTAGGCCAGTACCGCATTGCATTAGTCGTTCCCCGTACGAAAGTACGAATCCGCAGTATCCGCGTCCATCCGGTCGCGGCAACACCATCGCCCTGTAATGGGTTTTTTCTGATCGTTAGGAGTGCTTAAAATGGCTATCAATACGTCTGCTTTCTCGTCCGGCGCAACGGTTGGTCAAAACGCTTCGACCATCGCCGAAATGTCGGCCAGCACGGCCAGCTCGATCGCGTTGCAAGACGCGGCGACGCAAATGGAAAACGCGCTCAACAACGACGCGGCCAAGGATCAGCTCGAAGAAGCCGGTCCGAAGAACGCGAAGAGCCTGACGCAAGGTTAAGCGTAATCCGAGGTGCGCCTTCGTGCCGCGCGGGGCGCACCCCCTTTTCGTTCCGAAGACTCCTGCTCATGAGCCTCGAACGCCGAAATCAGTTGATCCGCGAGTTATGCGATTTACGCGGCATCGGCGATGCCGATCGCGCCATCGAGCGCGGCGTGATCAGCATCGACGATTTCGACATCGCCATCGACTTCTACGAGGAAGACCCGGCTGCCATCTACGTGAATTTTCAATTCGGCATTGTCTCGGGCGGACGCACGTTGCGTGTGTTCCGGCTGCTGCTCGAAGCGAATCTTTCCGTCTATGCGCAGGACCAGGCCCAGCTCGGCGTGGAAGCCGAGACGGGCGGCGTCATCCTCGTCGTCCGTGGGGTGCTCGAAGCGAATTCGGACGGGCAATGGCTCGTCGAGATGATCGAACATTATGTCGAGCATGGCCGTTATTGGCGGGAAAACATCCTGCTTTCCGATGACGAAATGTTTCGCCATCTCGCGGATGGGAATTATTTATGGATTAGAGCCTGATCGAAATCGAATGCCAAACACATGAATAGACATTTAAGAGAGTTCGCCGACGCCTCATAAAATTCGTTCTAATACAGGTTGAAAATCGGCAGCAGTAGCAAAATATCTCCTGACGCCGAAGCCAATCGACTGTTTTGCAAAAACGCTGCGTCAAGCGTGAGAGCGGTACTTATAAGCAAGCCAATTCAATGAATCGTTGTAACCGTGTCCACCAGGCCGCGGCATTACTCTGGCCCATCATGGGCCCAACCTTGATGATTGGGAGTACTACAAATGGCAATCAATACGTCCGCTTTCTCGTCCGGCGCAACGGTTGGTCAAAACGCTTCGACCATCGCTGAAATGTCGGCCAGCACGGCTAGCTCGATCGCGCTGCAAGACGCGGCCACGCAAATGGAAAACGCGCTCAACAACGACGCGGCCAAGGATCAGCTCGAAGAAGCCGGTCCGAAGAACGCGAAGAGCCTGACGCAGGGTTAAGCGATTATTCGGTGCGTCCTCGCGCCGCGCGGGGCGCACCCACCGAGTATATTCATGACCAAAGTCACCTCCGCAAACCGTGCCGGCGATTTGCCGGTCGAGCGATCGGGCCGCGAAACGAAGAAGACTTCGTCGCAGCCCTCCTCGTCCTCCGGCCCCACGCGCGACGCCAATCTCCAATCGTTGAACCGGCGTTCGGCAACGAGCGGGGGGCCCAACCCGGAAGGCGCTCGGCGCCGTCGCGCACGCTTGCCCCAAACGGGTGACGCTGCGCCCGCCGACGAGCGCGCTCAGCCGGATCAGGCCGCACCGGCCGCGGCAGGCGGAAATTGGATGCGGCATCTCTGGAAGGCCTATGTCGGCGCACTGGCCGTCGGCGCGGGCTACGGTGTGTATCAAGGAAGCAGGCAAGCGTCGTCGGGCTCGGAATCGACCCCGGGCACGAGCGCCAATCGTCCGCCCGCGGCAGCGCCGAAGGTCCCCAGTCCCCGAATCGATCTACCCACTGTCTATCAAGCTCGCGAGAATGTACTGCAGCGGTTCGGCACTCATATTCCGGCCGATAGCGATTGCCATTCGATCGAACCGCAACTGGATCAGTTGCCGTTCGGCATGCCGGGCATAACCGATTTGCAGTACGTACCGGGGCTGCTCGGCAACGCAAAAGTCGTCGGCATGCATTTGGACAAGACGTTGCCGCAGGAACTCGCCACCCATATCACGCAGCACGAATACATTCACTGCTATAACAGCCCTGCATTTCAGGAGTTGCTTCTGCGCAGCGGTACACCGTCGATTTCGGAAGGGCTTGCCCAGCACTTCACGGAGAAATTCCCGGACGGGACGCGCTTTCGCGGCACCGTGCTCGACAATGGATCGGCGGCGGCACGGCTCGCCAACGGCAAGTCGGGCGTCGAGCTTGCGGCGGAACTCGAGCTCACAGTGGGTAAGGACACCCTCGAGCGCGCCTACTTCGGCGGGGAACCCGAGGCCATCGCGAAGGTTGCCGATGCGATCTACGGCCTCTGGCCGAAGGCGCCGACACCGAATGCCTGGCTTCACACCTCGCGTTGGCGCGGCGCTGGCCAGCAAGCGATGGCCGAATCGTTCGTTGGCGCGACTCTGCTTCATACCGGATCGTTGCCCAAAGAGGAGCTCGGCCAAAGCTATCCGATACGCTTCGCGCTACCCGTGGGCAGCTTCGCGGAAATCTCCGCCGAGCAAGCGGCCGCGCTGCGCGCGCAGGCTTCGAAGGTGCGCAAGGCGCTCGGCCCGAATGCGTTCGATCGCGCGTTTTGCGCGACCAATCCGGCCAAGCAACAGAAAGCCATGAATAAGCTCGCCGACGAATTGCAGAGTCTTTGGCGCCCCGTCCTTGGGTAATGGCGCAATGTGCGAGCTCGCACGCTCGCGCGGGCCCGTTCCTCGATCTCACGTCGAATAGCCCTTTGCGTGCGGCAAGTGCGCTTGCTCGTCACCTCGGCGCGCTCGCGCTCGATCGGTCTGCGGGGTGCGCCGCGAGCGCCACCGAGTCGAGCGTCAATGTCCGGTACAGTCGCGCCAAGTCGGCGCTGCCTCCTCCTCCAGCGGCAATTCGCTCGTGAGCCCCATATAGGTCGCGTCGCTCATTCCCCTTCGGAGCGGTTGCGAGCGCCTGCTTTCTCGGCGCATACGCCCCATCGAGTTGTGCAAATTTCGACCCATGCCGTCTGCGCAAGACGTTTTGCCAACGGCCGACCTCGGCCAGCCGTTCGGCCATCTCAGTTCCGGGTGATCGAAAGCAATGCCTGTCCCGAGTGCTGCACGAGTCGCTGCAGGATCTGAGAGATCAGGATGGCGAGTTGCTGCAGCTCGGCCATTTCCTGCTGGAACAGGTCGTACGGCGGTTGGGCCGGATGAGCCGCAACTGCGTTGTGCATGGCGTTGACATGGTCGTGGACCTTGCCTTCCAAGCCGGAGAGCTCTTGATGAGCGTCGGCAATGGGGCTTGCGACGCCTTCGGTTTTCGGTCCTTCCGCCTCCGGTCCTTCCGCCTCCGGTCCTTCCGCCTCTGATCCTTCCGCCTCTGGACCATCCGCTTTCAGGTCTTCCACCTTCGGAGCATCCGCCTTCGGCTCTTCCGTCTTCGGCTTTTCCGTCTTCGGCTCTTCCGTCTTCGGCTCTTCCGTCTTCGGCTCTTCCGCCTTCGGACCTTCCGCCTTCGGACCTTCCGCCTTTGGCTCTTCCGCCTTTGGACCTTCCGCCTTTGGCTCTTCCACCTTTGGCTCTTCCGCCTTTGGCTCTTCCGCCTTCGGAGTTTCCACCTCCGGAGTTTCCACCTTCGGAGCTTCCACCTTCGGCTCTTCCACCTTCGCGCCGTCCACTTCGTGAGCGTCCGCGTTCGTAACCGATGCCGACAACGACACGTTGACCTGGACCGATACGGCCGCCGACAACCCGCCGTTGCGCTTCTCGCCTGTCATCGGCGGCTTGCGCCCGGCCGGGGCGTTTCCTCCGCCCGCCTTGGGCATGCTTGCCTTGAGTGCATCGAACCGCTTCTGAAGATCAATTGGCAACGCCGGGCTTGGCAACGCCTGGATGCGTGCCACTTCGCGCGCCGTCGCAAGCACTTGTGCACGCGCCCGGGGCGTGGCGCCCGCGCGCGGCAGATCGCGAGCCGATAATCGCGGCCGAGCCGCTCCACTCAAGAGCGACGCCGCCGCGGACGACGACGTGTTCAGCCGCGCAAGGTTGCTCAACGCTCCATTCAAAGCGGGCCGCGTCGTCCCTGTCTTGGCCGGCGCGCTCGCCGGCTTGCTCGCGCCGCGCGTCAGCCCCGAAAAGAACGACAGCGCTTTCGTGATCTTGCTGTTCACGGCATGTCCCCCGACGCGATTCGATGCAAGTCGAATCCGGCCGCCCGCAACATCGTCGCGTCGGCACGCTGCCATCGCGCGAGCAGGTCATGTCTGTCCGAACGGATCGGCCCCGAGAAGAAAACGCCTAGACATGCGAGTGCAAACAGCAGCACGCGCGACACGCGCCTGCCATGGACAGTATCGGTTCTCATCGCCTTCTCCGGGTTTCGCGTCGACAATGCCGCACGAGCGGCAGGATGAATCGATTGTCATGGCGACCGAACTGCGCTCACATCGGAAGTGGCGAATATCGGCGTCCCTCGACGAATCGATTGGCCGTTACGATTCGCGCGCCGAAAAACGCGATTCGCCCAATACATCCGGGCGCGAGGAAACGAGAGAAGCGGGTTGGGCGGGAACGAGCGAGCGCAGAGAAGGGCCGGCTGGACGGCCAGCGCTCAGTGCGGTTGATTTACGGCGTCGGCGCATGCGATGCCGACTGCGGCCGACAGCGCGCCGCAGGCATCGACCGTTTGGTGCGCCGCGTCGCCATGGGCGCTGCTCTTGAGCGCCGCATAGATCTTGTCCGAATCGAGCCGCGGATCGACGGCGAGCAGCAATGCTGCCACGCCCGAGACGAACGCCGTCGAAAACGAAGTGCCCGAAAAGAAATCGTAGTGACCGCCCGGCGTCAGGCTCAGCACGTCGCGACCCGGCGCCCGCACGACCGGCGCGGCCGTCTTCGCGCCCGGGTAGTCTGCCGCGATCACGTGCGCGATGCCAACCGGAAAAGCATGCATGTCTCCACTGGGAGGGACCGCACCCACCACGACAATGCCGTGCCGCAGCGAATATTCGACGAGTTGCGTCAAGAGCGGATCGGGCGGACCGCTCAAGCTCAGATTGATGACGTTCGCGTGCGCTTCGATCGCCGCCGCAAGTGCCTGAGCAAGCGTCAGCGAATTGCACACCGATTGCCCGGCCGCATGACCGCCCGAAGACGCCGGCTCCTGCCAGCATGCCTTCAATGCAAGAATGCGCGCACGCGGCGCGACACCGACCATGCCGCGACCGCCGTTGAGATTGGCTGCTATTACGCCGGCCACGGCGGTTCCATGCACGTCGTGGCCGAACGTCGCCAAGTTCTGTTCGACGAAATCGCGCCTCATGGCGATCGATCCCGCGAGGCCGGGATGAAACGCGTCGACGCCCGTGTCGATGACAGCGACTCGGACACCCTCGCCTTGTGAAATGCGCTGCGCGGCCAGCGCATCGATTTCGCGCAACCCCCGCTCGAAGTCGACATAGTTGGCGCGATATGCACGCTCCGCGGTACTTTTCGCGTCGGCCGCCGCGGCCGTCTCGGCCATCGTCGCGCTATCGCCACCGGGTTTGCTCAACGTGCCGACGGTGCGAAAGGACTGCAGCGGCTGCACGATCTTCACGCGCCGATCATGCGAAAGCTGCTCGATCACCTGTGCACGGGTGCGCTCGTCACGTACCTCGAGCACCGCGCAATGGGCCTTGAGCGGCACGATCGGCCAGGCCATGACTTGCTCGAGTTTGTAGTCCCGGGCAATGGCATCGATCGTTTCCCGCGCGCTGCCGTAAGCCGTATAACCGGGACCGCCGTCATAGCCGCCAATCGTCGTGCCTGCCAGAATCGGCACAGATTCGGTCGGATTGGCAACGGCCACGACGATCATCCGCTCGCCCTCGTCGTTGATCTGACGGAGCACATCGGGATCGATATCGGCATTCGAAGGCGGGACGAGCGAAACGTGGCTGCATGCCACGACGAGCGGGACGATGGCCGCGACAAGCGCGACGAGACGCGGCCTTGCCGTGCGCCGGACCGCTTTCGTCCATACCGCCATCCAAAGACGGACGACGTGCGCGCGGGCCGGCCGTTTCAGGGCCGCCTCCCGCGCAAACGGTGCACGGCCGGCGCGTGGCGTGCTGGGCTGACAATGTGTCATCTGATTGATTTCTCCGGGTTGCTGATCGAGAGGCGAGACATGGCAACCCGTGAGTACCGCAAACAGTGAAAAATGTTGCAGCCCTGACGCACGAACCGTGAAACCGGACGAACCGCTCGCCGGACAACGCGCCATGCGTGCCCGTGAGCGCCTTTCGTCAGACGTTATCGAGGCCGCCCTGTGCCGCCCAATCGAAATTGCTCACACCGGAAATGCCGTCGCCGCCCGCGACGTCGTGCGTTTCGATCCGGTTGTAGGTATCGGGATTCGAGAGCATGAACTTGGCGGCCGCGGAGACTTCCGAAGGCGTGCCGCTCGCCGGATTGTAAGCCATCTGATACAGCTTGTTCGGATCGAGCTTGGGGATTCCCTGCTCATGCAGGTAGGCGCCGAGCGCGCCCGAGGCGCTTTGCGCGTCGAGCGACGCATCCGAGGCGTCGAGCGACGCACCGGAGGCACTTTGCGCGCCGAGCGACGCACCCGTATCGCCAATCGTTGCGCTCTCATCCAGGAAATCGGCCTCGCCCGCCGAAGAGGCATCGCCGGTGTTCGACGCGTCGCTCAACCCGCCTTGCGCCGCCCAGTCGAAATCGTTCACGCCGGCAATGCCGTCGCTGCCCGCGACGTCGTGCGTTTCGATCTGATTGAACACATCGGGGTTCGAAAGCATGAACTTGGCGGCGTCGGACACTTCCGACGGCGTGCCGGCAGCCGGAGAGTACGCCATCTGATAGAGCTTGCTCGGATCGAGCGAGCCGATCCCGTTCTGATGCATATAAGCAGCCAGCGCACCCGATGCGCCTTGCGCCGTCATGCCCGAATCGGGCTGACCGCCGTTGTCGATATTCCCTGCGTCGAGCGAGCTCTCCTCCGCGAACACTTGTTGCAGCATCTGCTGAATCGATTGCAGCGCCGATTCGTAAAGTGCTTCGTAATTCGCCACAGCGGAATCGACCGGGGACGATGTCGTCGGACTCAGGTCGAGTGGCTCGGACTGGACAGTGCTATCGAGAGAAAGGTTGACGCTCATGGTATTAGACTCCGCATAGATGAGAAACCGCCGATGCGCATCGTGCGCGAAAGGCCCCGCCGCGTAAGCGCCGCACTGACCTGCATCCCCGCGTCGCTCTGCGCGCCACGATATCGAAGCCGCCTTTCGATCTCATGGCTCGCGGCGAAATCAAAAAGCCATCGGCGAATCGTCGAAAGATGCAAGCGTCGCGCATCGCCCCCCAATCCGCCGTTCGACGATTATTGTTTTTGAGGTAGCATCGTCCCGCTCGGGGTACCTTGCCCTGCCCGCCGAAGTCGTTGCCGCAGCCTGGCGATACTTCGGCGCAGAGTCTGATCGAAAGGAAAGCGGTACGAGTCATGAGGGGGATTCAGGCGTTGCTTCGAATACGAACGGCATTGCGGTTGCGGCAGCGGTATTCGCATTTGTCCTTCGGGCAGCGCCTCCCAGTCGGGCGTCGGTTGGCCCTGGCGCTCTCGATGCTGGTGGCCTCGGTTCCCGCCGCTCGCGCGTCCGATACCTGGCATTTTCAGTTAGGCGCGACGACCGACCGCATCAACCGCGGCCTCGATATGAGCCACAACGAGCCCTCGGTCGACGCGGCGGTCAGTTGGTACCCGGGCACGGGGCCGTTTGCCGGCGTTTCGGCATGGACCGTCAGGCCGATGAGCGGTAGCCCGATGGGCGCAGAAATCCTCGCCAACGCAGGCTACGGATGGCGCCGCGGCGATTGGGGTGCGAAAGCGATGTTGCTGCACTATCAGTTCGCCCACATCCCTCGCGCAACGAGGATCGAATACGACGAGGTGGGGTTCGCGGGAAGCTGGCGCGAGAGCCTCTTCGCTTCTGTCACCGTGTCGCCGAATACCGCTTACGGAGGATCGCCGCGAACGCTGGCGCTGACCTACAACCTCGTCGGGCATCTGCCGCTCGCCCACGGATTTTCGGCGACGGCCGGCGTCGGCTATTACGACCTGCACGCCGGACTCGGCTCGGGTTTCGTCTATGACGACATCGGGCTGATCTACCAATACCGTTCGCTGCAACTTCAGCTCGCCTACTTCGGCACACAAGGTCCGGAGCGCATCAAAGCGCGGTTGGGTCCAATGCTCGTGCATCGCTGGGTCGCGCAAGTCAGTTGGTCTTTCTGAGGTAGCACGGCGAGACGCCCAAGCGCATCCGCTCTCGCTCCCGCTCGTCACCCCCCCCCAATAGGGCATCGCCGAACACGCGCCATCCACGCCTGCGATTCGATTCGCCGCGGTACGAGCAATTTCGCCGCGAGACGACGCACCCTCATATTCGCCTCCCGATACTGAGCACGCGCGCTCTTCCTACGAACCACGTAACGAAGCCGCGCATACCGAGCGGCCGTTGCCGTTATCTCGGCGCGCTCGATTACTCCAACCCTATCGAAGCAAGGCAAAATGACCACTGTCCAATCCAGCCGTGCGTCAACCTCGGCACCCAATCCCTCCTCGCCGTCCGACAACGCTCAAAGCGCCAGTCCAAAAGCGCCGACGGGTACCGCGAAACGCCGTAATCCCGATTCGCCGACCGGCAACCTCGCCAAGCGTGGCAAAGGCGAGAGCAGCGAAGCGGCGTCCACGCTGCAAGCGCATACACGTTTTTTCGAAGACGGCAGCAGCACGACAACCGGTTCGCGCGTTCCGTCGCGTGTTCCGATTGCACAGCGCGCCGGCCATATCACCGCCGCGCTACGCGGCCGGCAGATCGACGCGGTGACCCACGGCACCGACAAGGCAGCGCTCGAACGAGGCGCTAAAACCACGCTGGGCAGCTGGACGTCCGATTCGCATTTCCATCCGACCCAATACACGCAGCAAGGCATTCTGCCGGAAGAAATGCTCGCGATGATGGATAAGGTAGGCGTGTATCGCAGCGTGATCATGCCGATTCCAACCGATGTCATTCCGTGCGGCCACCCCGACAACAATCACATTCCGCCCGAGGACTATTACGTTCCGAAGGAAGACATGAGCATGGCGCGCCACGAGCTGACCGCGGAGCGCGAAGACAAGATCGCCAAGAGCGCACATCTCGTCGTCAACCAGCAAGTCGACGCGGACACGGCCGATTTCATGGACATGTCGGGTCTCACCGATGCTCAGCGCGACCGCCTCGATCCGATGGTGACGGGCCTGCATCTGGGCTCGCCGCTCAGTTCCGAAGCGCTGCTCAAAAAGCTTCACAAGGACCCCGGCACGTTCACGGGCATCGGTGAAGTAACGATTCACAAGGAGCTCGTCGAGCGCCAGTTCGACGGTGCGCGCCAGGCCAATCTGACCGACAACGTTCAACCGTTCAAGGACCTCATCGCAACGGCAGGGGTCGTCGGCATGCCGGTGGTTCTGCATTGCGACGTGGACTCGACCGATAACCAGCGCAAGAACGGTCTCGGTGCTCCGCAGCATCTCGACGGTATCAAAAATCTGCTCGGCTCGCCCGAAGCGAAGAACACGACGATGGTCTGGGCGCACTTCGGCGGCATCGGCCGCTTCGTCGCGAAGCCCGACAATCACATGGAAAACCTGCGCCAGATTCTGCGCGATCCCGAGATGAAGCACGTTCACGTGGACATCTCGTGGTCGCGTGTGGCACGCCAGATCGTCATGAAGCAAAACGCGCACGGTGTCGAGGAGCCCGATCCGGCCTCGATCGACGCGGCCGCCAAACTGATCACCGAGTTTCCCGATCGCTTTCTGATGGGCTCCGATGCGCTCGATCCTAAGAAGGAAGAAACCTGGGCCGAGACCGGCAACATGTATAAGCCGTTGCTCGACAAACTGTCTCCCGAAGTACGGCATCAGGTGACGATCGGCAACTACGAGCGCGTCATCGTCGGCGCGCGCGCGAAGGTGCGCGCGTTCGAGAAGCATGTGCTGACGAACGAGTTCATGAAGCGCAACGTTCGCCCGTCGGGACCGACGCCGCTGCGCAACGGTCCGCACATCGAACCCGAGAAGCTGCGTGCCGCACGCGATGCGGCGTTCGCCGCCGCGGGTGTCGATGAGCGCGGCGAACCGGTATCGAACGCAGCGCGTTGATTGAAAGCGAGCCCGCGCGAGCCGATGCGGTTGGCTTCGCGCGGGTACCCCAAGACCCGGTTTGAAGGACGGCGCGTGGTGTTCCAGCGCCTTATTTCATTCGTCTCCCTGAGCGAGTCGAGGCTATGAAACTGTTTGGAACCAGCGCGTCGTCCACCGCCGCAAATCAACACCCTGCTCAAGCCGCAACCGATAGCGGCAACCGTACCCGTGCCTCGCGTTCGAGCGGGCGTCGATCGTTTGGCAGTATGCTTTCGAAGCTTACCCGGCTTGGGCGATCGCCGAAGGCGCAGTCTTCACTGGCGACGGACGGGAGTCTTCAGCAACCCGTGTCCGGAACGGTTGGCGCGGCAGACAACCGGCGCTCGGGCACCGCCCCTTCTAACGACGACGACGTGCGCGAAATGGTCGCACGCATCGTCTCGCAAAAAGACTCGCGCCGTCCAGGCGCCGCCGGTACATCGAGCGAAACCGAACCCCGCCCCACGATCGCGCACTTCCTTGCACCGGAACTCGGCGTCTCGCCGAGCGCACCCGAGAAACGTTCCAAGAAAGGCTGGAGCGGGCTTTTCCATCGCCGATCCAGTTCCAAAAAGACTCCTGCCGCCACGCAAAAGGCGCCGACGCAAGCCCCCCCCGCCACATTGTCGACGGTCACCCATCGCGAGGATCCGATTGGGGAGACCGTTAGTTGGATCAAAGCCAAGCACGCCGCGGAATCCACCGCGCAGGAAGATATCCAGGAGCCGAGTGCCGCGGTTTTCTCCTCGACAGGAGCCGGAGACGACGATACCGAGGTTCGGCACGAGAGCCCTCGTAACTCGAACACATCGGAGCATTCGGCGAAAGACGTCACCTACGACACCGGCCCCATCTTCGACGAGTCGGGCGACGAACATGAAGAGGACAATCTGTTCGATCTCGACATCGGCCCGTTGCATCCACCGCCGGTGGAAAATGAAATCCGTACGGTCACGCCATCGAATTCGGAAACGGGTTCGGCACGGCACGACGTCCCGCCGCAGCAGAACGAAGTGTTGACTACGACCGCACCGCTCCCTCAACCGGACCCCGTGCCGAGCGCCAACCCGCAGCGAAGCAGCCTGGGCAAGTTGAAGCAACTCAAGAACGCGCTCAAGGGCTGGCAGACCTATGCCAAGGACGAAGCGTATATTCACGGCTTCGGTTTTTCGTCGACGAGCCTGTCGCTCACCCCGATCTCGACCAATACAAAAACCGCACGCGCCAAACCGTTCACGGGCGTCACGCGCGAAGGCGATGCACCCGTCGAGCTGCACAGGCGCCTCGCGAATCTGCCCGGCAGCACACCGCCGGCCGTGCTTCATGAAAGCCCCGTCGTGCAGGAACTCGAAGCGCCGAACGCACTCGATCGATTGTTTCTCGACGCGAGCATCCTCCCCGGGACCAACCGCCGCCAGCTCTTCGATTCGATCAAGCAAGTCGCCGCGGAAAAGAACCTGACGCCGTTCGAGGCATCCAGCCTTGCCCAGGCACTGCATATCGCGTTCAGCCGCACGCCCGATCGTTCGAGCGACGCCGCTTACGATCCGGCCTACGACGCAGCGCACGATGCGCAGATCGCACTGCAATCGCTGCCGCAGACGAATCTGCTCGATGCGCTGCGCGATACCGCCGAACCGCAGCGCACCCCCGATTACGATGCCGACAAGGCGTGGGCGCTCGCACAAGAGCTCGTCCACATTCCAGGCGGCGTCGGCACGAGCCTCATCGAAAAGCTCACGCCGCAGACGCCCCGTCCGGCGGGCACACATGCCTCGGTCGTGGAAAAGGATCGGATGCTGTTGAGCGTGTTGCTGAAAGCCTCGCAACAGGTCGTGCGCGAAGCACGGCAATCGGCCGCGACGAAGCCCGAAAGCAAGATACTCGGCGTGTTTCCCCGGGCATCGCGGCAGGTGGGCAATGCCGCCTCGCCCGAGCCCGGCGGTCCTCGCATGCTCGCGCACGATCCGGCTTCGATCTTCGCCGACGGTGCGCTCCACGCCGCCATCGCGCAAGCGGGCGAAGACCAGTGGCCGGGAAGCAACAACACGTCTGTGCCGAGCAATCTCTCGCTCGCGCAAAAGGCGATGCTCGCCGTCAAAGACGAGTTGCAGACGATCGATGCGCACGTCGCCGACGAAGCCACGCGCGGCACGGCCTTCAGCCAGGGCACGCACGGTTGCCGCTTCGCGATTTCGATGATTCGCGGCGATATGCTGACCGACCAGGCGCGTGAGCCGAGCGGCGTGCGCAGTCAATTCCAGCTCGCCGAATCGCGCCTGGGCAAGAGCGTTGGCAAGCACCTCGACCGCGCAATGCGGCGCCCGACCACCTGGACGCGCTTCCTGGGCTCGCTCGAAGCGTTGAGCCGGCACGTCGGCGTCTACAAGAACAAGAGCCCCTTTTACACTTACAACCGCATCGCGGAGAGCGACGGCGGCCGCGGCATGGGTGTCGCGAACCGTGGCGGCACACACGCCGGCCGCGCGCTCTACGACATGCAGCACAAGGTCCAGACGACGATCGACGAACGCGCCAATCTTGGCGAGGACGCGGCCGCCGGCGACGAGGAAGCGCTGCGTCTGATGGTGCGATCGTCGATCATTCAGACGTCCAAGGCGGAGACACTGATGTTGCCGCGTTTCGCGCAGCCCGTGAGCCTCTCGGACCTGTCGCAAGGCAAGGTCGTGGATGCCGTGATGCAGAAACTTGGCGGCGCCGGTGCCGAAGCCGATGCGGAAGCGAACGACGCGTTGCGAGCCAAAGTCGCCGCGATGGTGGCCGACGAGAACAAGCCGTTGACGACGCAACGTTTGCTGCAATGGGCCGCCGCTGTCGGCGGGCCCGATAACGCGGGTTCGGCCAAGGAGATAGCGGGCGCGGCACCGGCCGACCACCCATGGCGTGCGTTCGCGGAAGCGTTCGAGCGCGCGGAACATCCGGACGAGATCGCCCCGATCGCCACCCCTTCCTTACGCGGCAAATCGCGCGACGAAGTCGCTGACATCCTGGCCAAAATCGTCGCCGCGGAGGAACTGGGCTCGGGTTTCGCGCTGGATAGCGCCGGCAACGTGCAGGGCACCACGAAGAACGTTTCGGGCATCATCTCGAGCGTTCCGCTGCACTTTCTCGGCAGCGTCCACGCGGACCTCGGCGGCGGCAAGATCCGCACCGTGCGCTTCGAATCGGTGACGAGTACCGATCGCAGTCAATTGCGCGTCAGCGTGACGACACTGAAGCGCGGTCAGGCCGGCTTCGGCGGCAGCGTCGGCCATTTCACCTCGGGTGACGCACCGATCACGGCGGGCGGCGGACTCGATGTCGGCGGCGCGTACGAAGTCGTCCATCAGGAAGGCGCGGTCCTCGGATTCCCCCGCAATCTGTCGGGCGGCGTGCTGGGCGATCGCGCCGTCAACGAGAAAAAAGCGCAGCTCGTCAAACTGCTCGTGCAAGGCGGCGCACTTGAAGGCCACGCGCAGCCGGCCAACGAGGAAGACCGCAAGTCGCTGATCAAGTGCGCCTATCAGGCTTTCGGCGACGATCTGTCGATCGGATTTTACGAAATGGATCAAACCGACAAGCAAGGCACGCTGAGCGTCAACGGCAACGTCGGCATTCGATTCGGCGATTTCAAGCTGGGCCTGCCGACGGTCGGCGCAGCCGGACGCACGCAAGGCACGACGATCCGGTATCGGGACCAATCGGGATTCCTGAAGACCGAATGGGAGACGGACTCGAGCGCCTACAACGCGTCGTTCCAGGGTTCTTTGGCGTCGCTGAATGGCTACGACGAGCTTTCGGCGGGCACTCACGACCTGCACAGCTCGATCACCACCGCCATCGCCCCATTCGTATCGGGCTCGGCGCAATTCTTCCGCTTCGGCGTGGCCGATCGTCGCGTCCAGATCGTGCAGGACGGCAAGGAGCTGCCGACGAGCTTCGCGACACGCACGTTCCAGGCGCCGATTTCCTTCCTTCACGAATTCGGGCAAAACGTCGACAAGTATGCCGACGACAAGGCAAAGAAGTTTTTCCCGAAGGAGTACAACGCGGGCGGTCAGGCACGCGAGAACGTAGTGCAGCGCGAGAAGACCCGCATGCTCGAGTTCGTCAACCACTACCTGAAGGAACGCGACCTGACGTCGACACCGCAGCTGTACACGGAATTCGGCGACAACGTGGATACGGCCAACAAACTGCGCGCAGCCGCTTACATGGCCGAGCGGCTGGGCAAGAAAGAGACGGCAGGTACCGCGCGCGAAGAGATATCGGCGATACACGGCGACGAGAAGTATCGCGAGGGCCGCTTCCTGACCAACCTTCAAATCGAGCAGGAAGGCAAGCAGGTGGGGATCAACGGTATCGTCGGCGTGACCTATGCTCGCAACGATAACCGCGCGCAGCAGGTTCTATCGTTCACGTAAGCGGACTCGCCCGCTCGGGCACATAAGCGGACGGCGCGGCGATCCTCGTTTCGCCGCGCGCGCTGTCAGAGCCGCTGCCGCTTCGCTGACGGCTCAGCGGAGGAGGAAGATGGGCCGGGCGCCGGGGGTGAGCCCGGCGGCGACGCTTGGGGACTGTCGTCGCTCCCGCTTGCCGAGTCGGAAGCGTCCTGCGAGCCGTCGTCATCGGAGCTCTCCGATGACGATGCACCGGCGGCGCGCAGCAAGTCGACGATTGCGATATGCCCGTGAGCTTCGGCGAGCGCCAGTGGCCTCCAACCGCCCGTGTCCCTAATGCTTGCGTCGGCACCCAGGCGCAGCAAAAAGGCGACCGCTTCGGTCTGGCCTTGCTGTATCGCGTGGTGCAGCGCGGTGCGCCCCGCGGCGTCGGTACGATCGACTTGCGCGTCGTGGTCGATCAGGACTGCGATCATATCGGCGTCGCCGTCCCGAGCGGCCAGCATCATCGCTGTCTGACCCAGCGCGTTCGCATGTTCGACATCGGCGCCGTGGGCAATCAGCGTCTCGGCCAATTCGGTATCGCAAGTCCTGGCAGCCGCCAGCAGTGCCGTCATGCCTTCATTGTCGGTGCCGCGGATATCGCCGCCCAAGGCCAGCAGCGCATTGACCGCCGCGCCGTGACGTTGCGCCGCCGCGATGATCAGGGCGGTTCGGCCATTGGCGTCGCGCTTTTCGATTTCAGCCCCCCGAGCAGCAAGCATGCGGACAGAATTGTGACTATTGCGAGCCGCAGCGACCATCAGAGCGGTCTGCCCCGACGCGTCGGTCCGGTCGATCTCGGCGCGCGCCGCCGCCGCCAATGCCTCGATTGACGCATGAGCGTCGATCGAGGCCGCAACCATGAGCGCGTCCCGCCCATCGAGCGCGGTGTGACGGATGTCCGCGCCGGCATTCAGGAGGGCCGTCACAACGGCCGGTCCTCCCCCGTTCGCCGCGTGCATCAGCGCGCTCCAGCCCTTGCTGTCGGTCCGTGCCACGTCGGCGCGCTTTGCGAGCAGCGCGTCGACGATTTCGATGTGTCCCGAGGTTGCCGCATACATCAACGCGGTGGCGCCCAGTATCCGGTCGGCGCGATCGATGTCCGCACCGCTTTCGATCAATGCCTCGGCGACGGTCAGCTTGCCGCTTCCCGCGGCCGACATCAGCGCCGTCATGCCCGCGGCATCGGCATGATCGACGTTCGCGCCGCGCGCCGCAAGCGCCCGGACCGCCGCTGTCTTGCCCATCATCGCAGCCAGCACCAACGCGCTCCAACCGTGCGCGTCAGGCAGCTCGCGCGCCGCGCCGCGGTCGATCAGCATCTCGATGGCTGCGACATGTCCGTGCTGCGCCGCCATCATCAGCGCGCTCAAGCCTCCGTCGCTGAGCAGATCGAGGTTGGCGCCGCGCGCGGCCAGCGCGTCGATCGCGGCGGCCTGCCCTACCTGTGCGGCGAACATGACAGCGGTAAGACCTTCGCCGGTTACTCGGTCGACGTAGACTTCCGCGTCCGCCAACGCTTCGATCATCGGCACGCGACCATGCGCCGCGGCAAGCATGAGCGCCGTGATGCCTGTCGCGGTGGTTTGCTCCGGATCCACGCCGCGTGCCATCAACTCGGCGACAACCCTCGTACCGCCGTTCGAAGCGGCCACGTGCAATACGCTCCAGCCGTAATTGTCTTGATGCTCGACGTTCGCACCGCGCGCAAGCAGCGCCGCCAACGCTCGAGGCTGGTCGTGTGCCGCGGCGATCAGCAGCGCGCTCCAGCCGACCACGTTCGTTCGCTCCAGGTTCGCCCCGCTCTCATGCAGCGCCTCGATCGCCTCGACGCGGCCCTTGCGCGCGGCAATCATCAATGCGGTCTCGGCTGCCTCGTTGGTCAATTCGACATCGGCACCGGCCGATTTGAGCGCGCGAATAGCTCCGGCTTGGCCGCTTTGGGCAGCCAACATCAGCGCGGTCCAGTTATCGCGGTTACGCATGTTGACATCGATCTTCCCTGCCAGCCGTTCGATCGGCCGCACCATCCCTTGGCTCGCGGCGTAATGCACCACCGCGTTGCCGCGCTCATCGATTCCGCGGATCGGCGTAAATGCCTGGACCAGAAAGGCCGTCAAACGTTCATCTCCGGCCTTCGCCGCGCCGAGCAGTACAGCATCGCGCTGCGCACTGCCGAGCAGATTCAGTTTGTCCACGATCGGCCTTGTGAGGATTTCACCCGTATCGGATCTGTTCTCCCAATATCGGCGCACGACCGGGTCGCTCAGTTGCGCGAGCCATCTCACAGGCGCTCGTTCCGCATCCAGCAGCGCGAGCATACGCTCGGGTGCCAGCGCAATCAGCTCGTCGTGCGGCGTATTGTTCAGGGCAGCCATCACGATCGCTGGCGTCAAGGCGTCATGCATATAGCCCAGATCGCGCAGCACCAGCGAACGATCTTTCTTTTGAGCCTCGTCGTGAACGATAAAGGCCTGGTACCCGAGCTCGACGATCTGCTCGCTCGGCCCCCCACGTACGACACGCACAGGAAAGTCATTCAACAGGTCGCTTTTGACGAGGTTGGCGCCGATCTGCGGCATCAGCAGCACCGGATCCTGCGTCATCCGATAGCTGGTTTCTCCATCTTCGTCTTCCCCGCTGACGAACAGCGCCTCGGCCTCGATCGGTCCGAAGCGCTCGCGCAGTTCGGTTTCGGCCCATGGCGCGAACTCCCGATAGAAAGCCCAAACCTCGTCGGCCGACAGCGTCCGATCGCTAAAGCCGTTGAAGCGTCCGCGAATCTCCGCCAGGCAGTTTTCGGCGACGTGGCGCACTAGCCGCCCCGGCGTGACGCGCTCGATGACGTGTTGTTTGCACGCGGCGAGATCGCCGTCGGAAATGCCGAGGCTCGGAATGAATGTGTCCTCACGTGGGTCCGTGCCATAGTCGGACACGAGATGATTCCAGCATGCGTTGTGATAATGGACCTCGTTGGGCTGGTAGTGCTGACGCATGCCGAACGATCTCTGCGTGAATTCGAGAATCGCTTGCGTCAGCATCCGTTCCCATTCGGTTTTCGCGTTGAAGCGCAGCCCGCCGGCGCCTTCGAGATCGATCTCTCTTGCCGAATTGATCAGATGCGTGATCGCGCCGTCGGCACACACGATCAGCCCGGGCGCCAGGTTCCTGACGATTTGCCCGCGCTTGTCCTCGTCGATTGCCGGATCTTCGATTCGATAGGCGAGTTGCTCGAGTGCCTCCTTGCCCTGAGTATGCGCAAGTACGACGCGTGTCGAAAAATAACCGGAAGAACCGGCTTCGACGCGCCCCGCAAACGTTTCGATCTGCGCCGACGCATCCCGGTGTTCGGCTGTTTGCTTGCGTTCGAGGAATTGCTTCAATGAATCGACGTTTTTGCGGATCTGTGCCTTGGACACGGCGTACTCGGGCGATTGCTCGAAAGCCGAGAAACTGCCGTGCTGCAGCGCGTTGAAATAGACCGGTCGCTCTCCGTAGCGTTGCGCGGCCTTCTGCGCGACCGCCTCGCGCCTACCGGCTGCGTCGTCGTCATGTTTCTCGACATGAAAGCTGCTGCCTTCGGTAAAGTTGATTTTCACTTGACGGACCCATTGATTCGCACCCTGCGAGCTTGCCGGTAAAGGGCATCAGGCACGCAGCCGTGCGACGAAACCGCGCCGCGCGCGGCGAATGGGGTTCCGGGTCAGCCGTTTCCACAAGACAAGAAATGTTTATCGAGCGCCATAAGGGATGTTTATGGTGCTTTTCTCGAGTGACGAATCTATATATATTCATCCGCGCTTCAACCACCCATTCCACCAGCCTGAGAGGGAAAGATGTCGAAATCGAAAATGACCTGGATAGCGCTGTCCATTGCCGCTGGCCTTTGGTCGACGCAAGCGTTGGCCAACCCGCAACTGTCGACGCTGGCCGACATCGAAGCGGCGCTCGAGCGAGGAGCAACCGTATCGGTGGCGGTCGATCTCACCCGGTGCGCCCCGAGCGGCAGCACGACGCGGCCCGGGACGACGCGTGGCGGGCTCAAGATCTCGTCGTACCGCATCACGCCCGACGGCACGCTGAGTTTCGCGGACGAGCATGCGAGCGTCGGACAGGACGGTTCGCCGCTGTGGCAATTCATCCGCTATCAGGTCAAACCGGATCAGACGGTCGCCTTCTCGACCGATTTGTTCTCCCTTCCGGCCTATACGCGCTTGATGCCGCAGATCACGTACGCATGCGCGATCAATCAAGGCATCGAATTCGTTACTGACCGGCACTGACGGCATAGATCGATTTCCCTATCAATAGAACTTCATAAGCGTATCCATAAAATCGTCGATCTATATTCCAAATCCTCATTTCGCTCGCTTCCAGCGCAATTCGTTCGCTGAACCGAGCGGCACGGCGATCGAGCTTATGGTTGGGCCATGACGCGTCGGGCACGGCATCCGCGTTTTTCCAGCGGGCCGCTCGACGCACGCCCCATCCATCCCTCGCCCATCGCCCCTATGAAAAGCGGAACGATTTCCACCGGTAACCCGGTCGCGTCGACGTCGACTTCGACGTCGACCGATCCGCAGACGGCTTCCGTTCGCGATACGTCCGAGCGGCTGCGCCGCGAAACGCCTGCTGTCAACGCGCAGTTCTCCGACTTGCGACCATGGCGTCGGACTTCGGCCCACATCGAGGAGAGAACCGATTCGGACATGAGCGGAGCTTCGTTTCACAGCACGGTTTCCGGTCCGTTCGACGCTCTCTTCGATACGATCTCCGATACGGTCACGCCAACGAATGCCGTCGTACCCCCGAACACCACCGCGTTCACGGGTCCGCTCGTGCACGAGGCGCAGACGAACGAAGCGCCGCCGCTTGCGCACACGCGGCGCGAACGGCTACTCGAGGACTACTTGGACGCGACGCGGCGGCCGCTCGATCGCGAACGCGCACTGACCGCGATCAAGCTGCGTTGCGCCGCGGAAGTTCACTGCGAGAAAAACGAATGGGCCCGCTTCATGCCCCGTCTGCACCGAAAGGGCGCCGCGCAGCGACGCTTCGAGGAGTTACTCGACGTACCGGTGGACGAGTTGCTCGCCGACGTGCAAGCGCACCCCAAGCACTATTCGCGCACACTGTTGACGGACCTGGCTCAGCATCATTTGCTCGCTTCGCTGAACATCGATGTCGCGCTATACAAGCAAGGTATCCACAACGCAGGCCTATACGAAGGGCTCCACAGCGTCGCGGGCCGACTGACCTCGGTCGCGGCCGCCGGCATCAGCGGCGGACTCTCGCTCGTTCCCGGTACCGAGCACGCATTGAAAGTGACGCAGAAGGTCGCCAAGATCGTTGCGCACGAATTGCCGCCCAATATCGTCAACCCGGCGCTCACGGGCACGCTTCGCTCGATCACGGACGTGAAGGAATCGTTCAAACGCGTGGGCGGACAGCCCGTCGTTGCGCCGCAAATCGAACGAAGCCCCGACATGGGGGCGATCGTCAGATCGCTCAAGGATCAGCGTCGCGAACTGGCCACGGCGGTTGCGCAGTTTCGGCAGGCGGCGCAATCGGACGAAGGCGCGCAAGCCGCCGTCGGCCCTCTGACCGATGCGTTCCTCGCGTTGCACGACACCGCGGATCGGCAGTACAGGCGCCGCATCGGCCTGAATCGCACGCAGACCTACAGCAAGGGCTGGGGAATGGCCGTGAACGGCGTAGCCGCAGCGGGCGCCGTGGTAACCGCTACCGTGCCCGTCGCCGGGCAGATTGCCGGCCCCGCGATATTGGCCGCCACGGTACCGCTGCAATGGGGGGCGGGCTACCTCGACGAACGGCGCAACAAGCATCGCTACAACCTGCGAGCGAACACCAAGTGGGGCGACTTCCTGACGGAAGGCGCCGCGCGCATCCATTTCAAGGATTTGAGGCCCGAGCATGTCTCGGAAGCGGCCCTTAGGCGGTCGTTCACGACGCAGCCCGAAGTGCAGATCGCGGCGGTTCGAGAGGTCTACGAAGATGCGCTCGGCGAATGGATCCACGAGCATGCCGAGCTCGAGCGAAAAATCCGCGCGCTGCAAGCGGGCGGGACGACGCCAGAGCGTACGCTGGCGCCGCATCGCACGCGGCTTGCGGAGTTGACGGAACGCATCGAGCTCGCCAAGCAGCACGCGGGCGATTTCGAGTCGCTGGATCCGGCACGCTGGGCCGCGATTCCCGCCGACAGCCTGATCGGCCGTTGCCTCGACGACTTGAAGCAACTCGAAAAAGCGAATCGCCGCGCGCGGCTTCGCAAGCCCGGAGAAAGCGCCCAGATCGTTCAGCGCTACGTCCAGGCCTTTCACGCGGGCGTGTCGACCGGTACGGCCCTGCCGATCATGGATGGCATCACGGCAACGGATTCGTCCTACACCACGGACGCGCACGGCCATCGCACCGGCCTCGATCCCTCCGCCGAAGCGGGCGCATTGAGTGCGGGCATTGCAGGCGGCGCAGTCTTCACTGCAGCCACGGGCGAGGTTCGCATGAGCAAGGCCGACAACAAGAAGCTGCTCTCGCAAACGCGCGTGAGCCCGCTGCAATCGCGGTTGCACGAAGCGCGCTGGGTGTTTCAGGCGGCCGGGCGGCGCGTCGACTTGCGTACGACGGCGGGCTATCGCCGGCATGTCCATTCGACGTGGGACGAACTGAGGCTCGTCGGCCGCGCCGTCGGCCATGGCCTCGTCAGCGGACCGGTCGGTCTGGCCAACCTCGTGCGCGCGAAGTGGTGGCCCCGCGGACAACTGCGCCAAGCCAAAACCCAGCTGCGCGACGCGCTCGACGCCATGACGCAGGCCGGAGTGCCGCGCAACGAAGCGGTGCCGCGAGCCAACACGCTGTCGGCCATGAAAGACGAGTTATACGACTACCCCGCGGTGCGCCGCCATCTAGGCGTCGATGGCACGGACAGGCCCGCTGCATAAGGCTCCGGCGGGTATCTATTTTTCTTATACGGTGGATTTATTTTTCTGCCTGGACTGACCGGGTTGGCTCCTTCGACAATCCACCCGACAAACAATGGCCGGCGATGCGCCCACACCCAGCAACCGGCGGCCATCCATCGTGGACGGAGAGTCGAGGTCATGGAAGTGAAATCGCAAGCAAACCAAGAGAACGCGGCAACCGGCGTCGGCGCCGCGCGAGAGACCACCCCAAGCGACGGCCGGTGGCAATTCTGGGTCGATCGGGGAGGCACGTTCACCGATATCGTCGCGCGCCAACCGAACGGCGAGCTCATCACACACAAGCTGCTTTCGGAAAATCCCGATCGCTATCGCGATGCGGTCGTCCAGGGCATCCGCGATTTGCTCGGCATCGAAGCGGGTGCCCCGCTGCCGCAGGACAAGATCGAAGTCGTCAAGATGGGCACGACGGTGGCGACCAATGCATTGCTCGAACGCAAAGGCGCTCGCACGCTGCTCGCGATCACGCGCGGCTTTGCGGACCAATTGCGCATCGGCTATCAGGAACGCCCCGACATCTTCGCGCGGCATATCGAGCTGCCGGCGCAAATGTACGAACGCGTGGTGGAGATCGACGAGCGGATCGATGCGCAAGGCACGGTGCTGCGCCAGCTCGACGAAGTGGCCACGCGTGCGGCGTTGAGCGCCGCGCGCGAAGCCGGCATCAGCTCGATTGCCATCGTATTGATGCACGGCTACCGCTTCCACAAGCATGAACTTCGCGTCGCCGCCATCGCCAGCGAATGCGGCTTTACGCAAATCTCCGTCAGCCATCAAGTCAGCCCGCTCATGAAGCTCGTCGGCCGTGGCGACACCACGGTCGTCGATGCCTATTTGTCGCCCGTGCTGCGCGATTACGTCGATCGCGTCACGCAGCATACGGGCTCCGTGCGGCTCATGTTCATGCAGTCGAGCGGCGGCCTCGTCGACGCTTCGCGCTTTCGCGGCAAGGACGCGATCCTGTCCGGCCCCGCGGGCGGCATCGTCGGCGCGGTCAAGACTTGCGAAGCCGTGGGCGAACAGAAGGTCATCGGCTTCGACATGGGCGGCACCTCGACCGACGTCGCGCACTACGACGGCGCGTACGAGCGCGTATTCGAAACGCAGGTTGCCGGCGTTCGCGTGCGCGCGCCGATGATGGACATCCATACGGTCGCGGCCGGCGGCGGCTCGATCTGCAGCTTCGAGAACGGACGCTTCAAGGTCGGCCCCGAATCGGCCGGCGCTTATCCGGGTCCGGCGAGCTACCGCAACGGCGGCCCGCTGACGGTGACCGATTGCAACGTCATGCTCGGCCGCGTGCAGGCGGAGCATTTCCCGCACGTGTTCGGACCGGACGGCGATTTGCCGCTCGACGTCGAAGTCGTGCGCCGGAAGTTCGCCGATCTCGCGCAACAAGTCGAACGCGAAACGGGCCGCTCGATGAGCCCGCAAGCCGTCGCCGAGGGGTTCCTCACGGTGGCCGTCGACAACATGGCGCAGGCGATCAAGACCATCTCCGTCGAACGCGGGCATGACGTATCCGACTACGCGCTGTGCGCGTTCGGCGGCGCGGGCGGCCAGCACGCCTGCGAGGTGGCCGACGCGCTCGGCATGAAACGCATCGTGCTGCATCCGTTCGCGGGCGTGCTGTCCGCATTCGGCATGGGCCTCGCGGACCTGCGCGTGCTGCGCGAACGTGCCGTCGAAACGGTACTCGAAGAAGCCGCGCTGCCCGAGTTGCGCGGGTTCTACAACGCGCTCGAAACCGAAGCGCTCGAAGAACTGGTGGCACAGCGCATCCCGAGCGATCGCACACGCGTGACGCGGGCCGTGCGGCTCAAGTACCAGAACACCGATTCCACGCTCGAAGTGCCGTTCGGCCACGAAGCCGAGATGGTGCTGGCGTTCGAAACGCTGCATCGCAAGCGCTACGGCTTCGTCATGCAGGCCAAGGCGCTCGTCGTGGAATCGGTCGTCGTCGAGGCCGTCGGCCTGACGGAGACCGATACCAACGCGCTGACCATGGTCTCGCGCCGCGCCGCGAGCGCTCCGCAAACCGATGCGCGCGCAACGATGTTCGTCGGCGGGCGCGAACTGCAGGTTCCGCTTCACGCGCGCAAGGCAATCGCGTTGGGCGACCGGCTCGAAGGCCCTGCCCTCATCACCGAGGACATTTCGACGATCGTGCTGCAACCGGGCTGGTCGGCGAGCCTGCTCGAAGACGGCACGCTGCGTCTCGAGCGCAACGATCAGGCGCAGGCCGGCGCCGCGGCAGCGACGACCGCGATCACGACCGCGCGGCATCCCGTTCATCTCGAGATCTTCAACAACATCTTCATGTCGATCGCCCAGCAAATGGGCGTGACGCTCGAGAAAACGTCGTACTCGGTCAACATGAAAGAGCGGCTCGACTTCTCGTGCGCCATCTTCGACCGGGCGGGCGGCCTCATCGCGAACGCGCCGCATATCCCGGTTCACCTCGGGTCGATGAGCGACAGCGTGCTCAGCGTCATTCGCGAGCACGGCGCGACGATGAAGCGCGGCGACGTCTTCATGCTCAACGTCCCGTACAACGGCGGC
Source organism: Trinickia sp. (assembly GCF_057351765.1). Classification (NCBI taxonomy): domain Bacteria; kingdom Pseudomonadati; phylum Pseudomonadota; class Betaproteobacteria; order Burkholderiales; family Burkholderiaceae; genus Trinickia; species Trinickia sp. Next base: position 165,289 of record NZ_JBMRBK010000022.1, on the reverse strand, counting down.
ACGCACTTGCCTGACATCACCGTCGTCATGCCCGTTTATGGCGAGCGTGCCGAGCTGCTCTTTTACGTGGCCGCACGCGGGCACCACGGCGATGTCGGCGGTATCACGCCGGGTTCGATGCCGCCGAACAGCACGCGCATCGAAGAAGAAGGCGTCCTGCTCGATAACGTCAAGATCGTCGACGAGGGTACCTTCCTCGAGGGACCGGTGCGTGGGCTCTTCAACGAGGGCCCCTACCCGAGCCGCAACGTCGATCAGAACATCGCCGACCTGACCGCGCAAATCGCCGCCTGCGAGTGCGGTGCGGCCGAGCTGCTGCGTGCGGTCAAGCGCTATGGTGCCGATGTCGTGCTCGCCTACATGGGGCACGTGCAGGACAACGCCGAAGAAGCGGTCCGCAACGCCATCGCAACGCTCCATGACGGCGAATTCGCCTATGAGATGGACGACGGGGCCGCGATCCGCGTCAAGGTGACGATCGATCACGAGCGGCGTCAGGCCCGCGTGGATTTCACCGGCACGAGCGAGCAGCGCAAGACGAACTTCAACGCGCCCTGCTCGGTCTGCAAGGCCGCCGTACTCTACGTGTTCCGCACCTTGCTGACCGACGATATCCCGATGAACGAAGGCGTCTTGCGTCCGATCGAAATCGTGATTCCACAAGGGTCGATGCTGAACCCGGTGTACCCTGCCGCTGTCGTGGCCGGCAACGTGGAGGTGTCGCAATCGATCACCGATGCGCTTTACGGTGCGCTCGAGGTCATGGCTGCCTCGCAAGGCACGATGAACAACTTCACGTTCGGCGACGAATCTCATCAGTACTATGAGACGATCGCTGGCGGCTCGGGCGCGGGGCGGGCTCATCCGGGCACCTCGGTGGTGCAAACGCACATGACGAACTCGCGGATGACCGATCCGGAAGTGATCGAGTGGCGCTTCCCCGTCATCGTCGAGCAGCATGCGATTCGGTTGGGCAGCGGTGGCGCCGGGCTGCAATCGGGCGGCGACGGCGCGGTGCGCAGAATCCGCTTCCGGCGTGCGATGACGGCGAACATCCTCGCGAACCGCCGTCGCGTCCCGCCGTTCGGTCTGGCGGGTGGAGAAGCCGGTGGCGTCGGCCGCAACTGGATCGAACGCGCCAACGGCGAAATCGATCACTTCGGCGCAACGCATACGGCAACGGTCAATCCTGGCGACGTGTTCGTCATCGAAACGCCGGGAGGTGGCGGCTTCGGCCGCGCTGCATAATTCCAACAATACAAGCGCGAGTCGGGGCCTGTTCGGAGGGCGGCATTAAACGAACAGGCCCCGGTCAACGCGCCATACCGGGGCCCCGCGTGAGAACGCGCGGGACCTTGTCCATTCGCTGCTACGGAGGAGCACCCCATGCAACATGCAGTCAATCTATACCCACTTGTCGGTGTGGCTGTAATCGTTATCGGCTTTCTATTGCGTTTCAATCCCATGTTGATCGTGGCGGCATCGGCCATCGTCACCGGGCTTGCCGCGCACTTCCCCATCGACCATATCCTCGCCGCGATCGGTAGCGGCTTCGTCAAGACACGCGTGATTTCGCTGATCATTTTGCTGCCGCTCGCGGTGGTCGGTCTGCTGGAACGGCACGGGCTGCGCGAACGCGCGCAGATCTGGATCTCGGGTATTCGCGCCGCAACGCCCGGCCGTTTGCTGATCGCCTACCTGTTCGTGCGCGAAATCACGGCGGCGCTCGGGTTGACCGGGCTCGGCGGTCATGCGCAGATGGTGCGCCCGCTCATCGCACCGATGACGGAAGGCGCGGCGGAGGCTCGCCACGGCAAGCTGAGCGATGCGGTTCGCTACCGGCTGCGCGCGTTCGCAGCGGCGTGCGACAACGTCGGTCTGTTCTTCGGCGAGGACGTGTTCGTGGCCTTCGGCGCCATCGTGCTGATGGTGACGTTCCTGAAGGAGGCCGGCATCGTCGTCGAGCCGATGCACGTCGCCGTTTGGGGCATGCCGACCGCGCTGTCTGCGTTCCTGATTCAAAGTTTCCGCCTGTACCGGCTGGATCGTTGGCTCGCTCGCAATCTCGGTAGCAAGCAGCCCACCGACGCTCGTCAAGGCACCGGTTCCGAAGAAGTCGCCGCGAAGGCCCAAGGAGAAAACGCATGATCGTCTCGCTCAACGTATTCTTCTGGCTCGTCGGGATCGTGCTGTTCGTCATCGGCGGCATCATCGTCAGCGACCGCTCACATCCGAAGCGCTTCCTCGCAGGCGGCTTCTGGATCGTCTGCGGCGTGATTTTTCTGGCCGGCGACCGCTTGCCCGCCGATGTCGTCGGCGTACTCGTGATTCTGATGGCGATCGTCGCCGGTATCGGCGGCGTCACACGTGCCAAACCCCAGATGCGCCCCGAGGAAGCGCGCCGCGCCAGTGCGATCCGGCTCGGCAACAAGCTCTTCATGCCGGCGCTCACGATTCCGCTCGTCACCGTCATCGGCACGCTGCTCGCGCCGAAGCTCGTCTTCGGCGGTGTCGCGCTGATCGACCCCAAGAATGCGACGCTCGCATCGTTCGGAATCGGTTGCGTCATCGCGTTGATCTTTGCCTGTGCGCTGACGCGCGATTCGGTCGGACAGTCGGTGAAGGAAGCGCGCCGCCTCGTCGACGCCCTTTCCTGGGCCGTCGTGCTTCCGCAATTGCTCGGCATGCTGGGGCTGGTGTTTGCCGATGCCGGGATGGGCAAGGCCGTCGCGCATCTGATCACCGCCTACGTGAACCTCGATTACCGCCTGGTTGCCGTGGCCGTCTACTGCGTGGGCATGGCGCTGTTCACGGTCATCATGGGCAACGGCTTCGCGGCGTTCCCCGTCATGACCGGCGGCGTCGCCCTGCCGGTGCTGATCGGCGTTTTCCATGGCAATCCCGCACCGATTGCGGCGATCGGGATGTTCTCGGGTTATTGCGGAACGCTCTTGACGCCGATGGCGGCAAACTACAACATCGTGCCGGCCGCGCTGCTCGAGCTGCCCGATAAATACGGCGTCATTCGAGCACAGGTACCGACGGCGATCGCATTGTTGATCGTCAATATCGTGCTTTTGAATGCGTTCATGTGATGTCTGAAGCTCTATATCGAGATTGACAGCGCGCAAGGGCCGGATTGCCGAGGCAATTCCGGCCCTTCGCTCATTCGGTTTGATGGCGGAGTGCAAAGTGAATCTCAAGTTCCTCGAAACGTTCATCTGGGTCGCGAAGCTGCACAGCTTCAGCCTCGCGGCGGACAAGCTCCATTCGACGCAGGCCGCCATTTCGAGCCGCATATCGGTTCTCGAACAGGAACTCGGCTCCAAGCTCTTCAAGCGGGATCCGAAAGGTGTCACGCTCACGCGCGCCGGCGAGCGCGTGCTGCAACATGCCGAGCAGGTGAGCCGATCCATGGCCGAGCTCTATGCCTCGTTGCAAGACGAGAACCTCGCTGCCGGCACGATCCGGATTGGCGCGATGGATAGCGCGATTCATTCGTGGTTCGTCGATTTCGTCGCCGACGCGATGCACCACTACCCCAACCTCGATATCGAAGTCACGTCGGACACTGCGCTCAACCTGAACGAACAGCTGCGCCGCGGAACATTGGACCTCGTGATTCAGACCGACATGATCCGCGACGAGACGATCCGCAGTGTGGAGCTGCTCGAACTGCCGGTGTCGTGGATTGCGGCGGCCGGATCGAACATGCAGCCCATGCAAGCGGACGAAACGATGACCGCCGCGTTGCGCCGGCTCGGCGCCGAGCGTCTCATCACGTACTCACGCCACTCGCGTCCGCACCAGGATTTGCTGCGGCTCATGCAGTCATATGGCGTCGCCGAGGCGCGCGTGAGTTGCGTAAACTCCCTGGCCGCGATGATTCAATTGACGCGCACCGGGTTCGGTGTGGCGGCGATGCCCCCGGCACTCGTGGCCGACCTGCTGGAAAAAGGCGTGCTTCGCCGGCTCGATGGGCTCGAAACCCCGCCGCCGCTACCGTTCGTGATTGCCTGGCGTACGGGCACGAATCGCGCTGAAAATCTCGTCGACATCGCCGCGCAAACGGTTCGCAAGTTTGCCGAGCGAGTAGGCGAAGGTGCGGCGCGTCTCATCGTTTGATCGGCATTGCCATCGGCTCACGACGTTTCGAGGTAGTGCTCCGAGAAGAAGTGCGCGATGACTCGGAACTCGTCGAACTGCGTGGCCAGCTCGAAGCTCAGTAAGAACGCCAACGCGAAAAACGGTCCGGGCCATCGTCGTGCCATCGCAAGCACGGGTTTCGCGGCGATCGAGCGTACCGGCCGCACACTCATGACGCCGGCGAGCAGGACCCCAAGCAGCCCACCCACGATCACATCGCTCGGATAATGCAGCCCGAGATAGATGCGCGGCAACCCGATCAGCACGGCGGTATGAATGAACGCATAGATGCCGAGCCATCTCGACGCCAAAAAGATGCCCATTGAAATCGCGCACCAAAGCATCGCATGGTCGCTTGGAAATGCGCTCCATGTGCGCGGCAACAACTGATCGACTTTCGTGACGGGATACAAGCCCTGCAAAGCCGGCTCGTAGACCGGACGCAGCCGAAACGGCAGGTAATGCGCGAGCAGCCGTCCCGCGAGGAATGCAACGAAACCGCTCACGATCGCGATGACTACCAGTTCGCGGTCGCGCCGCCGAATGGCGATCTCGTCCCGCGATGTCGCGCGGTAATGTCTGAACCAGATCCACCAGAGCAACGCCACGAGCAGCGTGCCCTTGAACAAGTACATCTTCGAGATCGCGTCGACGATATGAGCGACCGATTGCGAATGCACCGTGTAATGGCTCATCGCTTCGATCAACGGACGATCGAATGCGTTCATACCTCTCCCTTTTCAAGCACGCCCTTTCCTGCCGGGTCTGGCGCAACGTCGCTAGGCTAGCGCACACATCGCGGTCGAACCGCGCGCTACCGATCATAAAATCGTCATAGGAGTCGCATGCGAGGAACATGGCTTGCTGCCGCGGGCGGCTGCTCGCGCCGGCAAACGCGGTCCTTGCGCACGCAATCGAATGCAATATGAAAGAAACGGGAAGGATAAATGAATGCGCCCGGACCATTGGGCGAGAAGCATGCTTGCCGAGGCGATCGGCTCGCTCGCTTCGGTATGCGAGCGACGGGAGAAAAATCTGAGAATGCCGCGGAAGGCGGTAATTCGGTCCTAGACCACCCCGCATAGTCGATGATTCAGCGCGGCTGGCGCGTAGTTTGAAGCACTCATTCCCAATTGCATTGGAGGCACAAATTGAAATGGAACGATGTGGCTATCCTTCTACTGGATCCGGCCGATGGAACGATCCGCGAATGCGCAAATGCCTGGAAAAAGCGCTACGGAATTTCGCGCGACCGAAGCTTCAGCGTCCCCTTTGCGCGCACTCACCGCCGCGCGGGCGAGATACTCCCGGGATACAAGCGTCTTGAAGCGGGTTCGTTGTCTTTCAGCAATCTCACGACCAAGCTGATCGTGGTCAGCCACGGCTGCCCCCAAGGGTTGTTCCTCGGCAGAACGTTGCTGGGCGCCCCGGACGTTGCGTACCAGCTGGCCGGGTGGGGTTTGACGAGCGCCGGTCTGCTGGCATTTCGCGGGTGCCTGCTCGGAAAGGCCAACTTTCTCGACAGGCTCGTCCCGTCGCTCTCGCATGCAAACATCGAAGCCGGCTGGCTCCTCGGTTACAAACGCGAAGCCATCTCCCTCGGGATCGATCCGGGTTGGCTCGAGACCCCGCGCCTGCTTATCGATACGCAGCTCAACGGGAAGCACGAAGGATGTCACCATCCGATGGCCACTGAACGCCGAGCGCCGCCACGCGTCGCGGCGCACGAGGGAATCGGCTTCTTCGACCGGCTGCTTCGTGAAGCCACCGGGGGCCGCTCCAAGCTGCCTGACGAGCAGCGCGTCAAAGTCGTTCAAGGCAACCGGGTCGTGGTGCCGCCCAACGGGTCGAGTCCACGGTACCCCGCCTACCTCGAAACGCTCGTCTGACGGCAACGGCCGGCCGCGCCCGTGGCACGCTCGGGCGTTCGCCGGCCATGCCGAATTGACGTCTCACGCGGCGGCCTGCTCGGCCATCGAGCGCGTATTGACGAGTGCCCGGCCGTCTTGCGCGAACAGATGCACATGGCGAATCGCAAAGCCTGCCGCAATGCGTTGGCCCTCCACGGCCTTGGACTCACCCGAACCCTTGAGCTGAATCGTTCGATCGTCCGCCAGACGCAGATGCAGCAGCGTTTCTCCGCCAAGATGCTCGATGACCATCACTTCACCCGCGAACGCACCCTCTGCGCCCGCCATGTCCTGTTCGAGCAGATGCTCGGGGCGAATGCCGAGCGTCAACGTTTCGCCGGCGCGCACGCCGTTAGCATCGAAAGGCAACGCCAGCGACGCGCCGCCCGGCAGTTCCACCGCGACACTGCGGCCTTCGGCGGAAACCACGCGCACATCGAGGAAATTCATCTTGGGCGAGCCGATGAAACCGGCCACGAAGCGGTTACGCGGCTGGCGATAAAGCTCGAGCGGCGAGCCGATTTGCTCGACCAGGCCATGGTTGAGCACGACGATGCGGTCCGCCATCGTCATGGCTTCGGTCTGATCGTGCGTGACGTAGATCATCGTTGCGTTCAACTGCTTGTGCAGCTTGATCAGCTCGAGCCGCATCTGCACCCGCAGCGCAGCATCGAGGTTCGAGAGCGGTTCGTCGAAAAGAAAGACCTTCGGCTCGCGCACGATGGCGCGCCCGATCGCCACGCGCTGACGCTGCCCACCCGAGAGCGCGCGCGGGCGGCGTTCGAGTAGCTGTCCGATCTGCAAAATCTCCGCCGCGCGACGCACGCGACGCTCGATCTCGTCCTTCGGTAACTTGAGCATACGCAGGCCAAACGCGATGTTCTCGTACACCGACATATGCGGATAGAGGGCGTACGACTGAAACACCATGGCGACACCACGTTGCGAGGGCTCGAGGTCCGTCACGTCCTCCTCGCCGATAAGCACGCGGCCCGAATCGACCGCCTCCAGCCCGGCGATGGTGCGAAGCAGCGTGGACTTGCCGCATCCCGAAGGCCCCACGAACACGAGAAACTCGCGGTCCGCGACTTCGATGTCGATGCCCTTCAGCACTTCCGTAGCGCCGAACGTCTTGCGGATTGCCTGCAACTGAACTGCACTCATGCGTGTCTCCCGCGGTCCAGATCCGTACCGGAATCGCCGCACCGCATCACGAACTTCGAATCGAATTCTTCTTGACAAGTGCCTCGGGTCAAAATATACATTTGTAAAACTGAAATTACAAGTGTATCGCACGAGGCGAGCACACTACATCCCAGGAGACAGGCAATGAACAAACGCTTCCTTCGGCCGAAGGCCTCGACGTTGTTGCTGGCGACCGCTTCGCTCTTCGCCGCGGCGAACACCTATGCGTGGACGCTGAAGGAAGCGGCGGCACCGTACTCGGGTACGACGATCAACGCAATCTTTCTCGATCGTCCCGGGTACAAGGCCGCGGCCCAGCTGATTCCCGAGTTCGAGAAGGAAACGGGCATCAAGGTCAAGTTCGAGACGATTCCCTACGAGAGCACGCGCGAGCGCGAAGTGCTGAACTTCGCGAGCGGCGGCGCGCAAGACGTGGTGCTTGTCGACGTGGTGTGGATCGGCGAGTTCGCGAACAACAAATGGCTCGCACCGATCAAGAAATTCACGGACGACCCGAAGCTGGCGGACCCGAATCTGAACCTGAAGGGCTTTTTCCCGATTCTGCTCGATTCGTTCGGCACCTGGAACAAGGTCACCTATGGGTTGCCGTTCGATAACTATTCCGGGCTCATGTTCTACAACAAGTGCATGCTCAAGGACGCCGGGTTCGATACGCCGCCGAAGACTTGGGATGAGCTGCTGAACACCTACGCACCCAAGCTGACCCACCCGGACAAGAACCAATACGCGTTCGCGCTGCAATCGCGCCGCGGCGAGACGCAATCGGCCGACAGCTTCATGCGCGTGCTATGGCCGAACGGCGGCTCGCTACTCGATGCGAAGTTCAAGTCCAATTTGCTTTCGCCGCAATCGCAGGCCGGCCTCGAGTACCGCCAGAAGCTGATGAAGTACATGCCGCCCGGCATCGTCGACTTCGACCACGCGGAAGCCGTCAATGCGCTCGCCCAAGGGCGCGTTGCGATGATCACCGAGTGGTCGGCGTTCTATCCCACGCTGACCGATCCGTCGAAATCGAAGATCGGCAACTGCCTGGCGATCACTACCGAACCGCGCGGTCCGGCCGGCCTGAAGCCTGCATTGGGCGGTTTTTCGCTCGCCGTCAACGCGAAGTCGAACGCGAAAAAACAGGCGGCAGCGTGGCTGTTCATTCAATGGATCACGTCCGAGCAGATGGCCAAACCGTACCTCGAAGCGGGCGGCGTGCCGGCTCGCATGGCCGTCTATCAGGACAAAGCCGTGCAGGACAAATATCCGTTCGTGAAGCCGATGGTCGAATCGTGGCAAGGCGGCGTGCCTGACTATCGTCCCCGTTTCCCCGAGTGGCCGGCCATTTCCGAAATCATCGCCGAGTGGGGCACGAAGATGATGCTGGGCCAGGTCTCCGTCAAGGACGGCGCGAAGACGATCGGCGACAAGATGGATGCGATCCTCGCCAAGGACGGCTACTACGACGGCAAAAAACCCTTGTTGAAATAAGGCCGAACCGCATGCGGCGCGCGCAACGAGCACAACGATGCCAGACCCGAGGAGCCAGACGATGAAGACGACCGTGCCAGGCACCACGGCACGAACGAGATCAGCGGCCGCGCGCTTGCGGCTGTGGCCGCGCTCGCCGGCCTTCTGGTTTCTGTTCCCGGCCATCTTCGCGCTGGCTGCGATCGGCGTCTATCCGCTGCTCGTTGCGCTCTATAACTCGTTTCATCAATACAAGCTCGCCGATGTCGAATCAGGCACCCCGTTTGTCGGACTCGACAATTACGTGGCGACGCTCACCGATCCGTCGTTCTGGCAAGCGCTCGGCCGCACCGTGCTGTTCTTATGCCTGACACTGCCGATCGAAGTGGGCATCGGCCTTTTCGCAGCGCTGATGCTGCATCGCAGCGGCCTCGCGTGGATGCGGGCCGCGGCCCGCGTGAGTCTCGTCATTCCGATGGCGACGACGTATGCCGTCGTCGGCCTGATCGGCCGGCTCATCTTCAATCGGCAATTCGGCGTCGCCAACTATTTGCTGAGCTTTTTCGGGGTGCCGCCGCTCGACTGGCTCGCCGATCCGACGCTTGCCTATGTCTCGGTGATGATCATGGACATCTGGCAGTGGGCGCCATTTTGCGCGCTGATCTTTCTCGCAGGCCTGGCGATGGTGCCCAAAGAGGCCGAGGAAGCCGCACGGCTCGAAACGCCGAGGTGGAGCATGATTCTCTGGCACCTGCAGCGGCCTTACCTGCTGCCCGGTCTCACCGCCATCATGATCCTGCGTTCCGCGGACATGCTGAAGATGTTCGATGCCGTCTTCACGATGACGCGCGGCGGACCGGGCTCAGCCACCGAATTCATCAGCGTCTACATCCAGCGCATCGGCTTCAGGCTCTTCGATCAAGGCATGGCATCGGCGCAGGCCATGCTGCTGCTGATTCTCACGATCGTTCTTTCGCGTCTTTATATCCGCTTCGTCTATCGGGAGGCCGCTTGAACACGACACCGACGACGCTCGATTCCAGCCGTGTCACGCTGCGCGCGCGTCGCGCCCGCCTCGCACGTCAGCGCGCGGGCGCCGGCCATTTTTTCGGCCTCCTGATCGTTTTTCTGTCTTCGGTATTCCCGTTCTACTGGATGGTGACCACGAGCCTGAAACACCAGGCCGATGCCCTCGCCTATCCCCCGCACTGGATCTTTACGCCGACGCTCGACCATTACATCGATGCGCTCTTTCAGCACGACGTAGCCGGCAGCCTAGTCAACTCGCTGCTCATCGCGAGCAGTACAACCGTGCTCTCGATCCTGCTCGGCACGCCGGCCGCCTATGCACTCGCGCGCTACGAATTTCGCGGCAAGGAAGACCTGTGGTTCTGGTTCATCTCGAACCGGATGGTGAGCCCGGTCGTGCTGGCGGTGCCGTTCTTTCTGATTGCGACGAAGCTCGACCTCGTCGATACGCATATCGTGCTGATCCTGCTTTACCTGACGTTCTCGCTGCCGATCGTGGTCTGGATCTGCACGGATCAATTCCGCAATATTCCCGTCGAGCTCGACGAAGCGGCACGCCTCGACGGCGCCTCGCCGTGGCGCGTGTTCTGGCGGATCAACCTGCCCCTCGCGATGCCGGGCATCGTCGTGTCGGCCATTTTCGCGTTCATCTTTTCCTGGAACGACCTGCTCTATGCGCTCGTGCTGACACGCTCCGACGCGGTGACGTCGCCCGTTGCCGCGACGAGCTATATGAGCGGATATGAGCTGCCGTGGGGCGAGATCATGGCAACCGGCACGCTCATCGTGCTGCCGATGGTCGTGTTCGCACTGCTCGTCTCGGGCCGGCTCGTGCAAGGCCTTACCATGGGCGCGGTCAAATAACGCCATTCACCTCGACGCACCGCACTGCCCATGAGTAAGACAGACACCCCCGCGCCGGCAAGCGCCGACGACGAATCGATAGACAGCGAAGAAGAGCTGCAAGCGCGCGTCGCCTGGCATTACTACGTCGGCAACCTCACGCAGCAGGAAATCGCGCAGCGCATCGGCAGCAACCGCGTGCGTGTGAACCGCCTGCTTGCCGCCAGCCGCGAATCGGGTCTCGTGCAGATCACGATCAACAGCCGCATCGCGCCGTGCGTGTCACTCGAAGCGGCGCTCGCCGCGCGTTTCGGGCTGACCGATGCAATCGTCGTGCCGACCGGTCTCACGCACGAGGCGAACATGGCCGCGCTGGGTATCGGTGCGGCCGCCTATTTTTGCAAGCAGATCGAGCCCGGGCATACGATCGGGCTTGGCTGGGGCCGCACGATTCGCGCCGTCTTGCGCGCGATGCCGCAACGGGCTTACGGACCGATCTCCGCGGTCTCCCTGCAAGGCGGCCTGTCGCACTGTCCAAGCATCAATACCTTCGATATCGTCTCGGACTTCGCGAATCTCTGCCACGCGGACGGCTACCTGTTCGCCGCGCCGATCTATGTCAGCAGCCAGAAGGCGCGCGATGTGATCCTGCAGGAGGAGACGGTACGCGAGACCTATGAGCTTGCCCGCGGCGCCGATCTCGCGCTGCTGACGGTCGGCGATCTGACCGAGTCGCTCGTCATCACTTACGGCATCAACAACCCCGACGATCTGCGCACGCTGCGCAAGGCCGGCGCCGTGGGCGACATGCTCGGCCACTTCATGGACGAGAACGGCAAGCTGATCGACCATCCATTGAACCGCCGTACCGTGGCCATTGCGCTCGACGATCTGCGCGGCATCAAGCGCGTCGTGCTCGTGAGCGGCGGCGCCAAGAAGTTTTCCGTGACGCGCGCGGCGTTGCGCGGCGGCTACGTCTCGGTCCTCGTCACCGACGAGGACTCGGCGCGACGGCTGATCGACGAACCATGAGGGCGACGACATGACAGCGCTCGACAGAAGCCGCGAGTTCGCGGGCAAGACCGTGCTCGTGACGGGTGCCGGAAAAGGTATCGGCGAAGCCACGGCCCGCCTGATGGCCGCGCGCGGCGCGCGCGTCATTGCCGCGAGCCGCACGCGCAGCGATCTCGAAGCGCTTGCCGCGGCGATCGGCTGCGAGACCGTCTGCGTCGATCTGGCCGATGCCGATGCGGCACGTGCCGCGGCGCAAGCGGCGCAGCCTGTCGATCTGCTCGTCAACAACGCCGGGATGGTAGAGCTTCAGCCGTTTCTCGATACCACCGTCGACGCGTTCGACACCACGATGGCGGTCAACGTCCGCGCGCCGATGATCGTCGCGCAGGTCTGCGCGCGCAGCATGATCGAGCGCGGTGTGCCGGGCGCGATCGTCAACGTGTCGAGCATCTCCGCGATGATCGGGCTACCGCTGCATGCGGCGTACTGCGCCTCGAAGGCCGCGCTCGACGGTCTCACGCGCGTCATGGCCGTCGAGCTCGGTGCGCATGGCATTCGCGTGAATGCGATCAACCCCGTCGTCACCCTCACCCCGATGGCTGAAAAAGCGTGGAGCGATCCCGCGAAATCCGCGCCGATGCTCGCGCGTATTCCGCTCGATCGATTCGTGCAACCCGACGAGGTCGCTCGCTCCATCGCGTATTTGCTCGGTGACGATGCCGCGATGGTGAGCGGCACTAGCCTCGCCGTGGACGGAGGCTTTCTGGCGGGATGAAGAAAGCCCGGCCAGACGCCATGCACCAAACGATGAATCAGGACTCCTAACCGTTTTGATATGCCGAGAGCAAACATCATGAGCGAATCGAATGCCCCAGATCAGATGACCGCAATCGTCTGCCATGCCCCGAAGGATTACCGCGTCGAACGGGTGGCGCGGCCGCAGCCGGGGCCCAATGAACTCGTCATCCGCATTGCCGCGTGCGGCGTGTGCGCGAGCGACTGCAAATGCTACTCGGGCGCCAAGATGTTCTGGGGCGGCCCGAGCCCCTGGGTGAAGGCGCCCGTCATTCCGGGGCACGAGTTTTTCGGTTACGTGGAGGCGTTGGGCGACGGTGCGGCCGAGCACTTCGGCGTCGCCGCGGGCGATCGCGTGATCGCCGAACAGATCGTGCCTTGCGGGAAATGCCGTTATTGCAAATCGGGCCAATACTGGATGTGCGAAATCCATAACATCTTCGGCTTTCAGCGCGAGGTGGCCGACGGCGGCATGGCCGAATATATGCGCATTCCGCCCACCGCGATCGTGCACAAGATTCCTCTTGGCATTTCGCTCGAGGACGCGGCCATCATCGAACCGCTCGCTTGCGCGATTCATACCGTCAATCGCGGCGATATCCAGCTCGACGATGTCGTCGTCATTGCCGGTGCGGGGCCGCTCGGCTTGATGATGGTGCAAGTCGCGCATTTGAAGACCCCGAAAAAGCTCGTGGTCATCGATCTCGTCGACGATCGGCTCGCGCTTGCGCGCGAATACGGGGCCGATATCACGATCAATCCGACGCGCGAAGACGCGCTCGCCATCGTTCGGTCGATCACCGATCAATACGGCTGCGATGTCTACATCGAGACGACCGGCTCGCCTTCAGGGGTTACGCAGGGCCTGGATCTGATCCGCAAGCTCGGGCGATTCGTCGAGTTTTCCGTATTCGGCGCCGATGCCAGCGTGGACTGGTCGATCATCGGCGATCGTAAGGAACTCGATGTGCGCGGCGCGCATCTGGGCCCCTACTGCTACCCCATTGCCATCGACCTGCTGGCGCGCGGGCTCGTCACATCGAAGGGTATCGTCACGCACGGTTTCGCGCTCGAAGAGTGGGACGAAGCAATCAAGGTGGCCAATTCGCTCGATTCGATCAAGGTGCTGATGCGGCCGAGGCATGGCGCGGCGGGTTGAGGTCGAGCTGGTAGATTCGGGCCGCGTTGTCATGCCAGACTGCGCGGCGCGCGCACTCGTCGAGTCCCATGTCCGCCAGCGCGGCGGCGAAGGTCGACACGAGTGCCGGGTAGGCGATGCGCAGCCCCGCCACCGGAAAGTTGCTCGCGAACATGCACCGCTCGACGCCGAACGTCTCGATCGTGTCCCGTATGATCCGCCGGTTTTCCATCTCGTTCCATCCCGAATTCCGCAATCCGAATTCCGACAACTTCACCGAGACGCGCGGGTGCGCGGCCAGCGCCGCCATGCCGCGCCGCCAACGCGCGAGGCCCCCTTCAGTTCGATCCCACGGCAATCCGGCATGTTCGAGCATCACATCGAGTGCGGGCGCGTCTGCCAATCGAGCGGCCGCTTCTTCCAGATGCCAGAACGGCACGCGCAAGTCCCACCCTAGTCCGTGGGAGCGCAGCCGTTCGAGGGCACGCGGCCATCGCGGATCGTTCAGTGTGCCCGGACCGCGGATCCTCTCGGCGGGCATGGCCGACGTGAGAGGCTTGAAGCGCACGGCGCGCACGAGCGGATAGCGAGCCTGCTCGGCGATGCGCTCGCCGGCATCGTCGGCCAGCAGGTCGACCCATGCGACAACGGCCGATGGAAGGCCGTGCCGCGCCGCGACTTCGTGCAGCCAACGCGTCTCCGCGAGCGCGTCGGCGCGTGCGCATTCCGCTTCCACGTGCACGCTTGCCACAATGGGCGCACCGCAGGCCGCGCGGCGAAACTCTTCCGCGCCGAAGTCGCGGCGCAACGCATCGTACGGGCCGAGCATGAAGTGCTCCGCGTCATACGCCTCCTGCAGCCACGGATAACTGAGGTCGCCGCCGAGTCGCCATAGATGATGGTGTGCGTCGACGATCGCATCGGGCAGACCCGGCCGTGCGTCGTCCATAGGCCGGTCAGCGGTTGCCTGCGAGCACATACGATGCGTCCGGCTCGCGCAGCGTCGGCATTTCGCCGATGAACCGCCAGCTCGTCATGTCTAGTTCGCGGACGTGATCGTCCTGGAACGAGATATAAGCCGCTCGTCGCGAAGGATGGAACGACAGCGCGGTCGGGTTCGCCGGCAGCGCGATCCGCTCGATTTCCTCGAGCTGCGTTGCGTCGAAAACCGAAACCGATCGATCTCCCGAATTGGTCAGCAGCAGGAGGTCGCGGCCATCCTGTGCGGTCGTGCGGTAGATGCGATTCGGATCGCTGCGCGTTTTCACACGGCGCCCGCAGGTCATCGTTTCGGTGTCGATTGCAACGAGCGTGTCATCGCCGCGGTTCGCGACGTAAAGCGTGCGCTCGTCGCTCGACAACGCATTGCCCTCGGGGCGCGGCCCCGGCATCACGGATCGCGGTGTAACCGTTGCATCGCGCGGATGAAACCGCGTGACCGTGTTCGACAGCAGATGGACTCCGTATGCACTGTTCGCTTCGCGCGTCAGCGTCACCAGGTGCGTCTTCACGCCGCCCGACGGCACCGCCATGTTCGGCACGTCCTGATCGCCGGGACGATCGAAGATGAGCAGCATGTCGTTTGCCTCGCTCATCGCATACAGGCGCCCCTCGCTGTCGCTCGCCATGCCGTGCGGCCGAAAGTACGGCCATAGATCGAGCATGCGCGTGAGTCTGCGCTCTCCCAGATCGATTTCGGCAATCCGGTGATCGCCCTGCTCGCCGCGCGTCCACGCGGTTTCGATCCCGAAGATGCCGACGTACGCATGGCGACCGCTCGCAGCCACTGTGAACTCGTGGGGAAAAGCCGGCAGGACGATATGCTTGAGCGCCGTTTTCGTTTCGAGATCGTAGAAGCTGAACGTATGGGCACATTTTTGCACCAGCAGCAGGATATCGTTCATGGTGAAGCCTTGTCCTCAGGTGATTGCGTCGCGGCCGCACGCATGAGCGCGGCGCCGCGGTATCGATCGTATCGGGGCCCAGACTTGCGTCACGCTTCGCAGCGCTTCGGCAGCGCCATCGAGAGCAAGCCGGCGATCGCCAGCGTCACCGCCAGGCTGTACACGCCGGCGGCCGAGCTGAGGTGCTGGGTGAGCACACCCACCGCATAGGGCCCGCAAAAACCGCCCAGATTACCCAATGCGTTGATCAGGCCGCGTGCGCCGCCCGCCGTTTCGCGGGTGCACAGCTTGGGCAGAATTGCCCAGAATACGCCCGCCGCGGCTTGGAGAAAGAACCCGCAGCCGACGAGGAACGCAAAGGAAACGGACATCGTCGATCGTGTCAGTACCGACAGCGCGAGGCAGGCCGCGAAGCCGACAAGCGGAAGCAGCACGAACAGACGCCGTTTGCCGGTCAGATCGGACAGGTACGACGTTGCGAACATGCCCACGATCATCGCGATATAAGGCAGCATCGCGAGTAGCCCCACCTTGCCCATGCCCGTATGCATAAGGTTCTTCAGCAGCGTGGGGAGCCACATCGTGTAGCCGTAGATGCCGAACTGGTAGCAGAAGTTGACCGCGATCAGCAGCCAGATCGTCGGATTGCCCATCACCTTTCGAAACGACGTCGAAGGCAACGCGCCCGCGCTCTCGGCGCTTTCGCGTTCGGCGCGCAGCGCGTCGAGAATGTATGCCTTTTCGCGCGGCGAGATCCAGCGGGCCGTCTCGGGGCCGTCGTCGGCAAACAGCAGCCAGACACCGAGGAACAGCAGCGACAGCGCGCCCGTGCTGAAGAACAGATGGCGCCAGTCGTATGTCGCCAGGAGGTAACCCGACAACGGCGCGGTGATCATGCCGGCGAGCGGCACGAACATGATGACCATGGCGTTGGCGCGTCCGCGTTCCCGATCGGGGAACCAGTTGCAGACCATCGTCAGCACGACCGGCAACATGCCGCCCTCCGCAACACCGAGCAGGAAACGTAGCGTCAGCAGCTCCCATGTGTGCGTGACGAGCCCCGTCATCCCCGAGAGCGCGGCCCAACTGACGAGCGACCATGCGATGAACTTCTTGCCCCCGCCAAGTGCCGCGCGATAGCCACCGGGGATTTGCAGGAACAGGTAGCCGAAAAAGAAGATCCCGCCGGCAAGACCGGCCATCGTCGCGTCCATGCCAAGCTCGGCGTTCATCCCGCCAGGCAGCGCGAAGGCGATGTTCACGCGGTCCATGTACGAGATGACGCAAGCGAGCAGCAGCGGCGGAATCACGCGCAGCCAGCGGCGACGCGGCATCGCGGCATCGGCTTCATAGGCCGCGTTCTCGGCAGGGTTGGCCGTGCTATCGGCCGGGTTCAACGAATTCATTGTCTGTCTCCTGTACTACGTCATGTCTTTTTGTCAGCGGCGCCGTTCGGCGCATCGATCGGCGTCAAGTACCGCAGGTCGTGGGTTCGTGGTCGCCCTCGATCAATCCACGACAGCCGATTGCCGATGCGCCGCTCCCATGCGGCATGCGATCTGAAACGCCTGCCACATCGCGCCGACATCGGCGCGGCCGCACCCAGCGATGTCGTATGCCGTGCCGTGCGCCGGCGTCGTGATGGGCACCGGCAATCCGCCTTGAACGGTGACGCCTCGGGAGAAGCCCATGAGCTTGATCGCGATCTGGCCTTGATCGTGGTACATCGTGACGATCGCGTGATATTCGCCGGCCTGTGCCTTGAGGAAGATCGTGTCCGCGGGGAACGGGCCATGAAACGGCGTCTCGGTCGGCCAACTACGCGCTTGCAATGCACGTACGGCGGGACCGATGATCTCGAGTTCCTCACGACCGCACACGCCGCCGTCGCCGCCGTGCGGATTGAATGCGGCGATGGCGACTTTCGGTGCGGCGATGCCGTTCGCGAATAAGGACCGGTAAATGAGCTCGGCCGCCTGCGTGATGCGCTCGATGCTCAGATAGCTGGCCGCGTCTTTCAGCGGGACATGCGAGGAGATACGCGCCGTCCACAGATCGCCGAGCGTATTGAACTCGCAGAAGTAGTGCCGCACACCCAGGTATTCCGCGAAGTGGTGCAACTCGTCCTCGTGGGCCAGCCCGCCTAGCTTCATCGCATGTTTGTTGAGCGGTGCAAAGCAGATCGCATCGACGACACCCGCAAGCGTCGCGTCCATGCACTGATCCAGCACTCGCAGCACCGAAGCGCCGCCGACGGCGCGCGCTTCGCCGTAAACCACTTCGGCTCGGTCGACGGTATCGATAGCGACCAATGCGGAGCGCGACGTCGAAGTGCGAAGACGTGCATCGGCAAGCGAGGCGATAGGGTCGACTTCCACTTGGACACCCGCGACGCGCTGGCCTTCCTGCCAGAGCCATCGGTCTCCAATGAGCACGATGTTCGCGCGTGAGGTCGCGTCCGGGCGCGCCAGCAGTTTCGCGATCAACTCTGGGCCGATACCGGCCGGATCGCCCAATGTCAGAGCGACGACGGGCAGATGCGCAGCGCTCGTCATGCCGCAACCTCTGATACGCTCGCCCGTGACTTCGGGGCGGGGTGTTCGATCGTCATCCGTTGATCTCCTTGAAAACTGGCCGCGTGGCGCGGAGGCGCGATTCAGGGTTGATCCTAGGTAGACGCTCTACTTCCGTAAATTGAAAACTATTGATGAATTGATAGCCACAGGTAATCAGTTGGGGCGCCATCGACGGAGGCGATTCCACCCCTCAACTGCTGAACCGCCTTCGGATGCGGCAGATAGCGCCGCTGCTCGCCGTCGAGGAATGCGCCACGCTACGCGGCGCCGCCGAGCCCAACGCCGAGCACGGGCTCGCTGCGGTGATCGATCATGCGTTCCGTCACAAGCTGACTTCATACGGCGGCATCGTGCGCCGCGATCGCGAGCGACCGGCGCCAATGGCCGGCTTCCTGGCGCAAGTAGCGCCAGAGGCGTTCGGCAATCGGGCCATGCGCGCGATCGTGGCGTCGCGCCGCGACCACCTCCTCCGTTGCGCCGGGTAAATAGCGTCCGGCGATCGACCGCAGCTTGCCCTCTTGCAGTTCGTTCTCTATCAGAAAGCGCGGCAGATGTCCCCAGCCGAGGCCTTGCAGGATGATCTCCTTTTTCATCGATTGATCGGCCACCGTACATCGATGCGCGCCTTCGATCGTGAAGTATTCCTGCTGCGGAGTATGTCGCGCCGTGTCGCGCATCACGCACTGCGTCAGCTCGCGTAGCTGCTCGGGCCGCAGCGCGCGCGGCAAAGGCTCCGGAAGCACACCGGGCGCGATGACCGGTACGAATTGCACCTTGCACAAATCGATCCATTCGATGCGGGCATCCGTCTTGTCGATGCGATGAACGATCAAGTCGGCGTCTGCGTCGAGCAGCCTTTCGATGGGACCGCCCACCGTTTCGAAATGCAGGTTGAGCCGTGTGCCCGGATAGCGGCTGAAAAATCCACCGAGCAATGCAAGCACGGCCTCGCGCGGACAGACATCGCCGATCACGATGTCGAGCTCGCTTTCCTCACCCATCGCCAATTGCGTCGCGTATTGACGCAATGTTTCGAATTCGCGCAGCAGCGGCTGCGCGCGCCGATGAAACGCTCGTCCCGCGGCGCTGAGGCGGACACGGTATCCGCTGCGATCGAACAGTGCGACATCCAGTTGGCGTTCGAGCCGCGCCACCGCGGCGAAGACGGCCGGATGCGAGCGGTTCAGTTGCGTCGCGGCGGCTTGAAAACCGCCCGCTTCAATGACCGCGTTGAAACATTGCAAATCGTGCAGTGTGAACTCGTACATGTCGATGCTGTTCCCTGATCGAAATGACATTACAAAGATGTTCCGAACTTTGTAATATCTTTTCACACTCTCCGCAACTAGGCTCTCTTCGACGGCAATGTTTGCCGCAGCGCTGCACCGTGCTCGAGACGCTGGAACGCATGCTCGGGCAGCGATCACGGTCACTTACTCGAAGGAGCTTTTACGATGGAAGAACGATCCTTTCTTACGCTCGGCGACGGCACGCGGGTCGCTTATCGCCTCGACGGCCAACCGCACTCCCCGGTGTTGGTGTTATCGAACTCGATCGGGACCGCGCTGGAGATGTGGACGGACGACGTTCCGGAGTTAGCCGAGCATTTTCGTGTGCTTCGATACGACATGCGCGGTCACGGCGCATCCGATGTGCCGGCCGGTGCCTATTCGCTGCCACGGCTCGGCCGCGACGTCGTGGAGATGATGGACAAGCTCGGGATCGAACGCGCGCATTTCCTCGGGCTTTCGCTCGGCGGATTCGTCGGCCAGTGGCTTGGCATTCATGTGCCCGAGCGCATCGATCGTCTGGTGCTGAGCAATACCTCGGCTTATTTGGGGCCTGCCGAGCAGATCGATGCGCGCATCGCGTCGGTGCGCGAGCCCGCCAATATCGCCGAGACGGCCGAGACATTCCTGCGCAACTGGTTTCCCTCATCGATGCTGAACGACCGCGAACCGGCTGTCGAAAAGTTCCGGCAGGTGCTGCTCGCGATGAATCCGCACGGCATCGCCGCCTCGTTGGCTGCGGTGCGGGATGCGGACTTGCGCAGGACCGTGGCGCTCATCGAACGGCCGACGCTCGTCATTACAGGGCGCGACGATACCGTCACCGCGGCGAGCCATGGCGAGGCGATCGCCGCAACGATTCCGGGCGCGCAGCTCGTCGCTCTGCCCACCGTACATCTGCCGAATATCGAGCGTCCACGGGAGTTCCGCGACGCGGTGCTGACTTTCCTGTTGCAGCGCTGAGGCACGGGTATTCCGGGCGTATGCCGAACCGCACGCGTCATGCGCCTAAACGATTGCTTATCGATGCGCCCAAAAAATGCTGAAAGTCTGTTGCTTCCCCCGTGTAAACCCGGGTGCGCGGCGCCTGCCTACGGCGCCGTAAATACGTACAACGGCGAGCCGCGCCGATCGCTCTCGCCGCGTACCGCGCGCGCCGAGCCCGAAACATGCATTTCGCTCAAGGACGTGTCGAGGCACCGATGCTCAAACTTTCGAATTACCGCCTGACCACCCGCATCGTGGCGGGCTTCGCGGTCATGATCGCGCTTGTTTTGCTGACGGGCGGCGCGGCCGTCTGGGCGATCATGGCCGCGTTGGCCGGGGAGCGCGACACAGTACGTGCACTGTTACCGGTGGTGGTGACCGTCTCGGTCGCATCCGTTGCGGCCGGTATGCTGCTCGGCTGGGGCATACGCCGGAGCATCCGCGTGCCGGTGGAAAACGTCGTTGCAACGGTGGGCCGGATTGCCGGCGGCGATCTGTTGACAAAAATAGAATCGCCGGGGCGCGATGAAATCGCGTGGCTCAATTACGAGTTGAACCAGATGCGTAAAAAGCTGCAGTCCACCATCGCGGAAGTCCGACTGTCCGCGGATACCGTCGCGCAGGCGTCATGCGAAATCGCGGCCGGCAACAACGATTTGAGTACACGCACGGAGCAGCAGGCTTTGAGTCTGCAACGCACGGCGCATTCGGTTGCCGCACTCACCGATGCCGTCAAGCACAACGCCGAACATGCGAAGCAGGCGAACGAACTGGTGGCGCAGGCAAGCGAGGTTGCGACACAGGGCGGCCGTACGATGCGCGACGCGGTGGCCACGATGAGCGATATCAACTCGAGTGCGACGAAGATCGGCGACATCATCAGCGTAATCGACAGCATCGCGTTTCAGACCAACATTCTGGCTTTGAATGCGGCCGTTGAAGCAGCGCGCGCGGGGGAGCAGGGCCGAGGCTTTGCCGTGGTCGCGACCGAGGTGCGCGCGCTCGCGCAACGCAGTGCCACGGCAGCGAAGGAAATCAACGAGCTCATCAGCAAATCGGTCGAGCAGATCGAATCGGGCGTGAAACTCGTCGACGTGGCCGGCCAGACGATGGAAGAGATCGTGAAGAGCGTGAAGCAAGCGGCCACGATCATGGGCGAGATCAGCTCGGCCAGTGCTGCTCAGCGCACGGGTATCGAGCAGATTCATGGGGAGATCGCTCAGATCGACAACGTCACGCAGCAAAACGCGGCGCTGGTCGAAGAGGCCTCGGCCGCTGCGGGTTCGCTGCAGGAACAGTCGCAAACGCTCGCCGAGGCGGTCAAGATTTTTCAGGTGAAAAAGGCGGGGTAGTTTTGCGCCATCGCGGCACACGAAGCGAGTTTGGAGAACGGTTCAGTGTTTCCCGGAACCGCGGAGGTACAAGAGGTCGGTGCGGAATGCAATCTGCCCCACTACCGGATCGCCGGCGCGATCTGAGCCTCCGCCGCATCAACTGGGCATTTCGGCGCGCGTTTCAAAGCAACCGGATCATCCATAGCCAGACCGTCGATATGTCGAACAGAAGTCCAGCATCGACCGTGTCCGCTATCCAGAAAAACGTCGTAATCCCAGCCGGCCGAAGGCGTGAATGTCACGGCTGGCGGCTCGCATCCAGTTGTCCCACCATACTGTCCGGCGTAACTGCTCATAGCCAGCGATAACGTAATCGGTTTCCCAGCCGGGACCACATACTCCCTGATAAGGTCCTTGTTCACGAGACCATCGCTTCGCATCCATGCGCGCGGACTCGGCGGCATGCCGATTACCACGCTTCGCGATGAATATTTCCACGAGGCAAGGAAGCCGTCCGACACCCTCACACCCGTTGTGTCGCTCCATGGTTTGTAGCAACTCCCCGGCCAGAATGAGGCGCTCCGTGCCGGGCCGTTCGCCGACAAGATTCTCACACGCGCTGATACGGTCGGATCGTAGTCCGGGGTGAGGGTGTCGACATAATGAGTCGGTTGCAAGAAGGCGCATGCAGCCAGCAGTGTCGTAGGTGTTACGAGAAAGACAATTTTTGAAATCGAACCGAACATTTTCACTCGACAGATATGAAGGTTTTCACGGGCGATCTGGACGTCGGCCTGCACGAGCATTCCCACGATTCGAGATCCACCCGCGCTTACGTTTGTGCCAAACATACGCCCATCGTTTGCACGGGGTGCCCGTACCTGGTTGACCGTTTGGCTTTGACAGATTCACCGAAATGCCATTCACGGCATCCCGGCACCGATCTCTTGCAGTTCCCTCGTTCGGGAGACACCGAATCTTCTCGCTCCCGTTTGGGAACTCGACCGCTCAACCCGTGTGCGATTCGAACTCCATCTTGCTCAGCACGCCACTCGCATTGTCGAAATAGAACGTTGCCGTCTTCGTAGTGCCTACCGGTATGCCAACGAACACGACGCCGACCGCTGCTCGCCTAACATACCGATATGTCCAGATTTCATAGCTACCAGCGGTCGACTTGGTCGATGGCGCGCCGAGTTGTTCAACAACTTGATCGCGTGTGGCAGTGCCGACTACGAATTGCTGCTTCAATGACTCCTGCGACGCATCCGAAATTTTTTGCGCGCCCTCTCCCGGGGCGACGGATACGGCACAGCTGACTAGCGAAGATGCCACCAAAACCCCGAAAGCAACTTTAATTAAAATCTTCATCTTTTAATTTCCCCGATTTAAATCATAAATAAAACATCCTGATGTGCCCGACGCTTGCTCTCAGCCTGCACCAAATACAACCATCGCTGCCGCATGACCCGTGCTCCACTTTCGCTCGTCCGGATGCAACTGCTTGTTGTAGGATCATTTCAACCCTGTTCCATCTTCGCTATAAACGTGGCGCCTCCCACAAACTTCGTCGCATCGACACTTCCGGGGCGGAGAACAGCGCATGTAAAAGGTAGGTTGAACAGCAAGCAATCATCGAGATTTATTTCAAACCACGTGGAACCCTGGAACGTCTCTATCTCCTCCTGAGTAGCACTAAACCGATATGCGATCACGGGACTTCCGGACCCCAGAAGATCACACACACGAACCACGTAAAAGCGGTCGGAGTTTTCAGCCCGAAAAGCATTCGCTAGACGACGCGCATCCTCATCAAAGAGCGCCTTGTCGTCAACCTCGCAAACGCACCAACGATGGTGAGTGACTTCCGCACTGTCAAGCAAACCATCCGCGCCCAAGATTTTCCGAACATCGACGAGAACTCCATCATCGAATTCAGTGCGCCTATTACCTCGTTCGATCCCTGCCTCTGGCACCCCTCGGAGCTTGTGGTGTACAAGCTGGTCTATCTTATTATTCATTTAGTTATACATATTACAATTTGTAACATTCCGTCAATATATCAAAACCCGACACACTTCATCTCGAAAATGTCAGACGTTTGTCGTGTCGACGCCACAGCAAGTCCTGCCCCTTATTCGGCTGGCCGGCACAGGCCACGCGCGTGCGAAAGCGCCGCGACTCGTATATGCTTCAGACACAGGCCGTACGCCGTCTTGCCGCTGCTGCGCCGGTTCGGCCAGGCCGTTGCCCCGTTTCGTCGGGCGTTTCGATCCTCGGCGAAGCGAAGGCATCACCCTCTTCAATGTTGCCAAGTCGGGTGTCATCGTGAGAGTCCGAGGCCCTTTGGTCAGGTGGGAACGTCCTCAGCCCGCGAGGTGTCTTCGCGCTGATCGCGCCCCTGCCGACGGCCGCTGCGGCAAGCTTGCGTTTCGCCGCTTCCTGTCCGTCTTCACGGTCTTGTCCAGCCGTTCCGTTCGACGTCACAACGCTACCGCCCCACGCGCATCCATCGCCGTGCACACCGACGAAGTCGCTTCGCTGCTGCCGTAGCGTCCCTCACCTTCCGTTCATCCATGTCATCTGCCTGCGTGCTTTTCGCGCGCACGGCATGGCGTCGCTCGCCCCGCGCACGATCGCGTCATATGCGAACCGTGTCGGGCCCGCGCGCGCCCGCGACGCGGCGAGAAACACCTGGCTTTTGATGACGCGCGGCGCCGCGCGCTGACGACAGTCCGCTTTTTATCGATTGCTGCGTCAACAGCGTACCGGGCCGCTATGGTCGCCGTTCATCGCGATACCGGGCGAGCCGCGCTTTTTCGGCGGGCGGGGATTGCCCGCAACACAACGAGAGAACGATCATGCATGACATCGACGAATTCTTGAAAAAGCATCACATCACCGAAATCGAAGCGATCATCCCGGACATGGCGGGCGTCGCGCGCGGCAAGATCATCCCGCGCAGCAAGTTCGAGTCCGGCGAAGCGATGCGGCTGCCGCAGGCCGTCATGATCCAGACGGTGACGGGCGACTATCCCGCCGGCAGCGCCCTCACCGGCGTCACGGACCCGGACATGGTCTGCGTCCCCGACCCGTCGACGATCCGCATCATCCCCTGGGCCGTCGATCCAACGGCCCAGGTCATTCACGACTGCGTTCACTTCGACGGCACGCCCGTCGAGATCTCGCCGCGGCGCGTGCTGCGCCGCGTGCTCGAGCGCTATGCGGCAAAAGGCTGGAAGCCCGTCGTCGCACCGGAGCTCGAGTTCTATCTCGTCGACATGAACAAGGACCCGGACTTGCCGCTTCGCCCGCCCATCGGCCGCACGGGCCGCGCGGAGACGGGCCGGCAAGCCTACTCGATCGACGCCGTCAACGAGTTCGATCCGCTGTTCGAGGACATCTACGAATATTGCGATGTCCAGGAGCTCGAGATCGATACGCTGATTCATGAAGTCGGCGCGGCGCAGATGGAAATCAATTTTTTGCACGGCGATCCGCTGAATCTCGCGGACCGCGTCTTTCTCTTCAAGCGAACGGTGCGCGAGACGGCCTTGCGACACCAGATGTACGCGACGTTCATGGCCAAACCGATGGAAGGCGAGCCGGGCTCGGCCATGCATGTGCACCAAAGCATCATCGACGAAGCGAGCGGGGACAATCTGTTCACGACCCGCGAAGGCGAGCCGGCCCCGTTCTTCTACAGCTATCTGGCCGGTCTGCAGAAATACACGCCGGCGCTGATGCCGATCTTCGCGCCGTATATCAATTCGTACCGGCGTCTGTCGCGCTTCATGGCCGCGCCGATCAATGTGCATTGGGGCTATGACAACCGAACGGTCGGCTTTCGCATCCCGCACTCCCGACCCGCGGCGCGCCGCATCGAAAACCGCATCCCGGGCGTCGATTGCAACCCCTATCTCGCCATCGCGGCGACATTGGCCGCGGGCTATCTCGGCATGACTCAAAACCTCACGCCGACCGAGCCGCTCTCGAGCGACGGCTATCGGATGCCTTATCAACTCCCGCGCAATCTCGAAGACGGGCTCACGCTGATGGGTGCCTGCGAGCCGCTCGCGGAAATCCTCGGGGAGCCGTTCGTGAAAGCCTATCTCGCACTGAAGGAAACCGAATACGACGCGTTTTTCAGGGTCATCAGTTCCTGGGAGCGCAAACATCTGCTGCTGCATGTCTGAGCGCAACGGAGGCGCTATGAATGACGAATTACAACGATCCGCGGACATCGACGTGCAAGCGAAACAGGCTCACCCGCCGGCACGCAGCACCGCCGAATACCGCGAGCTCGATGCCGCGCATCACCTTCATCCGTTCTCGGACATGGGCACGCTCAACCGCCTGGGCAGCCGAGTCATCGTGAAGGCGCAGGGCGTTTATCTCTGGGATTCGGACGGCAATCGCATCATCGACGGCATGGCGGGCCTCTGGTGTGTGAACGTCGGCTACGGGCGGCGCGAATTGGCCGAGGCCGCGTATCGGCAGATGCGGGAGCTGCCGTACTACAACACCTTCTTCAAGACGACGCACCCCCCCGTCATCGAACTTTCGGCCCTGCTCGCCGAATTGACGCCGCCGCCCTTCACGCACTTCTTCTATTGCAATAGCGGTTCGGAAGGCAACGATACGGTCCTGCGCACGGTCTACCGCTATTGGGCGACCCTAGGCCGTCCGAGCAAGAAATATGTCATCTCGCGCAGAAACAGCTACCACGGCTCGACGGTTGCCGGCGCGACACTCGGCGGGATGGATTACATGCACGAGCAGATGCCGTCGAAAGTCGAGCACATCGTCCATATCGATCAGCCCTACTACTTCGGCGAAGCGCAAGCCGATACCCCACCCGAGGCGTTCGGCCTCGCGCGTGCGCGGCAGCTCGAAGCGAAGATCCTCGAGCTTGGTGCGGAAAACGTCGCGGCCTTCATCGGCGAGCCGTTCCAAGGCGCGGGCGGCGTCATTGTCCCACCGTCGAGCTACTGGCCCGAGATCCAGCGGATCTGCCGAAAATACGACGTGCTGCTCGTGGCCGACGAGGTCATCGGCGGGTTCGGCCGCACCGGCGAGTGGTTTGCGCATCAGCACTTCGGCTTCGAGCCCGATCTGATGACACTCGCCAAAGGGCTCACGAGCGGTTATGTCCCTATGGGCGCGGTGGCGTTGACCGAGCGCATCGCCCAACCGATCATCGAGAACGGCGAGTTCAACCACGGGCTCACCTATTCCGGCCATCCCGTTGCTGCCGCTGTGGCGCTAGCCAACCTCGAGCTTTTACGCGACGAACAAATCGTCACGCGCGTGAAAACCGATACGGGGCCCTATTTCCAGGCGTGCCTACGCGAAGCGTTCGCCGGCCATCCGATCGTCGGTGAAATTGCCGGCGCCGGCCTCGTCGCAGGATTGCAGCTGGCCGAGAATCCAGCTGCCCGCCGGCGCTTCGCGCAGGGCGGCGAAACGGGCGCGCTGTGCCGGGATCTGAGCTTCGGCAGCAATCTCATCATGCGGGCCTCGGGCGACCGCATGCTGCTCTCGCCTCCGCTCGTCATCTCGCGCAGTGAGATCGACGAGCTCGTCTCGAAGGCCCGGCACGCAATCGACGCCACGGCGCTGGAGCTCGGCCTCGCCTGAGCGCACTGCGGGGCGGCACGCGAGCCACCCGGGGCGAAGCCGCTCAGGGCGTCGGGGCGTCTGCGCCCCGCCACGCTTGCGTAGCGATGAGCTTCGCCGCGCGCCGCGCCGCGTCCCACCAGACCACGCGAAGAAGCGGCGCATGCTGCGCGATGAATATCGCCTGCACCGGGTCGCTTTCGATGAAGTGCGTGCAGGCCAATTCGAGCGCCGCTTCGGCCTTGTACGCGGCAACCTGTTCGGGATGTTCGCCATGTCTCGACGGGTCGCGCATGACGAGACGCAGATGGGCGTAACCGTGGCGGGCGAGCCAATCCGCCGTGCGCGCCCGGTCGATTTCAGGCCGGCCCGTCACGATGGCCTGCGTCCGCGAGAAATCGATCTGCGGCAAATGCTCGAATGGCAATAGTGCATCGCGTTCCTCGAGTGCCGCCATCAGATCGGCATCGTATCGATGCGGCGGGACGTCGGGAAGCAGCACGCCATCGAGATCGATCGCATAGACGGCAAATTCATGGTCCTCGCCGATCGGCCCCAGCGTGCCCGCCTGTGTGTGCTGCCACCGTGCACGGTAGCGATCCGTATACGCATGCCGCTCCCAGGGAAGCAGCGCAAAATAGCCGCGACAGTCCATGCCGTAATCGGGCCGCATACGGCTCAGATCGTCGAAGACGACGGTCAGCGTCTTGACGACGAGCCCCTGCTCGCGCAGGAAGCTCACGCAATCGGCCAGCGTGTGTCCCGCGCCGGCGATGTCCTCGCAGACCAGTACCTTGCTGCCGCGCGCCGGCAGCGGCACCGACGAATCCCATACCGCGGTCCGTGTGGCCCGTTCGTACCGCAAAAAGGCTGGCACGGCGCCCGTGGCATGAGAAACGAGCGTGGCTGGCCAAGCGCCACCGCGCAAAATCCCGACGGCATGCGTGAAGCCCTCGCGGGCAAGTTCGGGTTGCAGCGAGGCGATCCAATGATCGATCTGTTCGTACGTGAGCGGCAATACCGGCTTGTCCATGACGAAGCGCGCGGAGGTCCATGACTGAAACAAGCCGACAGTCTAGCGCAGCGGCGTACGCCGGATGTGCCAGACGCGCCGCTCGCTAGCGCTATTTCGCTTCGTGCACCGGTCGCCGCTCGACGAACGCGCCGTATTCGCGTTCGAGATACGGTGCCGCATGCTCGAGCAGGAAACGTCTGAAGAGCACGCAAGTCGGCGAAAGCTGCTTCGTGCGCATATGCACGATCTGCCACGTTCGCTCGATGGGTGTACCGTTCACGTCGAGCAAGGCGAGCTCGCCCGAGCGCAGCTCCAGCTGCAACGTATGAAGCGAAATGAGGCTCACCCCCATGCCCGCGATCACGGCCTGTTTGATCGTTTCGTTGCTGCCGAGCGTGATGATCTTGGCCGGCGAAAAAAGGTGCTGCCGAAACATCTCCTCGGCCGCCATGCGCGTGCCGGAACCGGGCTCGCGCAGCAGGAACTTCTCGCCGCGCAGCTCCTGCAAATCGAACCGTCTGGCTGCGACGAGCGGATGATCGACGGGCGCGATCATGACCTGCGGGTGGAATGCGAGCGGCTCGACGGTCGTATCGAGTTCGGCCGGCGGGCGGCCCATCAGCGCGAGATCGATGGCGTTGTCCTGCAGCATCCGCAACAGCGATTCGCGGTTGCCGACCGAGAAATGCACATCGACCTTCGGATACTGACGCGAATAGAGCGCGAGCAGCTTAGGCGCGAAGTAGGTCGCGGAGCTGACGATGCCCACCGCGATCGATCCGCTGTCGGCCAGTTGCAGCGACATCATGGCGTCTTCCGCATCCTTGATCTCGCCGAGGATACGGCTCGCATGATGCGTCAGACGCTCGCCGGCTTCGGTCAGTGTCAGCCGTCGCGCGACGCGCTCGAAAAGCGCAAGCCCGATCGCGTCTTCGAGCTGCCGAATCTGCATCGAGATCGCCGGCTGCGTCAAATGCAGTTCCTCGGCCGCTCGAGCGAAGCTCACGTGACGGCTCGCGACGATGAAGATTTGCAGCTGACGCAGCGTCAGCGAGCGAATGAAGTTCACGTTTGACTGCTTCGTCGAAATGCAACGCTCGCCGCGGCGCGGCGCGAGCTCGCACCGCGAACGCCCGGGCAACCCGCGTCAGCGGCTCGCGCGGGGAGCGTCACCGGGCTTGGCGGGAGGCGGACCTCCGGGCGGCGTCAGCTTGCTCACCGCGGCCTGGAAGCTGAGCGTTTCTGTTTTCACGGGGTGAGCAAAATCGTCGTTCGGCCCCGGCACCTCGGTGCGGATCAGCGCAATCCGTCCGGGCAGTGCGTCGGCGAGTTCAAACGTATAGCGTTTGCCGGTGTAGCGTGCAAAGCGCTCCGCGTTGGGATCGTGCAAGTAAGGCTGGATGACGATCTGCCGCACCGCGACTGTCTTGCCGCCGATATGCTCCGTCGCCGATACGATCTTCGGTCCCTCGGCCAGCGCAAGACGCACCCGCTTTTGGAAATAACGCCGCTGCCCGCCTGTCAACGCCTCCATCTCCGCGATATCGCGTTCGAGGAAATAGATGACGACGGGATTGCAGGGCAGCCCGCTCGTCGGCAGCGGGTGCTCGCCGCCGCGATCGGACACCTTGGCATCGCCCTTCGCATTGCCCTTGCTCGCGACGAGCACGCGCACGACATCGGGAGGCTCGGCCTTTTCTCCGGCCGCCACCATCGCATAGTCGAGTTCCGTCTGGGCCGGCACCTCGTGCAGATGGTCGATCTCGAAGATCAAATGTTCGGCCGCGGTAATCGCGGCCGACGGCTGGGGCTCCACCGCACTCGCCTCCGCCGCCGCGAAGGCGCCGGCACACGCGAGCGCCATGCCCCCTGCAGAGGCGAGCGCGATGACCGCACGCATACGCGCCCTCATTGCGAGCCGCCCGCGCCGGACGATTGCGTCGCCTCCGCACGCTCGAGCAGTGGCACGTTATAGCTCGACAGAATTCGATCGATCTTGCCTTGATTCGCCGAAATCCACTGATCGACCTTGTCGTGCCAGGCCTTTTCGCCATAGCGGACACCCATCGAAATCTCGTAGTCGAAATGGATGCCCTTTTGCGGCGGAAACGGCACGATTCTCACTTTTTCACCCGATTGCTTGGCGAAGTAGCCGGCAATCGGGCCCCAGACGAATGCAACATCGATGTTGCCCGATGCCAGATCGTGCTCGATCATCTCGCCCGGGTACGCTTGCGGATCGCCGCTTTGAACCTGATAGGACATCGCCTGGTCGATCAAGCCGTGAGCGAGCAGCCAGTCGACTGCCGGCGTTTGCGAGAAGATGCCGAAGCGCAGCTTGTGCAGCTCGTCGGCGGGCAGCTTGAGCAGATCGTCCGGCGTTTTAACCGATGCGAACTCAGGCTTGTTCGGCACCACCATCGCATAAGTCGAGTGCAGATACGCGTGCGTCGTCGACGTCAGCTCGTACCCCTTCGGCACGCCGATGATGAGATCGCATTTGAAGCGATCGCTGTCGGCAACTTTCTCGCGCAGCGTATGCCGCACGAAACCCATGCGCTGCGGGAAATAGGTGTACTCGACCTTGTAGCCGAAATCGTGCGCCATCTCCGCTGCGATCTTGTTCTCGTAGCCCTCGCCCTTGTCGTTGGATAACGGCATGTTGTGCGGATCGGCGCAGACTCTGAGCACGCCATCCGCGCCGTCGTTGTTGGGCAGCGCGGGGCCGTCCGCACGCACGGCGGCGCTCGCGAGCGCCGCGCAGCACAGCGCGGTGGCCGACAGTACGATATGCACGGACATTGATTTGCTATGACGCATCCGGTGTCTCCGGGAAGTGACGGCGCGAGCGTTACTTGCTGTCGATGGCACTCAGATCGCCGGGGTTGATCTTCCCGTCCGAGCGCCCTTTCAGATAAGCGTACAGGTCCTGCCAATGGTCCTGCATTCTCTTGCTCGCGCTGAAATCGGGCATGCCCTTGGCAAGACGGCCGCCGAAGACGGTCCGCTTGAATTCGTTCTTGTCGATGACCTTGAGTGCGTCGATGAGGGAGGGTCCGACGAGCCCCTGCTGCTGCGGCCCGTGGCAACGCTGACAATCGAGCGCACGCCATGTCTTCCAGCCCTGCAGCGTATTCTCGTCGACCTTGTTGCCGTCCACGACCTTATACGCCACCTGCTGCGCCTGCGCCGGCTGGTTCTGGGCATAGACGACGGGCAATGCGACAACGGCGGCGGCGAGTGTCGTCGACAACAAGATGGTACGGCCTTTCATACAACGTCTCCTTCGATATAGTGATGCCCCGGGACGCTGCGTTGGCGTGCCGTCGTGGCGGGCGAGTGAAAATGTCGATACTGCTCGATGCTTGAAACCGCCGCGCGCCCGTCGCCCGCTCCTAAAAGCCGATCGGTGACGCGCGGCGTATACCGCTACAACCTACTGCTACGACACGGTACTAGGGCTCAGCTCTTTTCGCCGCCGGGCAGGGCGAACACGAACAGCGTGCCGCCGAGCGCCGTGTACTTGGCCAGTTCGCGATAACCGCCCACGGCACCGAGACCTTCGGTCGACTTCTTCAGACCCGCGGCGAGCCCGATGCCGGCCCATCCGCCGATACCCGAGTAGACGCCGACGTACTGCTTGCCGTTGTACTGGTAGGTGAAGACGTTGCCGATGATGCCCGAGGGCGTCTTGAACTTCCAAAGCTCCTTGCCCGTCTTGATGTCAACTGCCTTGAGATAGCCTTCGAGCGTGCCGTAGAACACGATATTGCCGGCCGTGGCCAATGCACCGGACCACACGGAGAACTTCTCGGGCTTGGACCAGACGATCTTGCCCTTGGACGCATCCCATGCAATGAAGTTGCCCATTGCCTTGTCGACCGTCTTGCCGGCGTTCGCGGCGCCCACGCCCGGGTCGTTCGGCCCCGGATACATCGACAGCGTCGCGCCGACATACGGCTGACCGGCCGTGTAATCGACTTCGAACGGCTCATAGTCCATGCACACGTGGTTCGTCGGTACGAGGAAGAGGCTCGTCTTCGGATCGAAGGAAGCCGGCTGTTCGTCCTTCGAGCCAAGCGCCGACGGGCAGATGTTCTTCACGTTGTGATCGGGGCCCGCTGCCTGCGTCGAATAGGCAGCGTTACGAATCGGCAAGCCGCTCTTCATATCGATACGATCGGCCCAGTTGACGGCCGGGTCGTACTTTTGCGCGACCAGCAATTGGCCCGTCTCGCGGTTCAGCGTATAGGCAAAACCGTTGCGGTCGAAGTGGACGATCGCGGGCGTCTTCTTGCCGTTGATCATGAGGTCCGACAGAATCATTTCATTGACCCCGTCGTAGTCCCACTCGTCGTGCGGAGTCATCTGATAGACCCACTTCGCCATGCCGGTGTTCAGGTCACGCGCGAAGATGGTCATCGACCACTTGTTGTCGCCCGGTCGCTGCGTCGGGTTCCAGGTGCCCGGGTTGCCCGAGCCGTAGTAGACGAGGTTCAGCTTCGGATCCCACGCATACCAGCCCCACGTCGTGCCGCCGCCGATCTTCCATTGATCGCCCTTCCAGGTCTTGAGCGAAGAGTCCTTGCCAACGGGCATCATTTTGCCGTCGGTATAGGTCATCGTTTTGTCGGGGTCGAGCAGGATCTCGTTGTCGGGGCCCGTGCTGTACGCCGTCCAGGCCGGCTTGCCCGTCTTGATGTCGTACGCGATGACGCGCCCGCGCACGCCGAACTCGCCGCCCGAGATGCCCGTCAGCACCTTGTCGCCGAAGACATGCGGCGCGTTGGTGTTGGTTTCGCCCTTCTTGGGATCGCCATTCTTCACCGTCCAGACGACATCGCCTGTTTTCGCGTTGAGTGCGACGAGCGTCGTATCGGCCTGCTGGAGGAAGATCTTGCCGTCGCCATAAGCCAGGCCGCGATTCACGGTGTCGCAACACATCACCGATACGACCTGATCTTCCTGCTTCGGCTGATACTGCCAAAGAAACGTTTGGTCCTTGAGGCTGATCGCCGTCACGTTGTTCGGAAACGGCGTATGGATATACATCGTGTCGCCGATCACGAGCGGCGAGCCCTCATGGCCGCGCAACACGCCCGTCGACATCGTCCATACCACCTGCAGGTTCTTGACGTTGCCGGCGTTGATTTGATTGAGTGTGCTGTAACGGTGATTGTCGTACCCGCCCGACTGGGAAGCCCAGTTCGCGGAGTTCTTGATTGCCGAGTCAAGCTCTGAATCCGCGTTCGCTGCGAGTGTGGTAAAGCCCGCCGATGCGAGAATCGCGAGCCCAAGAACCGTGGTGCGTAAGTTCATGTCTCCTCCAGAATTGTCTTGCAGTTCAACTCACGAATGACCCACGCTACTCATCGCATCGGGCGCGCCCTCTCGAATGCGGGTAACGATCCAACGCTTGTGTCCCGCTTCGGCGGCGGGCTTCATGGCGTATCGCGCTCCAACGCATAATCCATGCCGATGCGCGTCACAGCACGCACGGCCGGCACACCCGAGGTCGTCCCGACGCCCATCGCATGGCCCTCGGCCGCAACCGGACACGCGCGCGGATGGGTGCCGAACGTCGCCCGGCACGGATAGAGGGGCGCCCGGCCGCAACGGTTCGTGCGGCACGCTGCACGCGGAGCGAGACATACTGTGTCAAAACCGCGATAGCGCAACGGCTGGCGCGGCACAATGCCGTTCGCCTTTCGGCGGGATGGGGGTTTTCCTTTAGCCGACGGCCGCTTTCGCGCTTTATGCTGTTTGAGTTCCCGGTGTGTTTCCGCAGTGTTTCTGCGCTTTTTGTATAGTCGAGGTCGAACGGACTTTTTCCGCATGGAGACAACGACCATGAGCCAATCCGAACACGTCTATTCCGACGACGAGATCCGCGCACGTCTCGCCGGTCCGCTCGAGCACTGGTATCTCGAAGACGGGTGGCTGCGGCGCAAGTACAAGACCGAGAGCTGGAAAGGCACGCTGATGGTCGTCGCGACGATCGGTCACTTGGCCGAGGCCGCATGGCATCACCCGGATCTCACGGTTTCCTATGCGTTCGTCATCGTCAAGCTGAAGACGCACACCGCGAAGGGCATCACCGACAAGGACTTCGCGCTTGCGCGCAAGATCGAGGAGGTCGTGCAATGGCAACCCGGCCGCGAAGGCGGGCCGCTCGAAGGCACACCATCCAACGATCAGCGCTTTCGCTACATCAAATACGACGCACCCAAAGACGCGCCGCAAAGCTGAATGCCCCTGACGCGCGCGCCGCGCAATCCGTGACAGTGTGCGTCTGGGCCGGCACAAACCGCTGAGCGGGCCGCGGATGACGCGCTGTCACGCCGAAAGCGGCAGTGCCGCCGCCCCGCGCGTCGGCGCGCTCGATCGGGCATGGTACGTCTCGTGCTTGGCAACGTCTCGCGCATGTGGCGCTGGCTCGAGCCGGCGCTTTCACCGGACCGCCACGCCATCACGAGGACCACGCGATGCCGCTTCATTTTCGCCGCACGTCGGCGCCCAGCACGGTGACCATCGACGCCCCGGCCCGGCTTCATCTCGGCTTTCTGGATCCGAGCGGATCGCTCGGTCGTGTGTTCGGCAGTCTCGGGCTCGTAATCGACGGGGCCGGCACCGAGCTCGAAGCGCGTCTGGCTGAAACGGATTCCATCGCGGGCACGATGACCGACAGCGAACGCGCCCGCATCGGCTGGTGTCTCGAACGGCTGCATGCGGCATACGGCCCGACGCCCGTCGCGTTCAACGTCCTGCGCACACCGCGAGCGCATAGCGGCCTGGGCTCGGGCACCCAGCTCGCACTGACGATCGGCGCAGCCTACGCGCGGCTCACGGGGCTCACGACCACCACCGCCGAGCTCGCCCACTTGCTCGGCCGCGGCGGGCGCTCGGGCATCGGCATCCTCGGTTTCGATTCGGGCGGCCTGCTGCTCGACGGCGGCGCGCCGCGCGATCGCCGTGGCGCAGGCGTGCCGCCTCTCGTCGCGCGCCAGCCTTTTCCCGATGCGTGGCGCGTCATGCTCGTCACGGACACCTCGCGCGAAGGCCTCTCTGGCGAAGCGGAACGGCGCGGGCTTGCGGCGCTTGCGCCGTTTCCGCAGCAGTTGGCGGCTCACCTTTGCCATCTTGCGCTGATGCGGATTCTGCCCGGGGCAGCCGATGGCGATTTCGATGCCTTCGCGCACGGCATCACCGAAATGCAACAGATCATCGGCGAGTACTTCGCGCCGGTGCAAGGCGGCGTATTCGCCAGCCCCGATGTCGAAGCCGCGTTGCGCGCGGCGGCGGCCGGGCGGCCCGCCGGCATCGGCCAGACCTCGTGGGGCCCGACGGGGTTTGCCTTTTTGCCAAGCGCGCTGGAGGCCGACGCGGCGCTCCTCGCGGCGCGCGCCGCGGTTCGCGACAAGCCCCATATCGAATGCGCGGTGTGCGCCGCGCGCAATCGCGGCGCGGTGATCCGCGTTGCGGGTGCGCGCGAAGCGCGCGTCGACGCCGCATGAGCCCCGGAGCATTCGGCGCCGCTGCATCCCCTGCCGCCCCAACCACACGACCTGCGAGTTGTTGCCATGTCAGAAGCCACTGAAAGGCCTTACATCCTCCATATGCTCACGGCCACGCCGCAGATGAGCCCGTTCGATGTCAACATGGCGGCCGACGCCGGCTACCAGGTGATCGTGCCGTATTGCGGGGTCGACGCAAGCATGGTCACCAATCTCACGCAGGACGCCATTTTTTCGCGGGGGCCGAAAGGCGTGTCGCGTACGGGCATTTTCATCGGCGGACGCGACGTGATGCTCGCGGCGGATATGCTCGAGATCGCGCGCAAGGCCATGGTGCCGCCGTTCGAGGTTTCGGTGTTCGCCGATCCGAGCGGCTCGTACACGACCGCCGCGGCGCTCGTCGCACTCGTCGAGCGCCATATGAAGCGCGCGCATGGTATGGAACTCGGCGGCAAGCGCGTGTTGATCCTCGGCGGTACCGGCGCCGTCGGCCGGGTCGCGGCCGCGATGGCGGCCTCGCTGGGCGCGGACGTGACCATCGCCAGTCACGGCTCGCTCGCGCGCGCGAGGCAGGTCAGCGATGAGGTCAACCAACGCTTCGGCATTACGACGACGGCTGTCAGCACCGCCGGCGAAGACGATCTGCACGCCGCGCTCGCCGATACGGAGATCCTGATGGCCTGCGCGACGGCAGGCATCCAGGTGGCCAGTGCCGCGGATCTCGCGCATGCGAGGCGTCTGCTCGTCGCGGCCGACGTGAACGCCGTGCCGCCCGAAGGCATCGCCGGCGTCAACGTCATGAACGACGGCAAGCCCATCGGGCCGTCCGGCGATGCGGGCCCGGTCGGCATCGGCGCGCTTGCGATCGGCAACGTCAAGTACCAGGTCGAGCACCGGCTGTTCGTTCAGATGCGCACGAGCAGCAAGCCCGTCTATCTGGGCTTTCCGCAAGCCTTCGACGAAGCGCGCGCCGTCGCCGCAGGTCTCGGTTGACCGGCAGGCCATGCCCGCATCGAGGCCGTCCGCGCCCTTGCCGCCCATGACACAGCTCGCGCCTTCACGCAGCGCACCGCTCATTGCGGTCGCGGGGCTGTCGGCACGCATGCTCGCCCAGTCCGCGCATCGAGCGGGGCTGCGGGCAGCCGCGCTCGACATCTTCGGCGATCGCGATACCCGCGCGGCCTCGGCGCTGTGGTTCGACGTCGCGGGCGACGGGCTCGCGATCGATCCCGATCGCCTCGTCGATGCGCTGCGCCGCATCGCCCGGCTGCCTCGCGTGGCAGGCTGGATTGCGGGCAGCGGGACCGAACCTTTCGTCGACGAACTCGCAGGGCTTGCGGGACTGCCCGCGCTCATCGGTAACGGTCCCGAGGCGCGCCGCGCCGTGCGCGAGCCACGGCGGTTTTTCGCGCTGCTCGACTCGCTCGGCGTGCCGCACCCGGCCGTCTCATTCGAGCGCCCCGATGGGCCCGCCGCCGACTGGCTCGTCAAACGGGCCGACGGCTGCGGCGGCACACATATCGTCCCTGCCGGAGCAGCAGGCGCCGTTGCGTCGCCGGCCAGCTACTTTCAGCGCAGGACGCGAGGCAAACCCTGCTCGGCGCTGTTCGTCGCCGCGCACGGCACGGCCTCGGTGCTCGGATTTGCCGAAGAATTGAACGCCTCTATCGACGGATTGCCGTTCGTGCATACGGGCGCCATCGGGCCAATCGAGTTGCCGCCCCGTCTCGGCGCCCAGCTGCGCGAGGCCATCGGCGAAATCTGCCGGCACACGGGCCTCGTCGGCATCAACAGCTGCGATTTTCTGCTCGACGACGATGGGTTCTCGCTGCTCGAAATCAATGCGCGGCCGTCGGCGACGATGTCGCTGTACGAAGCCGTCTGGGGGCAATACTGGCCCCTGGGCTTGCTGGAGTGCCACCTCGCGGCCTGCATGCGTGGGCGGCTGCCATCCGTACCGCCCGGCCCCGCCGGGCAGTGCGCGGGTCAGCAGGTCTTGTTCGCCCCCTACGCATTCAACGCATCGCAAACACTGAGCGATGCCTGTCTCGCCGACCCCGGTTGCCGCGATATCCCCATGCCCGGTACGCACATCGCAGCCGGGCAGCCGCTTTGCATGGTCGTCGCCCGCGCGCCGACACGCCAGGCCGTCATGCATGCGCTCGACCAGGCGCACGCACGCGTTCTCGACCGAATCGACCTACCTTCCCGCGAGTTCCGCCATGTCCTCACCGCATCCCAAGCCTGAGCGCGAAGCACCCCTCAGCGTCAACGCGCTCAGCGAGCGCCATGTCGCAGCGCTGCTAGACAACGCCGGACAGCTTGGCGTCGCGCTGACGCGGACCGACGCCGGGACCGTACTCGCCGACGCGGGCGTACATGCGCCGGGCGGCATCGAGGCCGGGCTGCTCGTCGCACGCATCTGCATGGGCGGGCTCGGCACGGTCGGCCTGCGGGCCAGCTTCGACGCGGCCCCGCTTTGGCCCACGTCGATCGAAGTCCATACGTCCTCGCCCGTGCTGGCCTGCCTGGCCAGCCAGTATGCGGGCTGGAGCCTCGCGGCCACGAAAGAGCAGACGGGCGGCAAGAAATTCTTCTCGCTCGGCTCCGGTCCCGCACGCGCGCTGGCGGGCAAGGAGCCGCTGTTCGGCGAGCTCGGCTACCGCGACGCGCACACGCGCGGCGCGCTCGTACTCGAAGTCGATCGTCTGCCGCCGCAAATCATCATCGACAAAGTGCTCGGCGACTGCGGCCTCGCTCCCGATGCGCTGACGATCGTCGTCACGCCGACGCACTCGTTGGCCGGCACCGTGCAGGTCGTGGCCCGTGTCGTCGAAGTCGCGCTGCACAAAACACATGTGCTCGGCGTGGCGCTCGACGAAGTCGTGGAGGGCTCGGGCTGCGCGCCGCTGCCGCCCCCCTCGCCCGATGGCATCGAGGCCATGGGCCGCACCAACGACGCCATTCTGTACGGCGGCCGCGTGCATCTGACGGTGCGCCACGACGCAGCGGCGAAAAAGCTCGCCGTCGAGTTGCCCAGTGCAAACTCGCGCGATTACGGGCGACCGTTCGCCGAGATATTCACGTCGTTCAACTACGATTTTTATCAGATCGATCCCGCGCTGTTCGCACCGGCGGAAGTGTGGGTCAGCAGTCTGGAAAGCGGCGCGACCTGGCACGGGGGCGGGGTCAACGCCTCGCTCTTGCATCAACAGTGGAACGGCGCCGTCGATGACAGCCTCCCGGATCGAACATGAGCTCACTCGATCCCTCTTTGCACGCAATGCGCGGCACGCCTGCGGCAACGGGCCTGCGCATCGCGATCATGACCGACGAGACGGGTTGGCACACCGGCCGGCTCAAGAAAGCCTTCCGCGCGCGCGGCGTCGAGGCCCGCTGCGTCGATCTCGCCGATTGCCGCATCGATACGACCTGGCAGCCGCACGGCCTCGCGATACCGGGGTTTGGACACGGCCTGCCCGACGCGGTCTTCGTACGCGGGATCGCGGGCGGCACGTTCGAGCAGGTGACGCTGCGGCTCGGCGTCCTGCACGCGCTGCGCGAGTTGGGCGTGCCGGTCTACAACGATGCGCGCGCGATCGAGCGCAGCGTCGACAAATCGATGACGAGCTTTTTGCTGCATCGCCACGGCGTGCCGACACCGCCGACATGGGCGAGCGAGTCGACCGCTTTCGCGCAGCGGCTGCTGATGCGGGAAACCGCCGCGGGGCGCGCGCTCGTCATCAAGCCCTTGTTCGGCTCGCAAGGGCAGGGACTGCAGCGGCTCGGCCCCGTGCGCGGCCTACGGCCGGCCGCGCGCAAGACGAGCGGCACGTCGGCCGCCGGTGCGACGTTGCCGCGGCTCGCGCCGTATCGGCACGTCGCCTATCTTCAGCGGTATGTGGAAGGCGGCAGCCCCGGTTTCGATTGGCGGGTGCTCGTGATCGGTTCGCGCGCCGTGGCGGCAATGCGCCGCGTGGGCGGCAACGGCTGGATTCACAACTTCGCGCAAGGTGCCCGCTGCGAGCCGGCCGAGCTCGACGAGGCACTCGTCAGGACCGCGGTAAGCGCAAGCGCGGCACTGGGGCTCGATTACGGCGGCGTCGATCTGATGCCGAATCCCGACGACCCGAACCGCCCGCTCGTGCTCGAAGTCAATGGCGTCGCGGCCTGGCGCGGGCTGCAATCGGTCACGTCCGTCGATATCGCCGGGGCGCTCGCCGACGATCTGCTCGAACGCAAGCTCGGCCTGACACAAGGCGCGGCGGCCGCCGATGGCTCGCGCGTGATCGATCTGCCCAAACGCCATGCGTGAACACGCGCCCCGCCGCACGGCTCCTCTGGCCGCGCCCGATGCGTTTTTGGCGGCCTGCCGGCTCGATGTCGAGGTCGCCAAACCGGGCAACGTCAGCGAACAAAGCGCAGGACACGGCATGGTGGCCGCGCAGTTCATCTCGAGCGCACGCGCGGCGGTCGCGCCGCTTTTCACACCCGGCGCGCCCGTGGGCACCCGCCTGATCGAAGCCGTCCGCGTTACGCGCGCGGCCGTCGACTGCAATACGAATCTGGGTATCGTGCTGCTCGTCGCACCGCTGGCCGCGGCGCTCGACGGCTTCGATGCTCCGCCCGACGCGCGCGATTGGCACTCAGCCACGCAGCGCGTGCTTCAGACACTCGATATCGACGATGCCCGCGCCGCGTTTCGAGCCATCGCCCTCGCCAATCCGGGGGGGCTCGGCGACGCACCCGAGCAATCGGTCCATGCGCCGCCCACCGTCGGGCTGCGCGCGGCGATGGCGCTCGCGGCCGGGCGCG
Organism: Trinickia sp.; assembly: GCF_057351765.1. Taxonomy (NCBI): domain Bacteria; kingdom Pseudomonadati; phylum Pseudomonadota; class Betaproteobacteria; order Burkholderiales; family Burkholderiaceae; genus Trinickia; species Trinickia sp. The sequence continues at coordinate 124,700 of NZ_JBMRBK010000022.1, read as the reverse complement.
ACAGCATTGCGCGCCAGTATGCCGACGGCTTCGCCGACGTCTTTGCCTGCTGCGCGGCAATTGCGCCGCAGGTTCGCGAAGGACAACTCGAAACCGCCACGCTGGAAGCCTTTTTTTCGTTCCTCGGCGGCTGGCCCGATTCGCACATTATGCGCAAGCACGGCGCTGCGCTGGCGCAGAGTGTCACGGACACGGCGCGCGAGGTGCATGCGCGGTGGCGCGATCTCGTGACGAGTCGCGCGCCGCTCGCGGCCGGGACCGTGCTGGCCCGGTGGGACGCCGAACTGAAGGCGCGCGGACTGAACCCCGGTACGAGCGCGGACCTGACGGTCGCGACGCTGTTCGTCGCCCTCGCCGCCGCGCACGCCTGAGCCGCTCGTCGTGCCCGCGCCGTTCTCGCACGCAGCTACTGGCATGAAACCTGTTAGGTACAGCCACCGTGCATCGGTAGTCCACCGCGCGCCCAGCATGCGCCCTCGCGTGAACGGCGCGCCGCACGTATCGCCTGAGGGCGCCAATCAGAAAGTTGATGTCCATCCATCGGAGGAACAGCATGGCCAAAATTAATCGCGTCCTGGTAGGGGAATCGCTCGTCGGGGACGGCAACGAGGTCGCGCATATCGACTTAATCATGGGGCCGCGCGGCTCCGCCGCCGAAACCGCGTTTTGCACCGCACTGACGAACAACAAGGACGGTTTCACCTCGCTTTTGGCCGTCGTCGCGCCGAACCTCGCCACGAAGCCGAACACGGTGTTGTTCAATAAAGTCACGATCAAGGGCGCCAAGCAGGCCGTGCAGATGTTCGGGCCGGCTCAGCACGCGGTCGCGATGGCGGTGGCCGATTCGGTCGAAGACGGCACGATTCCGAAGGATGAAGCGGACGACATCTTCATCTGCGTCGGGGTCTTCATTCACTGGGAAGCCAACGACGACCAGAAAATCCACGACTACAACTACCAGGCGACCCGCGAGTCCATTCAGCGCGCCGTGGCGGGCACGCCGAGCGCGGCGACCGTCGTCGAGCAAAAGGGCAAGGTCCATCACCCGTTCTCGCCGAGCTGAAACGCTGAGCAACCCTGCCGCGCGAGGCGTTCGGCCGCGCGCGGCAGCGTCGTCGACGCCACACGCGAATGGGCGTATCGTTGACTTGCCCCACCCCGGGACGATCGAATCAGAGGCGACCAACATGTTCAACAGTGCTCGCATGATGCTTGCCTGCGGCGCGCTTGCGTCGGCGTTCGCCGGCCAGGCATGGGCGGCCGGTGACGGCGCCCCGGCCGCCGCGGGCGCGGCTCGCGCAGGCTACGACTATCCCACGCAAGGTCGCGTCGAATATGTGCTGACGTGCCTCGACGAGAACGGCCACGATTTCGCGAACGTTTACAAGTGCTCCTGCGTCATCGACAAGATGGCGGCAGTCCTACCCTACGATGAATTCGTGGGCCAGCAGACGTTTGCCCGCTATGCCACGCTCGGCGGAGAGGGCGGAGCGGAATTCCGCGTCGACCATGCCAAGGACGAATCGAAGTCTTTTCGGACATTGAAAACGAACGCCTATCGGGCTTGCGGTCTGACGGGTCCCCTCACGGCCAAGAAATAGGCGGCGCGCGCAACCGGGCTGGCCGCATGGATGCGCGCCCGTCAGCGGCGGTGGCACCGGGTCGGCGGTTCGTCTAATTCGGCTGGCTCGGAACCAGGCCGGCGCCGAGCGACGCCCAGGTGAACGCGGCGTTGCCCTCGGCGGGGCGTCGGCGCTCGATGACCACTCCCACGGCCTTCACATCGTCGAACTTCGCCGGCTTGGCGATCGCCACCCGGACCCAATACGCGCCGAAGTCGCGAATCAGGCACAGCGCCACCTTCTCGGCCAAGGCCTCGAGCAGCTTTACGCCGTGCGTCGCCAGCAGTTCGTGAAGCGCCGCGCGCACGGCCGCGTAATTGATCGTGTCTTCTATGCGATCGGTCACACAGGCCTTCAGCGAGGGGACGCCGATCGTCAGATTCATGCGTACGGCTTGTGGCAAGTGCAACTCGCTGGTATCGATGCCAATCACCGTCTCGCCGACGAAGTCCTCGATGAAAACGATATCAAGCGCGGGGGCCGCCTGCCGTTCGGACGGCATGCCGGCTTGCTGGCCTGCTGGCAAAGCGGTGGAACTCAAACGGGTGGCATCGATTCGATCCATGGTGCGCTCCGCCGCGCGACGGCAAATGACTAGACGAAAGAGGGACAGCAAGCGCTCGCGCATAACAAGCTGTACCGGCTTTGCGACAACGGCGCGCCATTCGGGGCGCCGCAACCGCATCCACTCAGTAAAGCAAGAAGCACGCTAGGGGATACCCACATAATGCGACTTCTTGTTGAACGCACGCGCCATCGAGGGTAAAGTTTTTCGAGTGCTGGAATGCTTATTCCAGCTTATGAGCCGTCGCGCACCCGGGCATCAGAATCCGCGGCGCAAAGGGGACAACGTTAAATGAGAGCGGCACTTACGAAAGCGGCTGGAAACGCCGCGCGAGGTGTGCGCCGTGGAGACAACCCCATGTCATTGCCCGCTGACAGCAGCTCGCACGTTCGTGAAGTGCTGAATGTCGTCAACCACCACCTGCCGTCCCGGCCGATGAGCGAGCCCGTCGCTCAATCGTGGGCTCGCTGCGTCAACGAGTTCAAGCTGGATCCGGGCCGCTTCGTCACGCCTCCGGTGCTGACCGATTACGAGCTCGCCGCGCGCCGCGAGGCCGTCGGTGATTTGATCGCGTGCGCCAAACTCGAGATGACGACGCTCTATCAGCAACTGGCGGATCCGGAGCTCGCCGTCGTCCTCGTCGATGCCGATGGCGTCATCGTGCATCAGGTGTCCTCGGTCCCATTCGCCGAAGCTGTCGCCGCCGACGGGTTCAGAATCGGCGCCCTCTGGAGCGAGCGCGAGGCCGGGACCAACGGGATGGGGACCTGCATTGCCGAGCGCGACTGTATCGCCGTGTGCCAGCACGAACACTTCTATACCCGCTATACGTCGCTCACTTGCACGGCCGCCCCGATCTTCGACGATCGCGGGGAAATAGCCGGCGTGCTCGATGTGACGAGCCGCTCGAAGCTCTTGCAGCAGCATTCGCTCGTACTGGTCGGCATGTCGCGCCAGATGATCGAAAACCGGCTGCTGAGCGCGCGTTTTCGTCATGTGAACATGATTCAGTTTCATAGCCGGCCGGAATTCGTCGGAACGCTGCATGGGGGCAAGCTTGCCGTCGACGACGAGGGCACCGTCCTCGCCGCCAATCGCAGCGCGGCGTTTCAGCTGGGCTGCCGCTCGCTCGACGAGTTGCGCGGCAAGCGCATCGACGAAGCGTTCAACGCGTCGCTCGAAGATATGATCGCGCGCAGCATCCGCGGCTCGTTTCATCCGATCACCGTCTACAGCGCAAGCGGCACGAATCGCTTTTTCCTCGTCGCGCAAACGCCTCAAACGACGCTCGCACGCGCAACGAGCATCGTCTCTGCGGAACCGGCCGCTCGCCGTCCGGTGCGCGATGCGGGCCCGGCGCCGAGCCGGCTGGACAAGATCTCGCATCTCGAATTCGGCGACCCGCGCATGGCCTCGCAGATCCAGCTCGCCGCACGCGTGATCCAGCGCAAGATTCCGATTGTCGTGCGCGGGCAGACCGGCACCGGCAAGGAAGTCTTTGCGCAAGCGCTCCATAGCATCAGCCCGCTCGCCAATGGGCCCTTCGTGCCAGTGAACTGCGCGTCGCTGCCCGAGAATCTGATCGAGAGCGAGCTTTTCGGCTATCGTGCCGGCGCGTTTACCGGCGCGCAGCGCGAAGGGCGCCGAGGCAAGATCGTGCAAGCCAACGGCGGCACGCTGTTTCTCGATGAAATCGGCGATATGCCGCTCGCGTTGCAGGCGCGTTTGCTGCGTGTCATCGAAGAGCACGAGGTGACGCCGCTCGGCGCCGAAACGACGGTGAAGGTCGAATTCCAGCTGATCAGCGCGAGCCACCGCAATTTGCTCGAGCTCGTGCAAAGCGGCCAATTCCGCGAAGACCTCTACTATCGGCTCAAAGGCATCGAGATCAACCTGCCGTCGCTGGCCGAACGGGCCGACAAGCTGGCGCTGATCCATCACCTGCTCGAATCCGAAACCGACGACCCGCCGGAGCTGACGGCCGAGGCACAGCGTGCGCTGCTCGGCTATGGCTGGCCTGGCAATATCCGGCAATTGCGTCACGTGTTGCAAATGGCCATTGCGCTATCGGACGGTCAGGCGATCCAGTGCGCGCATCTGCCGGCGGAGGTTCTGCAAGGCCAGGCGGCGAGCGTACCGCCGGCTGCGCCCGTGGCGCCGGCCTCGCGTGCGCCCGAGGCACCCGGGTTGCCCCATCTTGCCGAGGATGCCGATATCTCGTCGCTCAACGCGATCCAGATCAAGGAGCGCGAAACGGTGCTTTCGATGCTCGACGAGCATCGCTGGAACGTCAGCAATGTGGCGAAGGCGCTCGGCATCAGCCGCAATACGCTCTATCGCAAGATGCACCGCCTTCACATTCGCCTGTCGCACGACGGCGCCCCGATTCCACTCGACGCATGACCCAAACGAGCGTCCGTCACCTCACTCAATTCAAACCGGATGCCCGATTCGCGTGGTGCGTGACCGGCTCGGGCCACATGCTCGTAGAATCGCTCGCGCTTGCGCTGCAGTTGCCGCGCACCGATCTGTTCCTGTCGCGGGCTGCCGAGGAAGTGCTGCCGCTTTACGGTTGGCCGCTCGAACGCCTGCGCGAACACTTTCGCGTGCTGCGCGACAACAGCGCGAGCGGCGTGCCCGTCGGCATGCTTTATCACGGCATGTACCATACGGTGATCATCGCGCCGGCCACGAGCAATACCGTCGCCAAATGCGCATTCGGCATCTCCGATACGCTACCCACCAACATGTACGCGCAAGCCGGCAAACAGTGCATTTCGAGCATCGTCTATGCGTGCGATACGGAGCCGACCGTCGTCACGCAAAGCCCTGACGAATGGGTCGAACTGCGACCGCGTGCGATCGAGCTGGAAAACGTCGAGCGCTTGAAGCGCTTCGAGTACACGACGCTCGTCACTTCACCCGACGAATTGAGAACGGCACTCGACGGCCGGCTCGCCGCGCTCGATCTCGCATGGACCACATCCTCTTCCTGACCGGCCGTCTCGCCGAGCCCAGCTTGCGGCGCGTGCTGGACGGCATGGCACCCGCGCCTTTCACCTGGGAGGTGCGCGAGCTCGGGCTACAGGTCGCCGCGCTCATGACGGCCGACATGATCCGGCGGCGACTCCCCTCGCCTGTCGCTGCTGCACGTGTGATCGTGCCGGGCCGCTGCCGCGGCGATCTGCAGGCGCTGTCGGAACACTATGGCATTCCGGTGGAGCGCGGCCCCGAAGAAGTCAAAGACCTGCCCCAGTTTTTTGGACGCGAGGCGCGGCCCGTCGACCTGTCGCGCTACGACACGGAAATCTTTGCGGAAATCGTCGATGCGCCGCGGCTCGACATCGACGGTATCGTCGCTCGGGCACGCGAGTATGCAGCGCAAGGCGCCGATGTGATCGATGTCGGCTGCCTGCCCGAAACCGCGTTTCCTCACCTGGAAGAGGCGGTACTTGCGTTGAAACGCCAAGGGTTTCGCGTCAGCGTCGATTCGATGCGTACCGAGGAGCTCTTGCGCGGGGGGCGCGCGGGCGCCGATTATCTGATGAGCTTGAACGTCGATACGCTATGGGTTGCCGATGAGGTCGCGTCGACACCCATTCTCGTCGCGCGCGAACCCGGCGATCCCGCATCGCTCGATGCGGCCATCGATGCGATGCGCGCTCGCGGGCGCGCGTTCCTCGCGGATCCGATTCTCGATCCGATTCCGTTCGGACTCGCCGCATCGATCGCGCGTTACGTCGGCTTGCGCGAGCGTTATCCCGATGTCTCGATCATGATGGGCGTCGGCAATGTGACCGAGTTGACCGAGGCCGATACGAGCGGAATCAATGCGGTGTTGCTCGGCATGGCTGCCGAGCTGCATGTATCGGCGATCCTGACGACCTCGGTCAGCCGGCACGCGCGGCGGGCGGTGCGCGAAGCCGATGTCGCGCGGCGTGTCATGCATGCGGCGCGCGAGGCGCAGGTGTTGCCGAAGGGCCTGGGCGGCGAGCTGGCGACGGTTCACGAAAAGCATCCTTTTCCTTATGGCGCGGCCGAAATCGACGAGTTCGCGCGTGGTGTACGCGATCCGAACTTCCGGGTGCAGGTGGCCGAGGACGGACTCCATGTTTATAACCGCGCCGGCCATTGGCGCGGTGTCGACCCGTTCGCGATTTATCCCGAACTCGATTTCGGTACGGATGCGGGGCACGCGTTCTACATGGGCGTGCAGCTTGCGCGTGCGGAGGTCGCGTGGCAGTTGGGCAAGCGGTTCAATCAGGACGAGGCGCTCGATTGGGGCTGCGCGGTGGACCGGGCCGAGGAGGATCTCGCCGCATGGTGCGCCCCGGGCGCGACGATGAAGAAGTGAGATTGCCGCCAAATCAGTCGCCACGGGATTCGCCACGATTTCCCTTCGTGCGTCGCATCCCTCTTGGTTTCGGGGGCTAGCCGGTGCTTGCGCCCGCCTGGCGCGCGCGCGGCATCGATGAAGTCGCCGCCTCTGTGACAAGCTCCGTCGAGGGCGTCGCCCGTGCGAACAACTCCTGAAGCAACGCGGGACCGATAGCAGCGCGATGCACCTTGGCCTCGGTATGGCCCCACGCGCGCATCGCTTCCTCCCAGTTGCGCCCGAGCTTCTTTTGTTTCGCCGTCTTCAAGTGAACTGCCGTAAAGGCGCCGAACTCCATCGCGGACAACGTCTGGCTCGCCACCGGCTTCGACGTATGCAAATGCACGAACCAAGGCGCAGCATGCTGACCATCGGAAAGCCGTTTAGGCTGGATAGCGATCTCGAACAACGTACCTGATTCGCCGGTATCGCCAGCGGACGGTAGCCGGACCGGCGCACCCACACTGGCGATTTCTTCGCTGCTCAACAGCCGGCTCAGGTGTTTCGCTCGGGGCAAGGGATCTTGCTTCAGTGCATCGGCTTCGAACGTCTTTATGTTTTGCTCGAGCAGCTTCAGCGCGTCCAGACGATCCGTCAGTTGTGCGATCCGCTCGTCGTCATCGCGCTCGCTCAGCGATGCTTGCACTTGACGCACACGGTCGCTTTCGCCGAACCAGTCTCGTGCCGACACTGTGAGGTAATCGACAACTTGCACGGCGTCGTAGCGGGCGTCGTTCAGCAGCTTCTCGGCCGTACTCGTGTCTTTACCCACTGTACGCGCAACCGCGATGACGTCCGCATCCAGTCGCTTCGCCGTCGCATGATCGACCGGGCAGCGTTTCAACAGTGCGTCGGCGTTCCGTTGCGCCGGCGTGCGCAGGTCAACGGGCGCGGCTGGCGGTGCCGGCGCGGTATCGGACGGAGCGGCCGCGCGCTTGCCCGGCTTGCGGCGCTTGGGCTTCAGCCTCGAGGATGCCGCGGGGGCCGGCGATGCACCTACCGGCGCCGTGAGCATGGCGTTTCGCGGGGCGCTGCTCGAAGGGACGGTTTCGCATAAATCCAGCACGCACGCCTTGTACGCAGCGACCACGTCAGCCGTGTCGAGCATAGCGCGCCAGATTTCGCCAGCGTCATTCTGTTCGATACCGGCATCGTCCATTTCGATACTGGCGGCGACATCGAGACACAGCTTCAACCCGACCCGATCGTATTGATCGACGAATTCCTCGAGCAACGCCTTGTGCCTGTTCAGCGCTTCCGGGGGCACGCCGCCGCCGCGGGGTGCGCCCAACACCGCATCACAGACTGCCTCGTTCAACGCCGTAAAGGCTGCACTGACTTCGTCGCCCCGATAGCGCGAGGCGTCCCTCAGTTCATCCACACGCGAGGCGACGTCTGTCAGTCCTCGCTCTTCGGCCAACTGCGCCAATCGTTCGCTGTGGATGGCGATGAGCACGCCGCGCACGGACTGCGTCGCGCTCGCGCACAATGACTGTTGAGAGACGGCGACCGGCAGCGAGCTTTTGAGCTTTTCCCTGAGTTTTCTCGGCGCCTCCGGGGCTCTCGTGCGTTGCACCATGTCGTCCATCGCCGCACGATAGAGGCTCAGTTCATTCAATATCCCGACCCATTCGCCGAGATCCTGTTTCTCGCCGCGCCACGCAACCCGCAAGACGGCGGAAACCGCGGGGTCCGCCTGCAACCCCAGGTCCTGCTGCCACCTCGCGTCCAGCATGGCTTCGCGGCCCGCGAAGCCCGACGCCGCCGCCGCCGACAACATCATCCACAGCACGTTCTCATGTTCGACGGCGTCGACCGCGCGCACCCTGCTTTGTATTCTCAAAGCAGAGAGCGCGCGGAGCCCTTCGCGGGCGGATTCCATGACGGTGCGCGCAACCTTCACCTTCTGCTCGGGGCTGAGCCTGCGCCTTGGATCCACATCCGCTTCATCCCCATGCTCCGCGACAAGCATCTGCTTCCAGGCCCGGCCGCGGTCCAACGCGCGATTCAGGACATCGCCCGGATCGGCAGTTGCAGACGTCGTGCTGGACCGAGGCAACATGGCGTTGCGCGGCGGCCCGCCCCGCGGTTCGACGGGTGGCCGGGAGCTCGACGCTCGGGGAGCTAGCGCCGCGAACTGCGCGGACTGTGAGGCCGGGTGCGCACTCGCCGGCGGGCTTGCCCCTTCGGCCGCGCCCGTCGGGGCAGGCGCACAATCCGTTGCCGAATGGGTCGGCCCGACCGATTTTCCAATGCCGCCTTCGCTGACGCGTCCGCCCGTCATGATATTCCTTCGATGCTGTCCGTCGCGCTGCCCGGGCGGAAGACACCACCCTCATGAAAAAATGTGGGGGGCCATCTCCGACTCGGTGCGCCCCGAAACAGCGCACTATGTCAATGTGCACTGCGAGACACGACGATCAACAGCGAAAGAATGACGCCTTACGCGAAAGCGGCCCGACGGACGATAAGGCAGCCCACGAGGCAACAACACCCCGTAGGGCTGCCGCCGCGGCAGTCCCACGCGTCCGGGCCGCCCGACGCCGGACACGCAAGACTTGACGCCGCGGCAAGCAGTCAGTGATAGCGCTTGGCCATTGCATCGAGCGGCAGCGGTTTGATGCGCGCCGCCTGCCCCGCGCAGCCGAACGCTTCGAAACGCTGGACGCAAATGTCCTTCGCCGCCGCCGTCGCCGCCTTCAGCGCGGCGCGCGGATCGAACTCGGAGCGCGACTGCGCAAACGACCTGCGCATCGCGCCCGTCATCGCCAGCCGAATGTCCGTATCGATGTTGACCTTGCGCACACCATGCGCGATGCCTCGGCGAATCTCCTCGACGGGCACGCCGAACGTCGCCGGAATCTCGCCACCGTAGTCGCGGATCGTTTGAAGCCACTCCTGCGGCACCGACGACGAGCCGTGCATCACGAGATGCGTGTTCGGAATGCGCGCGTGAATTTCGGCGATCCGATCGATCGCGAGAATGTCGCCCGTCGGCTCGCGCGTGAACTTGTAGGCACCGTGCGAGGTGCCAATGGCTATCGCCAGCGCATCGACGCCCGTCGCCTCGACGAACGCGCGCGCCTCCTCGGGATCGGTCAGCAATTCATCGCGCGAGAGCTTGCCCTCGGCGCCCACGCCATCCTCCTCGCCCGCCTGCCCCGTTTCCAACGAACCGAGGCAGCCCAGTTCGCCCTCCACCGAGACGCCCACCGCATGCGCCGCATCGACCACCCGCCGGCTCACGTCGACGTTGTACGTGTACTGCGCAGGCGTTTTCTGATCCGGCATGAGCGAGCCGTCCATCATCACCGAAGTGAAGCCGGAGCGGATCGCCTGCTGGCAAACCGACGGGCTCGCGCCATGATCCTGATGCAGCACGACCGGAATGTCAGGATGCGCCTCCACAGCAGCCAACACGAGATGTCGCAAATAAGCCTCGCCCGCATATTTGCGCGCGCCGGCCGACGCCTGCAGGATGACCGGGCTCGCCGTCGCCTCCGCGGCTTGCATGATCGCGTGGATCTGCTCCATGTTGTTGACGTTGAACGCCGGCACGCCGTAGCCGTGCTCGGCCGCGTGATCGAGCAATTGGCGCAATGCGATGAATGCCATGATCGGGCTCCTTCCCAAAGTTAAGAATCGATCGAAACCGTCAGCAGCTAGCGCCACGCGCGTGCGACGCGGCACGACATGCCGCGTCGACAACCGCTTGCGTCGTCAAATTGAAATGCGCGAAAAGATCGGCCGCCGGCGCGGACTCGCCGAAGCTGTCGATACCGACCGTCTCGCCGTCGAGCCCGACGTACTGACGCCAGAACGCCGTGACGCCCGCTTCCACCGCGACGCGCGGTACCTCGCGCGGCAGCACGCTATCGCGGTACGACGCGGGCTGCCGGTCGAACACTGTGGTGGACGGCATCGATACGACGCGCGCGGCAATGCCTTGCGCCGCGAGCGGCTCGATGGCCGCCAGCGCAAGCGCCACTTCGGAGCCCGTCGCAATCAGCACCACACGTCGGCTCGCCTGCCGCGCCTGGCCGGCTCCCGGCCCGGCTTCGGCGTCGCCGGTGCCCGCCCCTTCGAGCCAGTCTCGCAATACGTAACCGCCTCGCTCGATGTCGTCGATCTGCGCCTCGGTCCTCGTCACGAACGGGAGCGTCTGGCGGCTCAACAACAGACACGACGGTCCTTGCCGCTCGATCGAAGCCACCCACGCCTGTGCCGTTTCCACGGTGTCGCAGGGCCGCCACACGTCGAGTCCGGGAATGAGTCGCAGGCTTGCCGCGTGCTCGACGGATTGATGCGTCGGTCCGTCCTCGCCCAGACCGATCGAATCGTGCGTGAAAACGAAGATCGAGCGCGTCTTCATCAACGCGGCCATGCGCAAGGCGTTGCGCGCGTAATCCGAGAACGTGAGGAACGTGCCGCCGAACGGCAGATACCCGCGATGCAGTGCGATGCCGTTCATGACCGCACTCATGCCGAACTCCCGCACACCGAAGTGCAGATAGTTTCCGCCGCGCAGGCCGCCGTCGTCGGCTCCGATCTCGACCGCGGCCGCCCAGTCGGTCAGATTCGAGCCCGTCAGGTCGGCGGAGCCGCCGAGCAACTCCGGCAACGCGGCAGCCAGCGCGCCGATGGCAAGCTGAGACGCTTTGCGTGTCGCCACGGATTGCGCGGCGTCGTTGGCCGTGCGCACCATCATCCGCGCCGCCGCGGCCCAGCTTTGCGGCAATGCACCGCTCGCGCGCCGCTCGAACTCCACGGCTTCGCGCGGGAACTCCCGGCGATAGGCGGCAAACCGCTGCGTCCATTGCGCTTCGGCCTGCGCGCCGCGCATCGTTGCATCCCATGACGAACGGACCTCGTCCGGCACGACGAACGGCGCGTGCGGCCAATTCAGCGCCGCACGCATAGCGGCAATCTCCGCCGCGCCCAGCGGCGCGCCGTGGACCTCGTGCGTGCCGGCCTTGGTCGGCGAGCCGCGCCCGATCACCGTCTTGCAACCGATCAACGTCGGACGTCCCGCGCCGCGCGCTTCGACAATCGCGCGATCGACCGCATCGACATCGTGCCCGTCGACATCGCGCACGACGTGCCATCCGTACGCGGCGAATCGCGCCGGTGTATCGTCGGCGAACCAGCCGTCGACATGCCCGTCGATCGAAATGCCGTTATCGTCATAGAGGACGATCAGCTTGTCGAGCCTCAGCGTACCCGCGAGCGAGCACGCCTCGTGCGATAGGCCTTCCATCAGGCACCCGTCGCCGACGAACGCATAGGTATAGTGATCGACGATGCGATGCCCGGGCCGATTGAACTCGCGCGCGAGCAGCGCCTCGGCGAGCGCCATCCCGACGGCGTTCGCGAGACCCTGCCCGAGCGGGCCCGTCGTCGTTTCCACGCCCGGCGTCACGCCCACCTCCGGATGTCCCGGCGTCTTGCTGTGCAGTTGCCTGAAGCGCCGCAGCTCGTCGACCGGCAACGCATAGCCGGTCAAATGCAGCAGCGCATAGAGCAACATCGAGCCGTGGCCGTTGGAGAGCACGAAGCGATCGCGATCGGGCCACGACGGATTGCGCGGGTTGTGCTTCAGATGACGGTCCCAAAGCGCGACTGCGATTTCGGCCATGCCGAGCGGCATGCCCGGGTGGCCGGAGTTGGCTTGCTGGACCGCATCGATTGCGAGCATGCGCAAGGCGTTCGCCATTAGCGCAGTGGCGTTGCCTTCAGCGGGTTGAGCTTGGGCTGCAGCGTTCATGATCGGTCGTCCCTCCTGGCATCAGGCGCGCGCGCGGCGATCCATCAATTGCAGAATCATCGGCGTGAAGATGAGCTGCATTGCAAGCCCCATCTTGCCGCCCGGTACCACGATCACGTTCGGACGCGACATGAACGAGTCGTGCAGCATCGTGAGCAAATATTGGAAGTCGATTCCCTTGGGCCGCGCGAACCGGATCACGACGAAGCTCTCGTCGGGCTGCGGAATCTCGCGCGCGGTGAACGGGTTGGAGGTGTCGACAGTCGGCACGCGCTGGAAGTTGACGTGCGTGCGCGAGAACTGCGGGCAGATGTAGTTCACGTAATCGGGCATGCGGCGAAGGATCGTGTCGACCACCGCTTCATGCGAATAGCCGCGCATCGTCTGGTCGCGATGCAGCTTCTGAATCCACTCGAGGTTGATGATCGGCACGACGCCCACGAGCAGATCCGCATGACGCGCGATGTCGACTGTCCCCGTCACGGCCGCGCCATGCAGCCCTTCGTAAAAGAGCAGATCGCTCCCAGGATCCACGTCCTCCCACGGCGTAAACGTGCCCGCCGGCTGCTGGTAAACAGCCGATTCCTTCTCGTCGTGCACGTAATGCCGAAACCGTCCAGTGCCGTCGCCGGCATAGCTCGAAAAAAGCGCCTCGAGTTCTTCGAGCAGATTCGCCTCGGGGCCGAAATGGCTGAAATTCATGACACCGTCGCGCTCGCGCTGCTGCATCGCATCGCGCATACCGGCACGATCGTAGCGATGAAACGCATCGCCTTCGACGACTTGCGCGTTGATGCGTTCGCGTCGAAAGATATGCGTAAAGCTCTTCATGACGGTTGTCGTACCGGCGCCGCTCGAGCCGGTCACGGCAATGATCGGGTGCTTGACGGACATGCGTGTCTCCGGGAAGTCGTTCTGAATCTGGCTGCAAGCGCGTAACCCGCGGCAAAAACGCCGCGAAAACGCATCAAGCCGGCGTCTCAGGCAAAAAAAGCGAACGCGGCTGAAAAAGCGGAGACGTATAGGGCTTGTCCTCACCGCGATCGAACTCGCGGTGATAGCGGCCGATGCGCTCGACTTCGTTGCGCGAGCCCAGAATCACGGGCACACGCTCGTGCAGCGCGCGCGGCTTCACGTCGAGAATGCGCTCGCGTCCGGTGATCGCCGAACCGCCCGCCTGCTCGATGAGAAAGCTCATCGGGTTGGCCTCGTAGAGCAATCTGAGGCGCCCCGCGACGCCGGGGGTCTTGAAGTCGCGCGGATACATGAAGACCCCGCCGCGCATCAGGATCCGATGGACCTCCGCGACCATCGACGCGATCCAGCGCATGTTGAAATCGCGCTCGCGGCAGCCGGTGCGCCCGTCCTTGCATTCCTGGACGTACCTGCGCACCGGGTCCTCCCAGAACCGCTCGTTCGACGCGTTGATCGCGAATTCGCTCGTCTCGTCGGGAATGCGAATGTCCGAATGCGTGAGCACAAAATTGCCGACATCGCGCTCGAGCGTGAAGCCGTGCGTCCCGTTGCCAACCGAGAGGACGAGCATCGTCGAGGGTCCGTAGATCGCATAGCCGGCCGCGACCTGTTCGTGGCCCGGGCGCAGGAATCCGGTCTCGCCGCTTTGCCCGTCCTTGCAACGCAGGACCGAGAAGATCGAACCCACGACGCCGTTGATATCGATGTTCGACGATCCATCGAGCGGATCGAACGCGAGCAGATACTCGCCACGCGGGTATTCGGATGGGATCGCATAGACTGTCTCCATTTCCTCCGAGACCATCGCCGCGAGCAGACCGTCCCACTCGCAATGCTGGACAAAGATCTCGTTGGTGGCGATATCGAGCTTCTTCTGCTCTTCGCCGTGCGTATTGACCGACTGTGCGGATCCGTAATTGCCGCCGAGCGCGCCGCGCGTGAGCGCCGACGAAATCGTCTTGATCGCCGCGGCGACATCGATCAGCAAGGCCGAGAGCCCAGCGGCCGCCACGGGCGACGGCTGCCGATCGAGCGTGTCGATCAGGAACTTCGAAAGGGTCGTACGTCCGTCCTGCATGGCGCTCTCCTTGACATCGTTTCTAAATCGGGCCGGGCGGCGACGTACCCGCATGGGGCTGGTGCGAGACGCCATTGAGCAGCGAGCCTGCGACGCTTTCGTCGAAGACGCGGCTCGCGCGGATGTCCTCGCTCGTGATGCGCATGAGCGCTGCCGTATCGATCGGCGCGCCGCCCGCAATCGCGCGTGCGAACAAACGCCGGGCCTGGCGCAGCCGCGCGCGGTCGAGCGCGTTGCGCACCGAGCGCGCATTGGCGAAATTCGGCTGGCGCGTGCGGCGCGCGATGTACTCGGTGAACGCTTCGCGTGCATCGGCATCGAACGCGTAATGCATGCCGTCGAGCATGCGCTCGGCGATCTGGACCAGCTCGCCTTGCTCGTAGTCCGGGAATTCGATGTGATGGGCGATGCGCGAGCGGAATCCCGGGTTGCTCTGAAAGAACGTCTCCATGCGCGACGTGTAGCCGGCCAGGATCACGACGAGATCGTCGCGCTGGTTTTCCATCGTCTGCAACAGAATCTCGATGGCCTCCTGACCGTAGTCGCGCTCGTTCTCCGGGCGATAGAGGTAGTACGCCTCGTCGATGAACAGCACGCCGCCCATTGCCCGCTTGAGGACATCGCGCGTTTTGGGCGCGGTATGTCCGATGTATTGACCGACGAGATCGTCGCGCGTCACCGAGACGAGATGGTTGCGACGGATATAGCCGAGCCGATGCAACACCTCGGCCATGCGCAGCGCGACTGTCGTCTTGCCGGTGCCGGGGTTGCCCGAAAAACACATGTGCAGCGTGGGCGCGCCGCTCGCGAGATCGAGTTGCGAGCGGGCCCGCTCGACGATGAGCAGCGCCGCGATTTCGCGAATGCGCGTCTTGACCGGAAGCAGGCCGACGAGATCGCGATCGAGCTCGTCGAGCACCGCCGCAATGCCGGAATCGCGATAAAGACCGGCAAGATCGACGCTTTGGGCGCAGTCCATCGTCAGCCCTTCGCACCGTAGCGCTGACCCTCGGGCGCATTGCTCGCGTAGCTCGTCATGCTGTAGCGCTGAATGCGGCTGCGATCATCGGTCCGTGTCAGACGGAAGCCCGGCTCAACGGCGGGGCGGTTCACGATGAACGACATCCGCATCGTCTCGAAGCTGCGCGTCGAATCGAACGCGTTCACCTTGATGTAGCGATCGGGATAGGTGGTGCGGCAGGCGCGCACTTCCTGCATGACGCCGGCGGCGTCGCGCAGATCGAACATCGGCAGACCCCACATTTCCCAGTACGTGTTGCGAGGATGAGGGTCGTCGGTGAACTCGACCGAGCAGGCCCAGCCCTGGCTGAGGGCATAGTCGATCTGCAGGCCGATCTCCTCGTCGGTCAGATCGGGCAGGAAGGAAAACGTCCCTTGCGTGATTCGCATGACAAAACCTCTCGTTGGTTCGCGGTGATTTCGCGTGGGTTGATCGCGCTCAAGCCACGCTCGGCGTGACCGCATAGTCCGGCGTATCGGTCGATGCGTAGTTGAACGTCACGTCCTTCCACGTATCGAGTGCCTGTTTGAGCGGCGTGCAAAAGCGCGCCGCCGCCTCCAGGATGTCGGGCCCCTCGTTGGCAATGTCGCGCCCTTCGTTGCGCGCCTTCACCATCGCTTCGAGGGCCACCCGATTCGCCGTGGCCCCGGCCTGGATACCGGCCGGATGCCCGATCGTGCCGCCGCCGAACTGCAAAATGGCGTCGTCGCCGAACAGGTCGAGCAGCTGATGCATCTGCCCTGCATGAATCCCGCCAGATGCCACCGGCATCACTTTGCGCAAGCCCGCCCAGGGTTGATCGAAGAAAAGGCCGCGTGACAGGTCCACTTCGTTGCGCGCCTCTCGACACACGTTGTAATACCCCTGTACCGAAAGCGGATCGCCTTCGAGCTTGCCGACGGCGGTGCCCGCATGGGCATGATCGACACCGGCCATGCGCAGCCACTTGGCAATCACGCGAAACGAAATGCCGTGATTGCGTTGCCGCGTATAGGTGCCGTGGCCGGCGCGGTGAAGATGCAGGATCATGTCGTTGCGCCGTGCCCATTTCGACATCGATTGAATCGCGGTCCAGCCGATCACGAGGTCGATCATGACGATGCAAGACCCGAGTTCCTTCGCGAATTCGGCCCGCTCGTACATGTCTTCCATGGTGCCGGCCGTCACGTTCAGGTAATGGCCCTTCACTTCGCCGGTCTCGGCCTGCGCCCGATGGACGGCTTCCATCGCGAAGAGGAAACGGTCGCGCCAGTGCATGAAGGCCTGCGAGTTGATGTTCTCGTCGTCCTTCAGGAAGTCGAGCCCACCCCTGAGGCCTTCATAGACGACACGCCCATAGTTCTTGCCGGACAGGCCGAGCTTCGGCTTCACGGTTGCGCCCAACAACGGCCGCCCGTATTTGTCGAGCCGCTCGCGCTCCACGACGATGCCCGTGGGCGGGCCCTGAAACGTCTTCAGGTAAGCCACCGGAATGCGCATGTCTTCGAGACGCAGCGCCTTGAGCGGCTTGAAGCCGAACACGTTGCCGATGATCGAAGCCGTGAGATTCGCCACGGAGCCTTCCTCGAACAGATCGAGCTCGTAAGCGATATAGGCGAAGTACTGCGGATCGCCCTGGCTCGTTCCGGGCACAGGCTCGATCCGATACGCCTTCGCTCGGTACATGTCGCACGCGGTCAAGCGGTCGGTCCACACCACGGTCCAGGTCGCCGTCGACGATTCGCCGGCCACGGCGGCCGCAGCTTCCTCGGGCTCCACGCCCGCTTGCGGCGTGATTCGAAACATCGCGATGACATCGGTATCCTTCGGCGTGTAGTCCGGCTGCCAGTAGCCCATTTCGCGGTACTTCATCACGCCGGCGGCATATCGCTCGCGCGGAGTGCGTGCCGGCTCGACGGCTGCCTTGCTGAAATCGTTCATGACGTGTCCTCGAATTTGACTCGGCGCGCTTTGCAGCGAGTGGCCAAGCGCTTGAGTTGCACTCTAGGGGAGCACGCATGCGTTGGGAAATCACGATTTCATTCGTGAGCATTAAGCGATGCGTTATCGATTGCGGATGACGAAGCGCGATTGCGTGATATGCGCCGATCGGTTAGTCCCGCCCTGTCCCGTTTCGGAACGGGCTGTAACAGGCGATGTTCCAATCGGCCACGCCTGAAACACTTTGCTGCGTTTTCGTCACACCGCGGGGCTCACGCTAAACCGTGCAAACCTGCCCATCGCCTGTCATACTGGTTGCACGCACGTCGTACGAGTTGAAGGCACCGCACCCTGTGCGCAGGTCCATGCGGCTTCGCGCCTCGGCACGAAGCTTGCGTGACCGACGCTCGCCGCTCGACTCCCGGCAACCTGCCGGGCCCGCCGGCGGCACTTCCCAATGACCGAATGGAGGGACTTTCGATGCAATGGACGACACCTAGCTACTCCGACATGCGTTTCGGCTTCGAAATCACGATGTACATCGCGAATCGTTAAGACCAAGCGCGGGCCGCGTCATGCGGCCCCTTCGCCGGAGCCCGCTGTCCCTTCGTAAAACCCGGCCGGCCGATCGGCACGGTGCACCGTGATGACCTCCGCCATGATCTTCGAGACGATCGTTACCACTGCGGCGCCCGACGGCCGGCCCCACATTGCCCCGATGGGGGTGCGCTACGAGGACGGCTTCGCTGTTCTTTCCCCATTTCGGCCGTCCGCCACGCTCGATAACATCGTCGCCACGCGTGCGGCCGTTCTGAACTTCACCACCGATGTCCGCGTCTTCGCCGGCTGCGTCACGCATTGCGCGACGGATTGGCCGACGATCGCGGCCACGCGCGTCGCGACCGTGCGTCTTGCCGAATCGCTCGCCCACACGGAATTCGAGCTCGAACGCATCGAGGACGACGCTCAGCGCCCCGTGCTGCGCATGAAACCCGTGCACCAGGAGCAGCACGAGCCCTTCGCGGGCTTCAATCGCGCGCAGGCGGCCGTCATCGAAGGCGCCGTGCTGGTGAGCCGCTTGTTCATGTTGCCTGCCGACAAGGTCGATCGCGAAATGGCCTACCTGCAGATCGCCATCGACAAAACCGCCGGCGAGCGCGAGCGCACCGCCTGGAGCTGGCTCGTCGCGGCCATCGCGCGCCATCGCGCCACCGCAACCGTGGGCGCAGCACCCGCTACGGTCGATACACCGCTGGGCGGGCGCGCCCATCATTGACATCCCCACTCACCCTGGAGAGTTTGTATGACCGCATTGCTTGCGAGCGTTCGCTCGGAACAAGAGGCGCTTGCCGCCGCTCACGCCGGCGCCGAACTCATCGATCTCAAGGAGCCGCGCTCCGGTGCGCTCGGCGGTTTGCCCATCGCGCAGATCGGCAGGATTGCCGCCGCGCTGCGCGCACAGTATGCGGTGAAGCCGATCAGCGCGACCATCGGAGACATCGATAGCGAGGACGTCGACGAAGTAGCCGCGCGCGTCATGGACGTGAGCGCGGCCGGAGTCGACTACGTCAAGGTCGGCGTGACGCCGGGCGCCGGCGCGAAGCGATGCCTCGAAGCACTCGCGAGCCTGCCGGCCGCCGTGGTGCCGGTGCTGCTCGCGGACGCCGGCATCGATGCCGCGCTCGTCGCGCATGCCGCGTCGCTCGGATTCGTCGGCGTCATGTTCGACACGGCGGCCAAAGACGGACGCACGCTGTTCGATCATGTCGACGAAGAGACGCTCGGGCACTGGCTCGGGCTCGCGCGCAAGCAAGGCGCGATGAGCGGCATCGCCGGATCGCTCGGCTGGGCGCAACTCGAGCGCATTCGCGCGCTCGCGCCCGATATCGCGGGTTTTCGCGGTGCGCTGTGCGTGGACGGACGCGGCTCGTCGCTCGATCCGCAGCGGGTGACGCAGTGGGCGCAGGCGCTGCATCGGCCCGCTGCCACGCTCGCCGAAGGCGCACCCGGCGCCGCGCCGAGGCCCGCCCCGCACGCCTGAACGGGCGGCTCGCGCACGATCGAGCCGCGGAGATTGCCCGCCGGCTCGATTCGCGGCGCGCTGCGCGCGAAACGCGCCCTCAGGCCGCGCCGCCGACGCGGTCCGCGGCCCACGCGGCCGGCAGGTTCAGCAGCCGCTCATGAACGCGTTCGATGTCGTCCTTGTTGAAAAACTCCACCAGGTAGTTGGCATCCTTGACGTAACCGAGAAACCGCCGGTCCACGATGCCGCTCGAGGCGAGCGATTCGATCGGCTCGCCAAGCTCGATCGGGCAGGACTTCACCACGATCAGGCGCTCTGCGTTGAGCATCGTCGACAGCCACGCCGCGAGGCTGTCCGAGGTCGTATCCCAGTTGCTCATCGCATCGGGCTCGTCGCGCATCAGTGCGGTCGGGACCCAGATCGCCACGCGGCCGTCGCGCAACGCGCGGCGGACTTTCGCCTCGCTCGAGGCCAGCACGAGCTCGGGCGAAAGCCCCTGCATCATCAGTGCGTACTGCGTCATCGCCAGCAGACACATGTTGTGAGCGGCAAGGTCGTTGAAACGCCATTCGGCCTGGTATTGCCGCACCTTGTCGGCGAAATCGCCGCCGCCCGGCACGATCACGACCCGGCCACCGCCCATCTCCGCGAGCTCCGTCAGCCAGCCGCGCAGCGCCGGGTCGTGACTGAGGCTGCCCCCGATCTTGACCACCCACATGATCTTCCTCGCATCGATGATTGCTGTTTGCTGATGTCCCACCCCGGTGCGCCGGTGTTCGCGTCAGGTACGACGCGCCGCCACGCCCGGCGCGCTTGCGTCGAACGGCGAGGCGCGGGCCGCCAGTAGCGCGAGCGCCACGCTCGGCGCGCACGTGGCGGCCCAGTCGCCGCACTGACCCGATGCGCCCGTCAGCGCGCCGATATCGACGTACGGGCGGCCGCGCTCGCGCGCCAGCGCCGCGACGAGGAAGCGCCCGCATCCGGCCCCGACGAGCGGCGCCGATGCGAGCCCGTCGTGGTGGCCCTCGACACGCTCGAGGTTGATGCCGGTTTGCGCCAGCTGCAGCGTGCGCCACCTGAGCGCGAAGCGCAGCCAGTCGGCGTCGCTCGCCTCGCGCGCATCGCGGCCGATCATGCGGGCAAGGCGCACGCGGCTCGCCGCCTCCGTCTTCGGGCCGCCGTCGGCGCTCCCGTGCACGTCATGCGCCGCATCGAGTTCGCCCGTGAGGCGGTAGACGTCGGCCGTCGTCGCGAACCACTCGTTCATGACGTTGACGAAGGTACCGCCGAACGCGACCCGTTGCGCCAGTCCACACAGTGGCGTGCGCACCACGCCTTGATACACGAGTTCGCCGGTGGCGAGCCGGCCCGCATCGTCTCTCGCCTCGGCCACCACCCGCCCATTCGAGATCGGTACGATGTCGGTCGTCGTGCTGCCGATATCGACGAGCACCGCGTCGGGCAAACGCGTTGCGAGCCAACTGGCGGTTGCGAGCCAGTTCGCGGAGGCCACCTGCCGCCACGCATCGGCGCAATGTTGCGCGCTGAGCCACCCAGCATCGCCGCCGTAGAACCGCACGTGCGGGCCCAGCCGTGCGGCGAGCGCCTCGGCGATTGCGCGCACGCCTTCCTCTCGGCTCGCAAACAGATCGACCATCTCGCCCGTCATCGTCACGGCGTGCCGGACATCGGGGCGGGCAGCGGCGGGCCACCGGGCCAGGGCGAGGTCGATTGCCCGATGCAGATGGTCGAGCCCCTGCCATAACGGGCAGGCCCACTGCCCGACATCGTCGATGCGGCCGGACGTGCCCGTTGCGCTGACTTTCAGATGCGCTCCGCCGACATCCCAGCCGAACGTGAGCGCGTAGGGCCCGGCGGCGACGCCCCGGCCGTTCACGGACGCACCCCGCATTCGGCCAACGCGCCGACAACGGCCCTGCTGGCGGGCCGCCCAAGCCTCACACCGTGTGCCGCGAGCAGCGCCTGGGTCAGCCCGCGGCCGCGCGTCGCGGCGAGTTCCGCATAGGCGGTCGTCAAGCGCGGATTGACCTCGATCACGACAGGACCGCGCACCGGGTGCCAGACGACGTCGACGCCGACGAAGCCGCGCAGGCCCGGCATCGCGTCGGCGATACGTCGTGCGAGCGAAGCGAGCGTGCGCCCGCGCGCGCTGCCGAGGTCGACCTGGTCCGCCCGCACGCCGCGGAACTCGACGATCCGCGCCGGCGCCCCCGGCGCGTGACGCAACGTCGCCGCTATGTCCTGACGATTGATGCTGAGGAGCTCGGCGCCCTCTTCGCGGCAAATCAACGACAGACTCAGTGGCTCGCCGTCGACCCATGCCTGGAGCACGGGGTTTCGGCCGACCGCCGCGCGCGAGTCGTATTCCGCGCATGCGGCGGGAAACGAATCGAAGATGAATGTGTCGAGCGCACCTGCGCCGTCGTCGGGTTTGACCACCCACGGGCCGGCCTCGCACTCGCTGCGCCGCGAGGCCTCCGGGGCCCCGGCCGGCTCGACGGGCGAGAGCGCCGGCGTTGTCGCGATGCCCGACGCAGCCAGACGGCAAGCGGTCGCGCGCTTGCTCGATGCGATCCGGATAGCCTCGCGCGAGCAGCCCAGCCAACGTTCGTTTCCGACGGCATCGTGCAGCTCGAGCAACAAGCCGTCGCATTCGGGGGCGATGACCCACGTGTAATCGTGCTCGCGCGCCAGGCGGCCCACGAAGGCGGGAATCGATTCGCCATCGCTGGGCAGACGGTACGCAGTGCCGGGGCGCGGCGTTTCGAAGCGCGAGCTCGCGTAAGTGACCTGCAGGCCGTCGATCTCGCGCAGCTGCCCCACGAGCGCATCGCGCATCATCCGCCCTTCGCCGATCAACGCGCCGAGATCGGCGAGGCCGCCCTCGCGTGCCAACGCGGGATCGAGGCCGCCGCCGGTGAGATACTCGTACACGAAGATCTTGCTCAAAGGACCCACCTCATGCTGGTCATACCGGTTCTCGACTTGCTCGGCGGCCATGCCGTGCGCGCCGTGCGCGGCCGTCGGGACGACTACCGTCCAATCCGCTCGCCGCTCGCCGCCACGAGCGACCCGCTTCTCCTTGCACCCGCGCTCGCCGCCGCAAGCGCTGCCAGCACGCTCTACGTCGCCGATCTCGACGCGATCCTCGCGCGCGGCGATCATGCCCGCACGCTCGCGGCCTTGCGCGTCGCGATGCCCGACATCGAGATATGGCTCGATGCGGGCTTCGCAGACTACGACTCGATGCGCGCAACGTTCGCCCGCATCGATGAAGCCGCGACCTGCTCGGAGTCCGCGCCCCGCGCGCGGCTCGTCCCCGTGTTCGGGACCGAGTCGCTGCGCGACCCCAACGCGCTCGAGGCCGCGCTTGCCGATGGCCTTGCGCCGATCCTCTCGCTCGATTACCGCGCCGGCCAACTCGTCGCGCCTGCTGCTTGCGTCAGCGAGTTCGAGCGCGGCACAGGTTCGTGGCCTGCTCGCGTAATCGCAATGACGCTCGATCAGGTCGGCAGCTACGCAGGCCCTGATCTCGATACTTTCCAGCGCCTGCGCGACGCGGCACCGATCGGTACGACGGTGATCGGTGCCGGCGGCATCCGCGATCGGCGCGACCTCGCCGCGGCGGCCCGATCCGGCGCACCGGCATGGCTGATTGCTTCGGCACTGCACGACGGCCGGCTCGACGCTGAGCGCTAGGCACCGCCGAGCCGCCACGGCAGTGCGATACACAAGTTCCATGCCATCGGCAAAGGCCAAGGCGCGCCGAAAACCCGACACGACACCGCGGCGCCTGGCCTGTGACACTCTGCCCCAAACGGCAAACAACCTGTGCGCGCGGCACATAAGCAGCGCGCATGGCGTCGAACGCTATCGGTATCGGCTCGCTCGCGCACCGAACTGAAACCCCCGATCGAAATCGCCCGCGCGAAGCGAGGTACCGCGCCCTGCGATGGAACTCGGCATAGGCCTTGCTTGATGGCCCCGCATGCCCTACTCGTCTCCCGATCCTTCGAGCGCTGGAGCGCCCGGCGCCGCCGGGCCTGTCCCACCGACGACCGTGCACGACTGGACCTGCCCGTTCTGTCCGCTGCTGTGCGACGACCTGACGCTCACGGTCGAGGCCGGCGGCACGCTCACGGCTGCGCCTGGCGCCTGCAAGCGGCTCAGCGAATCGCTCGGTCGCTATCGCGCGGACGATGCGCGCAGCGCTGCGACGATCGACGGGCAGCCCGCATCGCACGACGAGGCGCTCGCTCGCGCCGCCCAGATGCTCGCCAGCGCGCGCCGGCCGCTCTTCGGCGGCCTCGCCACGGATGTCGCCGGCATCCGCGAGCTCTATGCGCTGGCCGCCGCGTGCGGGGCGACGCTCGATCATCTGCATGGTGTCGCGATGAGTACCGCTACGCGGGTGATGCAAGATCGCGGGGCGTTCTTCACCACGCTTTCGGAAATCCGCTCGCGCGCCGACCTGGTGATCTTCTTCCGTTGCTGTCCCTCCGAGCACTTCCCGCGCTTTTACGAGCGCGCGCTGGGTGTTGCCGGATTTGCGCGTGAGCTGGTCTTTGTCGGCTGCGAGGCGGACCCCGCGGCCAAGGGTTTGCCGAAGGTGCTGACCGAGACCATGCTGCCGCATCTCGACGCCTTCGATCTGGTCGCGCTCTGGTCTGCGCTGGCCGAAGGACGTCCGGCGGCCGCACTCGCTACGCTGCGCGACGACGGGCGCGCAGCCGTCGATGTACTCGGGGCGCTGGCCGCTCGCATCGCGGCTGCGCGTTATACCGTGCTCGTCTACGAACCGGCCGCGCTGCCCAGCTCGCAGCCGGCGCTGCTGATCGAAGGACTGCAGCGCATCGTCAAGGCGGTCAATCGCACGACGCGCGCGGGTGCGCTCGCCCTCGCCGGCGACGACGGCGCGCTCACGGCCAATCAGGCCGTCACCTGGCTCTCGGGATTGCCGCTGCCGCTACGGGTCCCGCGTATCGGGCACGATGAGCGCGGGGGTGGCCAGACCGAACTCGAGCACGACGCGCACCGCCTGCGAACCGATCGATTGCTCACTCACGGCGGCGCAGACGCGCTGGTCTGGATCAGCACCTTCGCACCCACTCGCTGGCCCGATGCGCTGGCCGCGCCGATTCCGGCCATCGTGATCGGCCATCCGGCGCTGGCCGAAGCGGCGAAGGCACGCGGCGCTTCGACGGTGTTCATTCCCGCGGCCACCCCCGGCATCGACGCGCCGGGACACCTCTTTCGCCTCGACGGCTCCGTCGTCGCGCCGCTCAAGGCCGCGCGCGGATTCTCGCTGGCGCCGATGGCCGCGATCGCGGCGGGCATCGCAGACCGGCTGGCTCGCGGCGACGCACATAGCGCGGGGAAAGCGCAGCCATGACCACGATTCGCTTGAAAGGCGGCATGCTCTACGATCCTGCGCACGGCGTGAACGGCGAACGTCGCGATATGGTGTTTCGCGACGGGCGTATCGTCGCGCACGAGGCCGGCGCCCCCGTCGATGAAGAGTACGACGCGACGGGCATGATCGTGATGGCGGGCGGCATCGACTTGCATTCGCATATCGGCGGGGGCAAGACCAATCTCTCGCGCTTGCTGTTGCCGGAGGACCATCGCCGCCGCGAGATCGCGACTGAGGGCGTTCATCCGGACATCGACGCTGCCGCGGCACCGGACACGGCAGGCCGCTATCTGCGGTTGCCTTCGTGCGGAACGTGTACACCCGGGACGCTGGCGACAGGCTATCGATACGCCGAGATGGGCTACACCGCCGCTTTCGAACCCGCCATGATGCCGAGCAATGCGCGCCACACGCACCTGGAGATGGGCGATACGCCGATCATCGATCATGGTGCCTACGTCATGCTCGGCAACGACGACCTGTTCATGCAGCTGCTTTCGGCGCACGAACACGAAGAGCGCATCCGCGATTACGTCGGCTGGACCATCGACGCCAGCAAAGCGCTCGGCGTGAAGGTCGTCAACCCGGGCGGCATTTCGGCGTTCAAATTCAATCAGCGCGCGCTCGATATCGATGAAGCGCATGTCCATTACGGTGTGACGCCGCGCGATGTCGTGCGCACACTCACGCGCGCGCTCACCGGGCTTCGCGTGCCCCACCCGCTGCACGTTCATACGAGCAATCTCGGCGTGCCCGGCAACGTGGCTTCGACGATCGCGACGATGGATGCGGCCGAGGGCTTGCCGATTCACCTGACGCACATCCAGTTCCACAGCTATGGCGTGGAGGGCCCGCGCAAGTTCTCGTCCGGCGCGCGGGCCATCGCCGAAGCCGTCAATGCACGGCCGAATGTCACGATCGACGTGGGCCAGGTCATCTTCGGCCAGACCGTCACCGCCTCGGGCGATACGATGATGCAGTGGCGCAACGCGCCCTTCGCGCAGCCGCGCAAATGGGTCCTCGGCGACATCGAATGCGATGCGGGCTGCGGCGTCGTGCCGTTCCGCTATCGCGAGCAAAGCTATGTCAACGCGCTGCAATGGATCATCGGACTCGAGATCTTCCTGCTCGTCGACGATCCGTGGCGCGTGTCGATGACGACCGACCATCCGAATGGCGGCCCGTTCACGAGTTACCCGCACTTGATCCGATTGCTGATGGACCGGACGTTTCGCGCGGAGCAGCTCGCGAAGCTGCATCCCGAAGCACAGGTCGCGAGCGTATTGCCCGAGCTGCAACGCGAGTTCTCGCTCTACGAGATCGCGATCGTCACGCGCGCGGGACCCGCGAAATTGCTGGGACTCGCCGACCGCGGACACCTCGGCGTGGGCGCAGCCGCCGATATCGCCGTCTATCGCGACGAAGCCGACCGCGAGCGGATGTTCTCGCGGCCGGCTTACGTATTCAAGGACGGCACGCTGATCGCCCGCGACGGCACGCTGCTCGCCGCCCCCACGGGCGGCATCCACTACGTGAGCCCCGAATACGATCGCGACATCGAACGCACGGTGCGCGCCTATAGCGAGCGGCATCTGACCACGAACTTCGCGCACTCGGCCATCAGCGCCGACGAGGTCTGCAGCTGTTGCCGCGGCGGCCGGCTGCTGCCCGTCGAATGCCTTGCGCATCCGCGCGCGGCGCAAACCGGACATTGACGGGCCGACGACGATGAGCCTACCGCGCACGATCAACGGCACCGTCATCGACGACACGTTCGCCGAAGCGTTTCCGATGAAGGCGACACGCCTCGTCATCACGGCGCATACGCCCATATGGGCGCGCCACGCGGCCAATGCGCTCGCCGGCTTCGCCACGTCCGTCATCGGCTGCGGCTGCGAAGCCGGCATCGAACGCGATTGGCACGCCGACGAGACGCCCGACGGACGCCCCGGCGTATCGGTGCTGCTTTTCGCGGTATCGACGAAAGAGCTCGCCAAGCAACTCGAACGGCGTGTCGGCCAATGCGTGCTGACGTGTCCCACCACGGCCGTCTATGCCGGCATCGACGCCGCGACGAGCGCGGCGCCCCTGTCGGACGATGCCGGCATCGGCAGCCGGCTGCGCTTTTTCGGCGACGGCTGGCAGATCGCGAAGATGATCGACGACAAGCGCTACTGGCGCGTGCCGGTCATGGACGGCGAATTCCTGTGCGCGGATACCGTGCCGACCGTCAAAGCCGTCGGCGGCGGCAATTTGCTGCTGCTCGGCGAGCACATCGATGCGACGCTCGCCGCGACTGAGGCCGCCGTCGCCGCGATGCGCAAGCTGCAGAACGTGATCCTGCCGTTTCCAGGGGGCATCGTGCGCTCGGGCTCGAAGGTCGGCTCGAAATATGCCGGTGCGACGGCCTCGACGAACGACGCGTTTTGCCCGACGCTCATCGGTCTATCCGCGAAAAGCGAACTGACGGCCGATGTCGGCTGTGTGCTGGAAATCGTCATCGATGGGCTGACCGAGGCCGATGTCGGCGCGGCGATGACGGCCGGCATTGCCGCGGCGACAGCGCTGGGACGGCCTGCCGGCGTCGTGCGGATCTCGGCCGGCAACTACGGCGGCAAGCTCGGTCCCTATCACTTTCCGTTGCATCGCCTTTCGGAAGGCATCGAAGGAAGCCGGACCCCATGAGCACGACCACGTTACGTCTGAAGACATCGCCCGGCTTCGAGATCGACGGCTCGCCGCTTGCGCCCGACGCGCTTGCCGCGATGCCGCTCGCGACGCTCGAACGCTTCGGCCTGCCTGCAGGCGGCGATACGGTGGCGATCGGCGATCTTTTCGATGTGTCGCGAAGCGAAACGGGCAGCAACGCGGGCGATCCAGCACCCACGCTCGTGATCGAGGGCCAGTGCGAATGGCTTTTGCGCATCGGCGCGGGCATGGAGCGCGGCACGTTGCGGGTGCTCGGCACGGCGGGCGACTACGCGGGCGCGCAAATGCGCGGCGGCACGCTCGCGATCGAGGGCAATGCCGGACACTTCGCGGCCTGCGAAATGCGCGGCGGCCGCTTGAGCATCGCGGGCAACTGCGGCGATTTCGCCGCCGCGGCGCGGGCTGGCGAGATGGAGGGCATGACAGGCGGCACGCTCGCGATCGGCGGCAACGCCGGCGAACGCCTAGCGGACCGCATGCGGCGCGGGCTGGTGACGGTCGGCGGCAATGCGGGTGCCTTTGCGGCGTCGCGGCTCGTCGCCGGCACGATCTGCGTGGCCGGACAAGTCGGGGACCATTACGGCTATGGCATGCGCCGAGGCACGCTCGTGCTCGCCCATGCGCCTGCCGCACTGCCCGCGACCTTCGTCGCGGGCGGGCGCGGCTTCGACGTGTTTTGGGCACTGCTCGTGAAGAGCCTTTCGCGCGAAGCGGCGCCGTTTTCGCGCCTCGCCCCGGACAAGCTGCCTCGGCGCTATGCCGGCGATCTGGCGGTGGACGGCCGAGGGGAAATACTGATCGTCGCATGACGCGCGCGATCGAACTCACGAGCGCTGCGGCGCTCAATGGAGAGAGAGCCGACAGCATCATTCGGGACACGACCATGAGGACCACTGCCGAACCGACTTCCGATCGCCATCGCGACGTGCCGTCTGACGCGTACCGCTTCGCGGCACCGCTCATGGTGCTGCATTGGCTGATCGCATTCGGGATCATTGCGCTGATTGCGCTGGGGCTGTACATGGTCGGTCTGCCCAAAGGGTTGCCCGTCAAAGCGACGCTCATCAATCTTCACAAGTCGCTCGGGCTAACGGTTTTCCTGCTTGTGCTTTTACGCATCCTGGTGCGCGTGGTCGTCGGAAGGCCGCCGCTGCCGCCGATGCGACCGTGGCAACGCGCCGCCGCGCGCACGACGCAGGTCTTTTTATTCGCAGGGATGGTCGCGCTGCCGGTCACCGGCTATCTCGGCTCCTCGTTCAACACTTATGGCACGCGCTGGTGGGGCCTGACGCTGCCGAAATGGGGCTGGGACGACCCCGGGTTGCGCGCGATCTTCTTCGGTGGGCATACTGTACTGGCTTACATGATGATCGGGCTCGTCGCGCTGCACATCGCCGGGGTGTTCAAGCATCAATGGATCGATCGCGACGGCTTGCTGTTCACCATGCTGCCGCGGCGGTCCAAACCGCATAAAGGGGGCGCCCAGCGCCCACATACGGGATGAAAATCAAAGTACTGGGTTCGGCCGCCGGCGGCGGATTTCCTCAGTGGAATTGCAATTGCCATAACTGTGACGGGGTGCGGCGCGGCACCGTCAAGGCGAAGCGCCGTACTCAATCGTCGATTGCCGTCAGCGCGAACGGCGAGGACTGGCTGCTCGTCAACGCATCGCCCGATCTGCTCGCGCAAATCGCCGCCAGTCCCGAGCTGCAGCCCGCGCGGCAGCCGCGCGACACCGGCATCGCGGCTGTGCTCGTCATGGACGCGCAGATCGATCACGTGACGGGCCTGCTGATGCTGCGCGAGCGCGGCACGCCGTTGCCGCTCTACGCGACGCCGGCCGTCTGGCAAGATCTGAGCACGGGTTTCCCGATCGGCCCGATCCTCTCGCACTACTGCGGCGTGGAACATCATGCCATCGCGCTCGACGGCGCACCGATCGAGCTCGCCGCGCTGCCGCGCGTGCGCATCGATCCGTTGCCGCTCACGAGCAAGGCGCCGCCTTATTCGCCGCATCGCGAGGCACCGGAGCGCGGCGACAACATCGGGCTCGTCATCACGAATCTCGATACGGGCAAGCGCGCGTTTTACGCGCCTGGGCTCGGCGTGCTCGAACCTCATGTACTGGCGGCCATGCAGGATATGGATCTGCTGCTCGTCGACGGTACGACCTGGACGAACGATGAAATGATTCGTCTCGGTTTTTCGAAAAAGACCGCCGCGGACATGGGCCATTTGCCTCAATCGGGCCCGGGCGGCATGATCGAGGTGCTCGACGGAATCGGCGCGTCGCCTGCGCGGCCGGTGCGCAAGGTCCTGATTCACATCAACAACACGAACCCGATCCTGGTGGAAGATGGTCCCGAGCGCCGCACGCTCGCCGAGCACGGCATCGAACTCGCCGAAGACGGCATGACGTTCGAGCTCTAGTGCGCCGCGGTCCGCCGCCGCAAAACCAATGCGATGATGCGCTACAGGCTGGGCACGGGCGCAACAGGAGACGAAAACCGATGAACGTGAACGATACATTCGGCACGGCGCCCGTGCCTGCGGTCGATCCCGCGCTGCCGGCCTGGAGCCGGGAGGAATTCGAAGCGCAACTGCGGGCAAAAGGCGCCGGCTATCACATCCATCATCCTTTCAACGTGCGGATGACGAGCGGACAATGCTCGCGCGAGCAGATTCGCGGCTGGGTGGCCAATCGCTTCTATTACCAGATCAGGATTCCGATCAAGGATGCGGCCATCCTCTCCAATTGTCCCGATCGCGAGACGCGCCGCCAATGGGTCGTGCGCATTCTCGATCACGATGGCTACGGCGACAATGCCGGCGGAATCGAAGCGTGGTCTCGCCTCGGCGAAGCCGTCGGACTGACACGCGACGCGCTCTGGTCGCTCGAGCAGGTGACGCCGGGCGTGCGCTTTGCCGTCGACGCCTATGTCAATTTCGCGCGCCGTGCGCCTTGGCAGGAGGCCGTCTGCTCTTCGCTGACCGAAATGTTCGCGCCGCAAATCCACAAGGACCGGCTGGCGACATGGCCGCAGCATTATCCGTGGATCGACCCGGACGGTCTCGCCTATTTCCGTTCGCGCATTCCGCTCGCACAGCGCGATGTCGAGCACGGCCTGAAGGTCACGCTCGCGCATTTCACGCGCCGCGACCAGCAAGAGCGTGCGCTCACGATCCTGCAATTCAAGCTCGACATTCTCTGGTCGATGCTCGACTCCATCGAAAAGGCATTCCCGGCATGAACGCAACCTCGCATGAATCGAGCGCGGCGACGCCCGCCGAGCGCCCCTCGCTCAAAGCGGTTTTCCGGCTGCAATGGGAACCGGCGCAAAACGCCCATGTGCTGCTCTACCCCGAGGGCATGGTCAAGCTCAACCAAAGCGCCGCCGAAATCCTGAAGCGCTGCGACGGCACGCGCGATCTGCAGGCGCTCGTCGCCGAGCTCGAGCGTGCGTTCGAGACGACCGGGATCGAGGCCGAGGTGCGTGCGTTCCTCGCCGAAGCGCGCACGCGCGGATGGATCGCTTAGCCTGTCGCCAGGTCGAAATCGACGGAGCCATGTCATGACCGATCTCGTTTCTCCCGTCGCGGGTGCCACGGCCGACGACGCCCAAGCCGCCGGGGGCGTCGCTCCTCCGCTGTGGCTGCTTGCCGAGCTGACGTACCGTTGCCCGCTGCACTGCGTTTTTTGTTATAACCCGGTCGACTACGCGGCGAACCGGCAGGAGCTCGATACCGCGCAGTGGATCGCCGTGCTGCGCGAGGCCCGCGCGCTCGGCGCCGCGCAACTCGGTTTCTCGGGCGGCGAGCCGCTGCTGCGCGATGACCTCGAGGAACTCGTGGCCGTCGCGCGAGAGCTGGGCTTTTATACGAATCTCATCACCTCGGGCATCGGGCTGACCGATGCGCGCCTCGGTGCGCTCAAGAAGGCCGGGCTCGATCACATCCAGCTGTCGTTTCAGGACTCGACGCAGGAGCTGAACGATTTCCTGAGCAGCACGCGTACGTTCGATCTGAAATGCCGTGTGGCCGAGGCCATCAAACGCCATGGCTTCCCGATGGTGCTCAATTGCGTGCTGCATCGCTATAACCTGCCGCATGTCGACAAGATCATCGAGATGGCGCTCGCGATGGGCGCCGAGTACCTCGAGCTCGCCAACACGCAGTACTACGGCTGGGCATACAAGAACCGCGCGCAACTGCTGCCTACGCAAGAACAGCTGGTGGAGGCCGAAGCCGTCGTCGAACGCTACCGGCAATCGCACGGCGATCGCTGCCGGATCTTCTTCGTGGTACCCGATTACTTCGAGCGCCGCCCGAAGCGCTGCATGAACGGCTGGGGCGCGGTGTTTCTCGGCATCGCGCCGGACGGTACCGCGCTGCCGTGCCACGCGGCACGCTCGCTGCCGGGCCTTTCGTTCCCGAACGTGACCGATACGGCATTGGCCGATATCTGGTATCGAAGCGACGCGTTCAACCGATTTCGCGGCTTCGAATGGATGAAGGAGCCTTGCAGAAGTTGCGAAGAAAAAACGAAGGATCTCGGCGGTTGCCGTTGCCAGGCCTATCTGCTTACGGGCGACGCGGCCAACGCCGATCCGGTCTGCGACAAGTCGCCCGCGCACGCGCAAATCGTGCAGTTCGTCGAGCGGGCGAGCGAAGTCGCAGCCGGGGCGGGCGGTGCCACGCAACAGCCGATCTTCTTTCGCAACGACGCCAATTCGCGCAAGCTCGGCGGGCTTTCGCACGAGGCGGATGCACAGAGCGGGGGCGCATGCGGCACGCGCAACGAGGCTGGAGCCAAGTCGTGACATCGGTGCGCATTTGTCGGCGCCCCCACCCGGTCCACTACGTTCCCAGTACCGCCAGCTCCCGAACGCCCGACACGCTCTGCAGACTCTGAGCGTTGAGCAGGAACGACAAGCCCAGTGCGCGTTGCGCGCCGAGCGACTCATAAGCATAGAGCGACTGCCTGCGCCAACTGCTTTCGCCGGCGAGCACATGGCGGATATCGGCATTGATGCGTGCCAGCTCGCGTGCTTCGGCGGCGCTGAGCTTCGGCGGTCGCTCGTAACGCTGCTTCAGATGAAACAGGAAGTCGAGCCGCTTGGCCGCCTCGCCGGTCATATCCCAGCGCTCGCCCATCACCACGTTGCCGGCAGCGGAGCCTTTCTTGATCGCAACGATGATGTCGTCGAGCTTCTTCACTGCATCCTTGTCTCCGCCAAGAGCGGCAAGCCACTCCGCACGATAGCAATCGACATATTGCTTGAACTCCTTGAACGTGCCGAACTCCGTATCCCGGAACGTATGCTTCGGTACGATACGATCGCTATCGTGACCGATGCGCAGCGCTGCGTTCGTATTCTTCGCAAAGAGTTTTGTGCCGACGCCTATATACGGCGCCGATGGAAACGAGAAAGCCGCTAAATGCGGCGCATGGGCATGCCCATTGTGATGGGGCTGTGCACCCTGATGGAGTTGCGCGCCCGGCAAGCCCTCCACAATGGTGAACGCAACGGGCGTCACCCGCCCGCTCGCCACCGCTGCAACATCGATCCCGTGGTTGCCTGTCTTGTCGACGAGCCGCGATTGGGCCTTGTGAACCAGCGTCGTGCCTGCCGAGATCGACGGTCCCCATTTGGTCGCGGCGGTGCCGACCCGCGCGGTGGCGCTGGCGGAACCCGACGTCGCGCTAGTCCGGTCCCGGTTGTCGGTCCAGCTCACGGAGAGCGCCGGGTCTTTCCAGTAACGCTGCGCGAGGCCCGACCACATTTCTTCCGCAGTCCTCGGACGGCCGCTGTTCGGCCCCGAAGTGCGCAGCGCACCGAGTGCACCGAGCATCTTGGTGCGCCATGCGTCCGGGATACCCTGCGCTTCGTCATCGGATCGGCGGGTGCGAATCGTCACGCCACACGGGCCGCCCGTATTGCGGCTGCGGCGTGCTCCACCCGAAACGCCCAGCATGGCAAGCCCCTTCTTGCCGAATGACCATCCCGCGAAGCCGCCTATGCCGCCGTAAATGGCATTGCGCGAATCCGTGCCGATAAAAATGTGTCCGAAATGCTGATTCGAGCCGATGTCGATGACGGCATGCCGTCCTTTGATTGCGCCGAGATCGGGCAACGCGGCGACCATTGGCACGGCTGCCGCACTCGACAAGGCAGCGAGCGATTCGGACGTCACGCTCGCGACACCGTATGAGCCGCCGCTGCTCAAGCGGATGTCGTAGGTGTCGGGCATCTCTTTCGCGATCGCATCGATGGCATCGAGTTGCGCTGCGCTATCGCCGGGCTTCGGCCGCACGTCGACAAAGCGTGCTTCGAATGCACGGATTTTCTGAGCAACGGTGTCGGGCAGCAGCGAAGTATGCGCGCCCTCGTCACTGTCGGCGCCGCCGGCTTTGTTCGCGGGTCGCCAGGCATGCTCGCCCCAATCGCGCAACAGCGAGGGCGTCATCCTTTTTTCCAGTTGACGCAGGGCCGCTCGTATCGCTTCGCTATTGCGTCTACGGTCTCCCAGCTCCTCGCGCGGCAGCGGGGAAATCGTCTTGCCCGGTTGCGCCGAGGTCGAAGGAACCGCTTCTGTCTCGCCACCATGGTCGACCCCGAAGTAGGCCGCGCTCTCCTTCTTGCTAAGCGGTATTCGGTTCGGCGTGAGCGCGCGTGCGCGAACGGCGATCGCCTCCAGATCGGAGGACGAAAACCGATAGCTCGATCGCAACCCCTTCGATGCCATACGCTGATGCCACTGGTCCAACGCAGCGATCTTCAGCGCATATTGCACCTTTTCGGGGCTGGGTACCGTACTGTCGTTCAAGCATTCGAGGAGACGCGCCTTCACAGCGTCGAGCGCATCGGTGAAAAGGGCAAATTCGTGATGAGGCTGACGCAGCATCAGTCCGTTCGTCCCGAGGTTTTGCAGGGCCGAGAGCGGCGACTTGCGCAGCCCGAAGAATCCGGACATCGCGCGTGAAACGAAGCTCGTTTCGGCCGCGCGGTCCGCGTACGTCAGGAGTTTGAAGAGACGATGCTGGCATTTCGAAAGGTCGGTTCCGGCTCCCTCGCGATCGAAGCCGTTGCGCCAGGCGAAGTAGGCTTCAGCCAGATGTCGAGGGCAATCGGCGGCTGGAGCGGCGCGCAGGAGATTGGCCGCCTTCAGCGCCTTGACGGCAAGCGTATTGGTCGGATCGACGAGCCAGGCCGGCACCGGGTCCGAGGCCATGTCGACGGGTTCGATCCGGTTGCCTGACGAAGCGCGCGGCCGCTCCCGCTCCGCAATGGGCAGCGCGGCCTCGGCGATCGTCGAAAGCGCATCGAGGCTCGTTGGGCCGATCTCCGACGCGGGTTTGTTTGCCAGCAAAACCTCGGCCACGCGCAGGGCCTGGCGAAACGCTTCGCGCTGGATCTCAGCGCTCGTGGCGTCGCCATACGCTTGCGGCGGCAACGTGTGCGGCGCAATCGCGAGCAGTGTCTCCATGCCGATGCCGCTCGTTCCCAGCGCGATTTGCAGTGCGAGGACGTCAGCCTGGACTCTCGGTGAGGCGGACGTATCGCCTTCGATGAGAGCCGTCAATGCAGCCTGCGCGCGAAGCGGGTCGCCATTCGTCGCTCGCGCAAGCGCGTCCGATACCATGATCGTGCATGTGCCGGCCTGGACAACCGCTTCGCCGCCACGGCCGTGCGCGGCCGTGTCGCGCTCCAGCAGATATTTGCTCAACGTCTCGGTCAACCGGTCGATATCCCCTGCCTGGAACCGTCCGTTGCGTATGACCTCTTTCCACTGTGTGTCGATGTAGCGTCGCGCGCCCTTCGGCGTGTCGATATCGACCGGTAATCCGAAGCGAATCTCGGCTCGCGTGGAGACCGATTTGTCTTGCGGTACGACGGCATCGATATTGCGTTCGTGTTTATGGCCCAACGAACGCGGCGGCTTGGGATCGTTCCCGGGCAGTATCGACGCGTCGCCCGCGGCCGCCTCGGGCTTTGGCTTCGCGCGCGTGGGTCGAGTCTTCGTCGTGCCGTAGAACGGATAAGCGATAGTCAACGACGTCGCTTTCAACGTGCGTTTGGATAGCGTTTTCAGGTTGGCGAACATGCCGCGGTCACCGCGGCGGTGAATGTCGGTGGATGCGGGCCTCGCCGACGCGAGAGAGCCATCGAGGAGCGTTGTCTCAAGGCTTTCTGCCTGAGCCGAGAGTGGCGATGCGAAAGGGAATACCGATCTGCTGCGCAACATTTTTTACCTCGCATTTTTATTGATGAGGTTGCTGCATGAACGGAATGCACGGACTGGAAGCGATGCGCCGGCCCGACATCCACCGAGGCATCACGGATGACATTTTTTTGTCAGACGAATTAAAGGCCGGTCTTGGCGAGAGAAAATCCGGCGAACGGAGCGAAATCGTCACGCTGCGTTCGCCGGCGTCGCGACGAACGCACGGTGCCTCGCATCGACTCGAGACGCGCGCGAACAAAGTCGTGGAAATCGAAGACCGAGCATCGATTCCAAGTAGCCAATGCGATGCTTGCGCGCGGCAATGGAACCCGGCACGATCAAGCCTCCGATGCATAGACGACGCAACCAGCGAGCGGGAATGGAGACTATGAAAAAGATCGCGCGTGCGATGCACCTCAGGCGACCGCCGAGATTCAGCCTGGTGCTCGCTGGCGCATTGACCGGCTTGTCGGCACCCGTGCTCGCACAGCAGACACCGGCTGCTGCCCCTGCTGCCCCTGCGGCGCCGACAAACTCGCCGCAATCGACACCGGCCCCCGTCTCCGGTTCGACCGTCCTCGCACCGGTCATCATTGTCGGCACCACACCGTTGCTCGGCCTGGGCACCCCGCTATCGCAGGTGCCCGCCAACGTCCAAACGGTCCGTGCGCGCGATCTGGACCGCCAGCACCGGGCGACCCTCGCCGATTACTTCGAGAAAAATCTGCCGAGCGTCGATATCAACGAAGCGCAAGGCAATCCCTATCAAACCGATGTCAACTATCGCGGTTTCACCGCATCGCCGCTGCTCGGAACACCGCAAGGACTCTCGGTATTCGTCGATGGCGTCCGGGTGAACGAGCCGTTCGGCGACGTCGTGAATTGGGACCTCATTCCCGAAGCCGCCATCGACACGATGCAGTTGATCCCGGGCTCGAACCCGACCTACGGTCTGAATACGCTCGGCGGCGCACTCGTCATCACGACACGCAACGGCAAGACGAGCCCCGGCGGCGAAGCGGAGCTCACCGCGGGCTCATGGGGCCGCAAGACGGCGCAAATTCAGCAAGGCGGCACGCTCGGCGCACACATCGATTACTACTTCACCGCAAACGCGGCCAACGACAACGGCTGGGCCGCACACAACGCGAGCCGCGTGCGCCAGGCATTCGGCAAACTGCGCTATACCGATGCCGATACGACACTCGCGGTTTCGGCGGGCGGTGCCGACAACACGCTCGAAGGGGCCCAAGCGCTGCCGCGTTCGTTCCTCGGCAACCCGAGCCAGCCCTACACCTTCCCCGATCGCAATCGAAACAGCGTCGGCTATCTGACGCTCTCGGGCGATCGCGCGCTCAACGACACGTTCCAGCTGAGCGGCAATGCCTATTACCGGCACTATCGAAACGGCAATCTGAGCAGCAATACCAACAGCGATTTCGGCACCGCCGACGCGACGGGCGTCATCGATACGCTGCAAGGTACCAATCAGCAATCGGTCGTCACCACCGACAGCTACGGCGCGAACCTGCAATTGACGACGCTCGGCACGATTGCCGGACACGACAACCAGCTCGTCACCGGTGTGTCCGCCGACATCGCGAACTCGCGCTACACGGCTGCCCTGCAAGACGCGTTCTTCAACGACCAACGCGAGGCCATCGGCATTGGCGGTTTCGCGCCGCAAACAGATGCGAAGACACGCAGCGCCAATTACGGCATCTACCTTTCGGACACCTTCTCGCTTTCGAAGCAGTGGACGCTGACGCTGGCCGGGCGCTACAACTGGTCCAGCGCACAAATCGGCGACGCGAGCGGCACGCAGCCGCAACTCGACGGTCGACACGTGTTTTCACGCTTCAATCCGGCTGCCGGCATCAACTGGAACCCGACACCGGCTTTCACCACCTATGTCACCTACAACGAAGGCATGCGCGTTCCGACAGCCATCGAGCTGGCCTGCGCCGATCCGAGTGCACCGTGCTCGCTGCCCAACGATTTTCTGAGCGACCCGGCGCTCAAACCGGTCATCTCGAAGACGTTCGAGATCGGAGCGCGCGGCAAACTGGGCGACGCGACGAGCTGGAGCGCCGCCGTCTATCGCACCTCGCTCAACGACGATATCCAGTTCATCGGCAGCGCCGGCAGTGCGCAAGGGTTCTTCCAGAATGTCGGCACGACCCGGCGGCAAGGCATCGAGCTCGCCGGGCGAACGAAGTTCGGTGGGTTAGGCATCGGCGCGAGCTACAGCTATGTCGATGCCACCTATCGAACGGCATGGACCGAACACAGCGCGAGCAATTCGAGCGCCGACGCGAGCGGCGATATCACGGTCAAACCGGGCGACAAAGTACCAGGCATTCCCGCACATACGTTCAAGCTGCGCGCCGATTACAGTGCGACGCCGAAGTGGGACGTCGGCGGGAACCTGACCTACCGCGGCAGCATCTTCGCCCGCGGCGACGAAAACAACGCCGACACGCACGGCAGGATCGCGGGCTACTTCCTCATCGATCTCGACACGACCTACCGCATGACCAAACAGCTTCAGGTCTTCGCGCGCGTGACGAACCTGCTCGACAAGCGCTACGCAAGCTTCGGCGTGCTGGGCGCGAATGTTTTCAACGGTCCGAATCACACGTTCGACGGCGCCAACCCGGTGAACGAACAGTTCGTCGGGGTGGGCGCGCCGCGCGGGATGTGGGTGGGTCTACGCTATGCGTGGAACTGATGCCGCGGCATACGCGCCGCGGCTCGCTCACAGGGGACGCTCTTACCGGGACTCGATCGACCCGTCGCTCGGCGGATAGGTGACGATGCCCCACGCAAGCGGCAGACTGCCGATCTGCTTGATCGGCGCGTAGGTCTTCGCGTCGAGCACATAGACGGCATCGGAGCGCCCGCACGCGAGCATCAGCTTGCTGCCGTCGGGCGTGAAGCTGAAGTGCCAGCAGCGCTGGCCAATGGGCGCGTCGGTGACATGCGCATAGGTCTGCGCATCGAAGACCTGCAGCGTCTTGTCACGTGCCGCAGCCACGATGATATGCTTGCCCGCCGGTCCGTAGGCGATACCGTAGGGGCCGAGCTTCGTATCGACTGTCTTCACCACGTGGTAATCGCTCGCATCGAGCACGACGAATTTGCTCAGCGATTCGAGCGTGACGACATAGGTCTTGCCGTCGGGCGACGCCTTGATCCCGCGGGGCCGCCCGCCCGCGGCCAGCTTGATGGTCGTGACCGGCTCGGCCGTATCGGTGCGGTAGACCGAGACGGTATCGTCGCCTTCGTTCGTCACGAGCATCAGGCTGCCGTCGCGCGAGAACTCGACACCCTCCGTCTCATGCCCGCTCTTCACCGAGCGGATCACCCGCCACGTCTTCAGATCGACCACTGCGATCTCGGCGGGCGGCTTGTTCGCATCGTCGTCATCGCCACCGCCCTTGCCGCCCGCCGCGGACGGCTCGGGCTTGCCCGTATCGCCCGGCTCATAGGTGACATAGGCCCGTCCCCCGTGTACGCGCACATACTCGGGGTTCTTGCCGATCTTCACGTGCTCGACGACTTTACCCGATGCCGTGTCGATGGCGGCCAGCTCGCCCGTGTTCTTGTCGGCCACCAGGAGGCGCGTGCCGTCGTCGTTGAGGCCCAGCCCGCGCGGGCCGCTCGCGCCGATCGAAAACGTCTTCTCGAGCGTCATGCTGTCGAGGTCGATGACCCCGACCCCCGCCTTCTCGCTCGTGACGTAAGCCACCGGCGCCGCCGCGTGCGCGGCACTTGCCATGACGAGTGCGGCAGCGGCAATCGCGAGAGGCCTTGCCGCGCATGCGCGTTGATATCGTGTCTCCAGCATATTGTTCGTTCTCCGTGATGAATCGAGTGCAAGCTCGAGCGGCGGATGACGCCCGCCGTCAAGGTATCCCATTATCGGCAGCGGTGACAACGCCCCCGTCCGGGCGCGCGTCGCGAATCGCGCCCCGCGGGCGCCACGGTCGGAATCGAAGCGAGGCGAGGTAGCGCCCGACGAGCACGATGAGCGCAAGCATGGCGGGAATGCGGCGCACGTCCGTCGGCACGCGTTCGCGATGGGCGAAACGTACGTCGCGCAGCGCTCGCGCGAGCGAGTCGGCACTGCTCAAGCGCCGGTACGAGAAGCCGATGCGCGCGGCGACCTTCGCGAGATACTCGCCTTGCAACGCCGAAAGCTCTTCATGGCTTTCGGCCGTCGGCGAAGCGCGCAGCGACGGCGGGACCTGGACCACCTCCGACGCCCCCCAGAACCCGATGCGATTGCCGTCGGCATCGATCTTCGGAACCGGCGCAGGTTGGTCGCCGCCGACGCCGATCAGCCAACCGCCTACCCCCGGCAAGGCGATATCGACCTCGGGGGAGTTCGACGGCAAGATGGGCGGCGCCTCCTGCCCGTCGGTGAAGAAGACGACTTCGACGCCGCGCCCAAGCTCTCGCGCCACACGCACCGCCGAATAAACGCCGCCCTCGGCAATGCGGCTCCAGTTCGTCCAGCGCATGCGGCCATCGATGCCTTCGAGCGATGCGAGCAGCGCGTCGAAGTTGCGGCAAACCTCGATCGGCGGCATGAGCGGCAGCGTGGCTTGCCCCGTGAAGATGCTCCAGCCGATCTTCGAACCGCAGGGCAAGCGCGTGAGCGCCTCCCGCATGGTCGCCTTCGCGAACGCGAGCCGGCTCA
Source organism: Trinickia sp. (assembly GCF_057351765.1). NCBI lineage: Bacteria > Pseudomonadati > Pseudomonadota > Betaproteobacteria > Burkholderiales > Burkholderiaceae > Trinickia > Trinickia sp. The sequence continues at coordinate 84,283 of NZ_JBMRBK010000022.1, read as the reverse complement.
CCGGCGCGCCTGCCGCGGTCATGTCTTCGGTCTGCATGCTTTGCGTGATGTCGAACGTGACCATGTAGGTGAAGGTATCGCGCGGCAACTCGATACGCGGAAAGAAGAGCGCGATGGCGAGCAACACCGCCGCCGCGACGGTCGCCGCATCGCGCGATTGCGCCATGACGCGCACGCGTTCGCGCAGTGTCACGGCAAATCCTCGCTCTTTGCGCCGCGCAGCTTGATGTCGCGCTTGCTCGTCCCGTTGGCGGCATCCGTATCGGCGACGGTCTCGGGTGCGACGCGCAAGGCGCGCTCGAGGTTGTACCGCGCATCCCAATCGTCAGGCGCGACGCGAAGCAGCGCGCGATAGCGCGCCTTGGCCTGTTCGACGAGCGGCAGCGAGCGTAATGACTGGGCTGCGTCGCCCGCGCCCTGGCGAAGATACATATTGGCCAAATCGAACAGCGCCGCGCGGCCGATGGCGTCGTGCGGCCCGTCTTCGGCGAGCGCTTCGAAAACGCTGCCGGCCTCGCCATAGCGCTTGGCGGACGACAAGGCGATCGCCCATGCGAGTCTCGCCTCACGCGACGCACCGTGTTTCTGCGCTTCCCCTCCAGGCCTTCGCGCAACGGTTGCAGCCACGCGCTCGCTTCCGGAAGAGACTTGCGCCTGCGATTGCACCGGTGCCTGTCCCTGCCCCTTCGCGGCGTCGGCAATGGCGGCCACCTCGCCGTTGATATGCGCAGCGTGTGCGAGCTTCAGTGCCTGAGCGCCCGCGTACACCGCACACACGAGGCTCACGGCGGCGAACGCGAGATGAACCGACCTGCGTCTCATGCCCAGCTCCTGACCTGAATCGCGCGCGAGGCGATCACGAGCGCGCAGCACACGAGGGCGAGCGCAAAGCACCAAGGGCTGCGGTCCTGGCGCGGTAGACGTTCGACAAAGGAGACGGGAAAGTTCTGCTGGCGATTGATCTCATTCATCGCGGCCGTCATTGCGCCTGCATCGCCCGCCTGAAACAATCGATAAGGCGTTTTGAGCGTCAGAAAGAACCGATGCAGCTGGGCCTCCGGCGAGTCGCCTTCCGCTCGCGCGGCGCGATCGAGCTCGGGGCTGAACACGCTGCTGCGCAAATAGATGAAGTAAAGCGCGATCCGGTTGCGCTCGAGCCCTTCAGCGATTCGCGCACGGGCCGCGGCATCGAGCAGCGCGCCGCCGTCGGACACGAGCACGATCGCGCGATGGCCCGTCCAGGGCCGTTCGTCGAACTGAGCGATCGCGGCGATGAGACCGCGGCCAAGCTGGGTGTCCGGCTGGCCGCGCCCGATCTTCGTCCCGTCGATCGCATCGCGGATGATTGCGTGATCGTAGGTGAACGGCATCGCGAGCACGGGGCTGATGCCGAACATCATGAAGGCCAGGCGATCGTTCGGGCGACCGTCGACGAAATCCGTCAGCGCGGCGCGTGCGACCGCGTTCTTCGAGACCCCCGACGTATTGACGCCTTTGCTCGCCATGACGCCGTTCATGCTGCCGCTGCGATCCATCAGGATCAGAATTTCCGCGCCGCGGCCGGTGCGCCGCGCTTCGAGATGAGACCGGCCAGGACCGGCGAGGCCCACCACGATGGCCGCGATGGCGAGCGCCGCCGCCACACGCGCGACGAATCCGAGCCAGCGTCCGAGCCGGTCCCGCGGCATCCAGGCCGCCCACGAAAACGGCAACGTCTCGCCGCGCCGCGGCAAGAGCGGCAGCAGCGCGAGCGGCAGCCATAGCAGCATCGCGGGCGACGTGAAGTCGAGAGACGCGCTCATCGATGCCGGTCCTTTTCCGCGCGATAAAGCGAACGCGTCAGCGCCGCGAGCACGGGCGGCGATGGCTCTACGGCAAGCCCGCCCGGCAGCTCGTCGGGCGTCAACGAGAAGAAGCGGACGTCCGAGCGCAGATAGAACTGCTCCAACTGCGGCCGCAACGGCTGCAGCCAGGGCGCGCGGGCGAGAAGCCGGGGCAACGAGCTCCGTTGCACGACGAAGCCCGCCGTTTCGTTCACCGCTTGATGGACGATCCGCCATGCTGCATCCGAATACTCGCCGCCGTCATTGGCCATCCCTTGCCGGCGAAGCTCGCGCCAAGCGCGCGCGAACGGCAAGCGAGCGGCGTCGCGGCGGTTTCGCGCGACCCACCACGCCAGCCACGCGAGGAGCGTGGCGGCCAGGCCGCCGAGGCCGATCGCGATGCGCCGCTCGATCGGCGCAACTGCGAGCGGCGCCGGGCCGCGATCGGGCTGCATCGCGGTCAGCCCACCGGTGTCGAATGCGGCATCCGGTGCGAGCGGACCGATGCTGATCGGCCAGGCCGGAATGCGCAACACGTCGCCGGCGCGTGTGCGCAACGCAAGCGCCGGCAGTTCGGCTTGCGTAAGCGCGCTCGGCGCGTTCGTCACCTGATACGCGAGCAGGAGCCAGCGACTGCCGTCGGCCGCCGTTTCGATGCGAGCCGGAAGCCGCTCGAGCCAGACATCGACGCGGCCGCCCGAGGGCAGCACCGGTTCCTCGCCGCCACCGGAGCGCCCGGCCCCGGCAAGCCGCACGCGCTGCACGAGGACATCGCCGATCGTATGACCGAACGCGCGCGGCTCATCGACGTGGGCAATTGCATCGGTCGCAGCAACGCCCATCGTCGGCGCCCCGCCCCCCAGCGCGAGCGCAGCGCAAATCGCCCATGCAGCCCGGGCCGCGAGCGAACGTCGTGCCGCAACCCGTCCCGTCCTTGCGCGAAGCAAGCGTATGACGCGACTCATGCGCTTTGCTCCATGAAGTATTGCGAGAGCGCTTCGCCATCGAACCCGCCCTCGATGTAGAACGGACGCACGCTGCGCTTCGCGAACAACACGTCGATCTCGCCACGGCGGCGCGCCACCGCCTCGCGCCACGCGGTGCGCACGCGCGGCGAGAGCCACACCGTCCTGCGCGCGCCCGACTCCACGTCATGGACCGCGAGCAGCCGACCATCGTCGGGTGGCGCGAGCTCAGCGGGGTCCCAAACGACGATCGGCACGACACAGGCATGCGCGAGCGTATCGAGCACAGCCGGCAGCGCATCGAGCGGCCAGTGGAAGTCCGAGGCGATGAAGACGAGCCCTGGGCGCCCCGCGAGCGGCATCAACGCGCGCGCAAGGCCCGCCGCGCCATGACCGTCGTGGCCCGTGCGCGCGGCGCGCAGCATGCCGGCCATGACCTCGCCGGCGCCGCGGCCATGGCGCGGCGGCATGAAGAGATCGTCGCGCTCCATCGCATCGAACGCGCTCATGCCCACCCGGTCGCCGGAGCGAAACGCGCTGAAGCCGAGTGCCTCGACGAAATCGGCGACGATGTCGAGCTTCGTGCGACGGGCACCGAAGCGCATCGAGGACGACACATCCACCACCGCGTGTACGGGCACGGCGACACGTTGCAAGCTCAGGCGCACGAGCCATTCGCGCCGCACCGATTGCACGCTGGCACGCAAGTCGAGGCGCCTCGGGTCGGGAAAGTCGACGAGCCGCGCATGCATGGCGAACTCCTGGCCCGCCCCCAGGCTCGTGCCCGGATGCGAGCCAGGACGCGAGCCGCTTGCGCGCCCCGGCAGGCGATAGTGGAATTCGGTCGGTCCGTTCATGCTGTCGGGTCAGGGCACCGCCAGCCGCGCGACGATGGCGTCGATGAGCGCCTGCGCCAACTCGTGCCGGCGCAACTCGTAGATCGGCGTAAAGAAGACGCGATGGCCGAGCGCGGCGGGCAGCACCGCTTGAATGTCGTCGGGGCTCACATGCGAGCGGCCGCCCAGCCACGCGTTCACGCGTGCGGCGCGCACGAGCGCACTCATGCCGCGCGGGCTTGCCCCGGCCAGAATCAGCCGATCCATCTCGACGCCTTCGAGCGCCACGCCGAAGCGTTGCGGCGCTTCGGTCGCCTGCCAGATCTCGAGCAGATAGCGCTCGATCGCCGCGCTCGCGTGAATGCCCCGCTGGATCGCCGCCCCCATCGCGTTGAGCCGTTCCCAGGCCACGACGCCCGGGCGCACCTGCTCGACGAGCGCATCCGCATCGTGAAACGCCGTATCGAAGACGAGCGCGCGCCGCACCTCGGCGTCCTCGGGGGTCGGCATATTGAGCTCGAAGAGAAACCGGTCGCGCGCCGCCGAGGCGAGCTCGAAAGTCTCCTCTTTCTCGACCTTGTTGCGATCGGCGAACACCGTCATGTGCGGGAAGCGATATTCGCGATCGAACGCCGCGACCGAGCGCTCGGCCATCGCCCTCAGCAACAGCGATTGAACCTGCGGACGGGCGCGGTTGATCTCGTTGAAAAAGAACGTGGTGAGCTGCTCGCCGCGCCGCAGGAGCGGCCCCGGATCGATGCGAGGCTTACCTTGCGCATCGACATAGGTGTGATAGACGAGATCCCCGGGCATCAGGTCGATCGTGCCTTCGATGCGCTCGAACGCTCCGCCGACGGCACGCGCGAACGCGCGCAACACCGTGGTCTTGCCGACGCCCACCCCGCCTTCGAGCAGGACGTGGCCGCGCGCGAACAGCGCGACGGTGATCAAGCGAATGGTCTGCTGCTGGCCGATGACGACCTTGCCCACCTCGTCTTCGAGGCGCAAGGCGTCGCTACGCCAGTCTTGAAGCTCTTCCCCCAATGCCATCGATCGATCCCCCACCCGCCGCATAGCCGAGCGCCGCGCGCGAAACGCGCGCTCCTCGCGCAAGGCCGCTTCGGCCGGCCCCGGGTCTAAGCAGAGTTCATGCCGAAGCGAGGGGACGAATGCGCGCGTCGCGCCGGGCGTGCCTGGCCGTCGAAGGACGGACGCTTGCCGCGCAAGCAACGCTGTCTGTCACGGCACGCCGGGACAGACTGTCACCGAAAGGACAGAGGGGCCGCCCGCGCAGACGTTGCGGGGCGGATCGAGACATTCGCCGCGAACGATCAGCGGGCGATGCGATAAAAGAACAGCGCCGTGCTGCCGGCAAACATGCCGAACAGCGTGAGCGCCATTGCCATTGCGAGATCCATGCGTTCTCCAGAGGGACGGGAGGGGCGGCACCGGCAACCGTTTCGGGCGGCACGAAAGTCGCATTATGGGCATCCCCCCATGCCGGACAAAGTCGAGATTTCCCGAGCAAGGGTTTTTCCCAAGCCGCAGCTGGCGCACAATACCGGCTTCGGCGCACACCGGCCCGGTGGCCTGCGCCGCCTCTTCCCCGCTACCCACGGACCATGATGACCCGCTTTCAAGATCACGACATCGTAGAACTGCGCCACGGCGACTCGCTCATTCGCGTCGCACCTCAATTCGGCGGCCGCCTGCTCTCCTGGGACATCGGCGCCGAACCGGTCATCTACTGGCCCGATCAGGCGGATTGGAGTCAGCTCGCCCGTGTGCGCGGCGGCAATCCGCTGCTTTTCCCGTTTCTCGGCCGCCATCGCGTGGACGGCCGGCTCGGAGAATGGCGCGATAGCGCGGACGTCGTGCGGCACATGCCGATGCACGGCTTTGCGCGCGATTTGCCGTTCGCGGCCACGGTCGATGCCGACGGGCGCGGCATCCGCATGACGCTGACCGATACGGAGGAGACCCGCGAAGCCTACCCGTTCGCCTTCCGTTTCGAAGCCTGCTACCGGCTCGTCGATGACCAGACGCTCGAGGTGTCGCTGACCACGGCCAATACCGGCACCCAGCCGCTGCCGTCCTACCCCGGCCACCATTTTTATTTCGCACTGCCGCATGAGATGCGCGCGCACACCACGCTCGAGCTGCCCGCGACGGACCGGCGGCACCAGCTCGACGACGGCGCCATCACCGCGCCGGTCCCGGGCGAGCCGAGCTACACGCTCGACGAGGCACGCATCCACGACCGCTTCCATTGTCTGCGTGCGATTCCGTCCGCGCCGATCAGCATCGTCTGCCCACCGCTTCGCAAGCGGATCGAGATCGATCTCGACCGGCCGGGTTCGGTGCCCTGGTATGCGGTGACGACGTGGACGGAGAAAGACACTTCCGACTTCTACTGCGTGGAACCCTGGCTCGGGCTGCCCGACGCGATCCATAACGGCTTCGGCTTGCGCTGGATCGCCCGGGGGGAGAGCCACACGGCCATCCTGCGCATTTCGGTCTCGAATATCGGCTGACTGCCGACTGACCGTGGGCTGACTGCCGGCTGACTGTGGGCCGACATCGCCGCCGCGCGCTCGCAAGCCGTTAAAATCCGACGTTTGGAGCGCGCCGCGCCGCCCGCCGGGGCTGCCGCGGCTCGCTCGTGTCGTTCAAGCGAGGATCAATGTCGAGAACAACGATGAGGCGGCTGGCCGCCGCCGCGATGGCGGCGACGCTGGCCGCATGCGGCACGCCCGGTGTCGCGCCGGGGTACTACCGCGTGGAACGCGGGGACACGATATCGAAGATTGCGCGTGCACACCGCCAATCGATACCGAGCATCGTGCGCTGGAACAATCTCACGAACCCCGATGCCATCGAGGTCGGACAAGTGCTGCGCGTGGCCCCGCCCGGTGCGGGCTCGACGCGTACCGCACCTGGCGACGTCCGCACGACACCCGGCACCGCCTCCGCGGGCGTCACGCCCCGCGCGGGTTCCGCGACGGAGGCCACGCCCGTGCCCTCCTCGCGCATCGCGCTCGTATGGCCCGCCCAAGGTACGACCGTGCGCACCTTCGATGGCGCCAGCTCGAAGGGCATCGATATCGCCAATGCGGTGGGGACGCCCGTCGTCGCCGCGGCTGGCGGAACCGTCGTCTACGCGGGCAACGGCCTGCGCGGCTACGGTAATCTGCTCATCGTCAAACATAACGCGGACTATCTCACCGCCTATGCTCATAACAGCAAATTGCTGGTACAGGAAGGCCAGACGGTCTCGCAAGGCCAGCAAATCGCCGCCATGGGCGACAGCGACAACGATCGGGTCGCGCTGCACTTCGAATTGCGGTACAAAGGACAGTCGATCGATCCCGCGCGCTATCTCCCGACACGTTGAAAGCGCAACGGTCAGTAGTCCTGATGATTATTGCGCCTCTCGCACGACGCCCGCCGCTCGCCAAAAAAAAGGCCCGGCAGTGCCGGGCCAACGGGGGTTCGGCGCATTGAGGCAAAGGACCGGTTCGCCGTGCGCCGAGTAGCAATCTAGTCGTTCGGTGCAACGCCCACAATCGCCGGGGGGCCGCAAGTGATCTGAATGTCCGGCAAAGCCGAGGTAATGTCAGGGAAACGATGATTCAATGAGGATTAAGCTGATTTAACGGCGAAATCTTTCTTCAGAAATTATTATGTAATTGCGGTCATTTCCAATCAGTTCAATCAAGCGTCGGACGAATTGCTGGAGCGAGACAGATATGCTGACGAAGACCGATACCTACGAAACCCTCGCGCGTTCTTTCGCGTGGCACATTCCCGCACGCTACAACATTGGCGTCGATGCGTGCGACAAATGGGCCGATGGAAGCGGCCGCCTTGCCCTCGTATACGAAAGCAGCGACGGCACGATCGCGCGCTACAGCTTCGACGACTTGAAGGCGCTCTCGAACCGGCTTGCATCGAGCTTCGCGGCTCGCGGCATTACCCGCGGCGAGCGCATCGGCATCTTCCTGCCGCAGGCGCCCGAAACGGCGCTTGCCCATCTGGCGGCCTACAAGCTGGGGGCGGTTGCCGTGCCGCTGTTCGCGCTGTTCGGTCAGGAAGCGCTCGAATATCGCCTCGCCAACAGCGGTGCCGCGGCACTCGTCACGAACGCGGCAGGCCTCGCGAAAATCGCACCGATCCGCGCCGCGCTGCCCGAGTTGAAAGCGGTGTACTGCATCGATGGCGACGCTCCGTTCGCGGCGCTACCCGAGGCGCTCGCCTTCTGGCCCGAGCTCGAATCCCACTCGCCCGAGTTCACGCCAGCCGATACGCACGCCGACGACCCCGCGGTCATCATCTATACCTCGGGCACGACCGGCAAACCGAAAGGTGCGTTGCATGGCCACCGCGTCCTGCTCGGCCACCTGCCCGGTGTCGAGATGCCGCTGTCATTCTTCCCCGACCATGCGCGGATGATATGGACGCCGGCGGATTGGGCCTGGATCGGCGGACTGCTCGACGTTCTGCTGCCCGCCTGGCACCACGGCGTGCCGGTGCTTGCGCGCCGCTTCGAGAAGTTCGAGCCCGAAGCCGCGTTCGATCTGATGGCCCGCCATGGCGTCACGCATGCGTTCTTGCCGCCCACGGCGCTCAAGATGCTGCGTACGGTCGGCTCGCCGCGCGAGCGCTACGCGCTTTCGCTCGTCGCGGTTTCGAGCGGGGGCGAATCGCTCGGCGAAGAGTTGATCGAATGGGGCCGGGCGGCGCTTGGCGTCACGCTCAACGAGTTCTACGGGCAAACCGAGTGCAACGTCGTACTCAGTTCGTGCAGCACGCTGTTCGAGCCGCGCATCGGCTCGATCGGCAAAGCCGTGCCGGGCCATCGCGTCGCCATCGTCGACGACGAAGGACGCGAACTGCCGCCGGGCACCGAAGGCAACATCGGCATCCGTTCGCCCGATCCGGTGATGTTCCTCGGCTATTGGCGCAATGAGGAAGCGACCCGCGAGAAGTTCGCCGGCGATTACCTGCTGACGGGCGATCTCGGCGTGCTGGACGCGGACGGCTTTTTCCGCTTCGTCGGCCGCAACGACGATGTCATCACGAGCGCCGGCTACCGGATCGGCCCGGGGCCCATCGAAGATTGCCTGCTCGGCCACCCCGCCGTGCGGCTCGCGGCCGTCGTCGGCGTACCCGACCCGACGCGCACCGAGATCGTCAAGGCGTTCATCGTACTAAACCCGGGCTTTGCCCCGTCGCCCGCACTGGAGCGCGAAATTCAGGAGCATGTGAAGACGCGCCTTGCCGCGCACGAATATCCTCGGGCCGTCGCTTTCGTGACGAACCTGCCGATGACGGCGACCGGCAAAATCATTCGCCGTGCGCTGCGCGAGAGCCCGCCCGACTCGGTTTAGGCGCGACCCGCGATGGCGGGCGTCAGGCCATGCGCCGAAGCACGCCGTCGCGCAAAATGAAGTGGTGATAAAGCGCACCGGCGAGATGCAGGCCGATGAGACCCAGCAACCCCCAGGCGAGCACCTGATGAAGGTCGCCCATTTCATGGCCGAGCGGCGAGCCGGTGGGGGAAAGCGCCGGCAACGGAATGACGCCGAATAGCGTGACGTGCCAGCCGCGCGAGGAAGCGTTGATCCAGCCCATCACCGGCTGCACGATGAGAAGCGCATAAAGAAGGCCATGCGTGAGGCGCGCGACGAGGCGCATCGAGGGTGTCGTTTCGACGACGTCGGGTTCGCGTCGCAGCAGGCGCCAAACGATTCGTACGAGCATGACCGCGATGATGACGGTGCCGATCTCGAGATGCCACGTAATGAGGCCGACCGGCTGGGTCCCTCTATGAATCGCGGGCATCGTCCATGCGAGCGCATACTGCACGACGATCAGTGCGACGATGAGCCAATGCAAAGCGCGGGCAAATGGGTCGTAGCGCGAAGTCGAAATCGCTGCCATGAGCGGATGTCCTTTGAAGTGAATGATCGGGTAGCCATTTGAGCGACGACGGATTTTAGCGTGCCGGACAGTCCGCAACATTACCGCCCGTTACCCGATACAACCGAGCATCGAAAACCGGCAATCAGTTATAGTGACGCCCGCCTTGAACCGCATATTCCCATCATGAGTTCCGAACATCCCGACGCCGGCAACGGCCAACACAGCCCGCTCTATCTGAAACTGCTCGGCGAAACGGCCAAGATCGGCTGGAGCGAGCTCGAGCGCTTTTTTGCGCGGGGCATGCTGCTGCTCGTCGCACGCGATCTCGACCTCGTGAGCGTGGCCGAAGCCGTTGCCGCAGACGATTCGCAACAAGTGGCGCAATGGCTGTCGGCCGGGCTCGTCGAGCGGCTGCAAGCGGAAACGGCGGCCGAATTCGCCGAGCGCGACCCCGAACTCTGGGCTGTCGTCGTCTCGCCGTGGGTCTGCGTGCAGGCGCGCGGCTGACGCCCTCCGCTTAGCGCTGCGCTATTCCTCCGATTCGCCAAGAAGTGTCCTAATATGTACTCGTCGCTTCATGGCGAAAGGAGGCATCCATGGACGCTGAATCGATCGCCGGCCTGGTCGGACTCGGAGTGGGCCTGCTGGTGCTGGTCGGGCTGACAATCTTCGAATCGCGCTCGTACAAGCGCGAACATGGCGAAGGCATCCTTCACCACTGGCTCTCGGCCCATCACATGCTCGACTGGCGCCGGAAACACTGATGGCGTCGAGCGTCGCGCGCACCCCGCGTGACGCCTGCGTGACGCCTGTCAGGTCGATGCGAATTGCCGAAGCGCGGCTTGCTCCGCAGCCAGCGTCGCGGGCAGTTCTGCGCGCATGAAATCCACCCACGTCCTGATCTTCGCATCGAGATATTCGCGTGACGAATAGAGCGCGTGGATGTTCATCGGCTGCGACGTATAGTCGGGCAGGACCCAACGCAGGTCGCCGCTTTTCAAACCTCGCATGACCGTATAAGTCGGCAAGACGGCGATGCCCATGCCCTCGCGCACGGCCATTGCCATTGCCTCCGCGCCGTTGACCTGAAACGGTGCGGGAGGCAGCACGAACGTTTCGGCGCCGTTGGGGCCGTCGAAATCCCATTTGTCGAACGTCGAGCCCGGCGTCACGAGCCGCAGACAGACGTGATCGGCCAGTTCGCCCGGCGTTTTGGGCACGCCGTGCGTTTCGAGATAGGCGGGCGATGCGCACGCGATGCTGAACGCGGTGCCGAGCCGCTGCGATATCAACCCCGAATCGGGCAGGTGGTAGCCGAGTACCAGCGAGACGTCGAAGCCTTCGTCGAGCAGATCGGGGGTGCGCTGCGCCAACGTGAGTTCGACCGACACGTCCGGGTAGCGCTGCCGGTAGCGGCCGATCGCGGGCACGACGTAATGTCCGCCGAAGCTCGCCATCGCGTGCATGCGCAGTTTCCCCGACGGTCGCGCGTGGGCATCGCTTGCTTCGGCCTCGGCCTCTTCCACGTAGGCAAGGATCTGCTGGCAGCGGCGCAAGTAACGCTCGCCCGCCTCGGTGAGCGCAATGCGCCGCGTCGTGCGATTCAAAAGACGCGTGTGCAGATGCGCCTCCAGATCGGATACCGCGCGCGAAGCGTAAGCGGTCGTCGTATTCAAATGCTGCGCAGCCGCGGTGAAGCTGCCCGATTCAACGACGCGCGCGAAAACGCGCATGTTCTGAAGCGTGTCCATAGCCGGTTTTCCCTTCAACGATGCGGCTCGATTGTTGCACGGCCCGCAACGTCGATTATCTCAAAATCCGCAAAGATCTCTTACATCCTTACCGCTTATTCCACAATGAGGCAAAAAATATAATCGATTCGGTCTATTACCGCTGTCGAGGAGAGAATCGTGCTACTGCGGATCGGGAAACGAGGCATGGTGTTCTCGTTTCTTGCACTACTGATGATAATGACCGGCTGCGCAAGCACGCACGGCATTACACCGCAGGCGCAGCTGCCGGACGCCGCGACGCTCGAGGTCGGTCCCGCCATCGACGCGGCGAACGCGAGCGCGCAGTGGCCGAAGACCGACTGGTGGCAAGCGTTCGGCGACCCGCAGCTCGATACGCTCGTGCATACCGCAATCGCGTCGAACCCGACACTCGCGGCCGCTTCGGCCCGCGTGCGCGAAGCGGCGTCGATAGCAGGCGTGGCCGAGGCAGCCGAAGGTCCGCAGGTCGCCGGCAGCCTCGACATCACGCGACAGCACTGGCCGGAGAACGTCTATTACGGTCCCGGACCGCTCGCGGGACGCACCACCTGGAACAATACGGGCGCCTTGCGCCTGTCTTACCGCCTCGACTTGTGGGGGCACGAAAAGAACGCGACCGAGCAAGCGCTCGATGTCGCACACGCACGCGCGGCCGATGCGCGTGCCGCCCAGCTCGAAATCGAGGCCAACGTCGTACGCGCTTATATCGATTTCGCTCAGCATTACGCCTTGCTGGATATCGCGACCGATGTGCTCGCGCGCCAGCGGCAATTGGCCGACCTGGCGCGGCGGCGCCTCGCCGGTGGCATCGGCACGCAGCTCGAGCTCAGCCAGGCCGAGGCGCCGCTGCCCGAGTATGAACGGACCGTCGAGGCGCGCCGGGAGGCCATCGAACTCGATCGGAACCAGCTTGCCGCACTGCTCGGCAAAGGTCCCGGTGCCGGCGCCACCCTCGTGCGCCCGGCACTTGCACTGAATGCACGTGCGGAGCTTCCTACCCACCTGCCGGCCGAGCTGATCGGTCATCGGCCCGACGTCGTCGCCGCGCGCTGGACTGTGGCCGGCGAGGCACGCGGCATCGACGTGGCGCACGCGGCGTTCTATCCGAACATCGACTTGGTGGCAACGCTCGGCGGCTACGCGGCGGCCGGTCCGCTATTCGGTTTCCTGCGCGCTGCGAGCGGCGGCTGGACCGGTGGACCGGCGCTGTCGTTGCCGGTCTTCGACAGCGGCGCCCTGCGCGCGCGCCTTGGCGCAGCCGCCGCGAGCTATGACGTGGCGGTTGCCCGCTACGATCAATCGATCGTCGGCGCGCTCAAGGAGATCGCCGATGCAACGGTGCGCCTGCGCTCGCTGGACATGCAGCAGCACGATGCGGAGCGCGCCGCCGATGCCGCCGAGCGCAGCTATCGCCTCGCCAATCGCGGCTTCCAGCGCGGGCTCACCGATTACGTCAATGTCATCGTCGAAGAGACGCGCTGGCTCGGCGCCAAAGAACGCGTCGCCGAGATCCGTGCCGCGCGGCTCGCGGCCTATGCGACGCTGATGACCGCGCTGGGCGGTGGATTGGCGACGCCCGCCGACGGGCCGGCCGACGAGCACCTGATGCCGGCGCATAGCGTGCAGGCCGCGCGTGCCGGCCTCCGGTCGACACGATGATGGGGCGAGCGATGATGTCCGACAACGCGAACGCTATCGTCTCCCGTACCACGGCTGGGCGCGCCGCGCTGAGCGACTGGTGGGACACCGAGGGGCGCACCTGGATACACGTGGCCAAGGCGCTGCTGGCAGCATTCGCCGCGCTTGCCATTGCGCTGCGGCTCGATCTGCCGCAACCCCGCACGGCCATGACCACGGTCTTCATCGTCATGCAGCCGCAAAGCGGCGCCGTGCTCGCGAAGAGCTTCTACCGGATCGGCGGTACGCTCGTCGGCCTCGTCGCCACACTTGCGCTCGTTGCGCTGTTCTCGCAGCAGCCCGAGTTGTTTCTTGGCGCGCTCGCACTTTGGACCGGCATCTGCACGGCCGGCGCGGCGCGCAACCGCAATTTCCGCTCGTACGGGTTTCTGCTCGCGGGTTATACGGCCGCGCTGATCGGCATTCCCGCCGCGCAGCATCCCGACGGCGCGTTTCTCGCCGCGCTCACGCGCGCGGCCGAGGTTTCGCTCGGCGTCGTGTGTGCCGGCTTCGTGAGCGCACTCGTGTTGCCGCAGCATGCCAGCGACCAGATGCGCAGCACCGTGCGCGCGCGCTTTTCGAAGTTCGTCGAGTACGTGGCATCCGCGCTCGCCGGGAACATGGCACGCGAGCAGATCGAGCGTACCAACGCGCGCTTTCTGGCCGAGATCGTCGGCTTCGAGGCCATGCGCAGCATCGCCGTCTTCGAAAGCCACGATGCCCGCTTGCGTAGCGGGCGCCTCGCTCGTTTGAACCGCGAGTTCATGACGGCCTCTACTCGCTTTCACAGTCTGCATCAGTTGATGAACCGCCTGCGCGCTGCGGGCGCGCGTGAGATCATCAACGCGCTCGAACCGTATTTCTCCGAGCTTGCACCGATGCTCTATACGCCGGGCGAGCCGGTGCTCAGGGCAGCCGATGCGACACGCTCCGCCGACCGGCTTCAGCACTTCAAGCGCGAGCTGCCAAGCCGCATGCGCGCAACGCGCGAGCAGCTGAGCGCGCTATCCGATTCGGCGCTGCTCGACTTCGATACCGCTTCCGAGCTGCTCTATCGTTTCGTCGACGACATGCACGCTTATGCGCAAACCTATGCGTCGCTCGCAACGGCCAGCCATGCGCGCGAACGTTCGCCGGAGCGCTACGAGCCGAAAACGAGCGCCGTCGTCACCGCAATCGCCGGCGTGCGGGGCGCCATCGTCATGGCCGCGCTGAGCGCGTTCTGGCTCGCCACCGCCTGGCCGAGCGGCGCCACGCTCGTTCTGAACGCAGCGGCGGTTTGCGCGCTCGCGTCATCGTCGCCGCGCCCGACCCGCATGGCGCTGCAAATGAGCATCGGAACATTGCTGGCGGCAGCGGCGGGCGCGATCGTCGTGTTCGGCGTCTACCCTCGTATCGATGGGCTTACCCTCCTGTGCGCGGTGCTGGCGCCGCCGCTCGCGTTCGGTGTGTTTCTTGCCACGCGCCCCAAGCTGGCCGGCATCGGCGCGGGCTTCTGCATTTTCTTTTGTGTGCTGGCGGGGCCCGACAACCTCATGCAGTACGATCCGGCCGGATTTGCCGACAACACGCTCGCGCTGATTTTGTCGATGGTTGCCTGTGCCGCCGCGTTCGCTGTGCTGCTGCCGCCCTCCACGCCCTGGCTCATCGGCCATCTCGTCGCGGACTTGCGGCGCCAGGTGGCGCTCGCCTGCCGCGCGCCGCTCGCCAGCGTACGGGCCCGCTTCGAAAGCCGCGCCCGCGATATCGCATTTCAGGCTTACGCGGTGGCCGAACGCACGCCGGCCGCGCAGCGCGATGCGCTGGCCTGGCTCGTCGCCGTGCTCGAAGTCGGCCACGCCGTGATCGACCTGCGCGGCGAGCTCGTCGGGCTGCCGCGCGACGCGCGTTATGCGCCGACGATGCCCTGGCGGCGCAGCATCGCAGCCGCGGAGCGCGAGCTTGCGGCGCTGTTCGAACGCCCGCGCGGCAGGCGTCTCGACGCGGCGCTCGCGGCGAGTGTCGACGCCATCGCCGCCACCCGGCAGGTGCTCGTCGCTTTTGCGCCGCCACGCGAAGAGCGTCATCGCCTGCAGCGCATCCTGAGCCACTTGCACTTCCTGCGCACCGCGCTGATGGATCCGCAATCGCCGCTCGCGGCGTTCGCCTCGCACGGGCGGCGCGCGAACGAAGGCGGCGATGTGCCGCCCCACCATGGAGCTCGCCATGCCACGTGATCTCGCCATTTTCGGCGCCTACGTACCGGCCATCGTACCGCTTTGCGTCGGCGGTGCCGCGCTCACCTGGCTGCTCGATCGCCTGCTTGCGGCCGTGGGGCTGTATCGCCTCGTCTGGCATCCGTCGCTGCTGCGCGCGAGCCTGCTCGTGACCGTATGCGGCGCGCTCGGCCTGGCCGTCTATCGTTGAATCATCGTTCGAGCCCATCATGAACACTTCCGCAGCTCACCATCCGGCATGGCGTTACGTCATCAGCTTCATTGCGACGGCCCTGGTGTTCGTCGCCGCGCTGGCGATCGGCCGCACACTCTGGATTCACTACATGGACGAGCCCTGGACACGCGATGGGCGCGTGCGCGCCGAGATCGTCAATGTTGCGCCCGATGTATCCGGTGCTGTCGTCGATCTGCCTGTCGTCGATAACGGGTTCGTCAAGAAAGGCCAGGTGCTGATGCGCATCGACCCATCGCACTATCAGGTTGCCGTCGAGCAGGCCGAAGCGGCCGTCGCGGCGCGCCGGGCCGAATGGCAGATGCGCCGTGCCGATGCCCAACGGCGCGCCGATATGGACAGTCTCGTCGTCTCGAAGGAAAGCCGCGAGAACGCTTCGCAATCGGCGGCGTCGGCCGAAGCGCAGTATCGGCAGGCACTCGCGGCGCTCGACGCGGCGAAGCTCAATCTTGCGCGCACGACCGTCGTCTCGCCTGTGGACGGGTATGTCACCAACCTGTCGCTTTACCGCGGCGACTATGCGACGGCGGGCGCGCCGAAGCTTGCGATCATCGACAGCCGCTCGTTCTGGGTCTATGGGTATTTCGAGGAAACGAAGCTGCCGCGCGTGAAGATCGGCGACACGGCCGAGATTCGCCTCATGAGCGGCGGCACGCTGAAAGGCCATGTCGAAAGCATTTCGCGCGGCATTTACGACCGCGACAATCCGCAAAGCCGGCAACTCGTCGCCGATGTGAATCCGACGTTCAACTGGGTACGTTTGGCTCAGCGCGTGCCGGTGCGCATCCATATCGACGAGGTGCCGGCGGGCGTCATGCTTGCCGCCGGCACGACGTGTACGGTGGTTGTTTCGCCGAGTTGATCGGGATCGGCGCTTGAATATGCGCGGTCCCGAACCTCACCGGTGCCTGGCGCGCAACCGGTCTTCTCTGACGCGCTCGTCGTGCACTCGTTGCTCATGAACTCGTTCGTCGTGCAACCGTTGTTCGTGGATGCGCTCGTCGCGCAACCGTTGCTCATGAACGCGTTCATCATGCAACCGCTCCTCCCGTAACCGGAGTTCGCGCACGCATTCGCGATCCGGCCTCGCCCCGGGTAGCCGGGCCTCTTCGCAACGTCCCGCCCGGGCAGATCCGGCGCACGCCTGCCCTGGCGCCGACGCCGAGCACGACGGGTCGCCAGGCCCGGGAAAAGCCTGCGCCAGCGCGTTTGCCGATGCAAACCACAACGCGCACGCCGTACTTCCCGCCAATACCGATAAGCGCATCGGCAACATCCGATCTCCTTGACGAGCCGGACATGAAGATAACGCGCGCATTCCGGTCGCTCGCAGGGAACGAGCGAAACGACGTACCGTGGAGCGAATGCTGTTACGCATCGCTCATCGGCTTGCTTGCACCTATGGCGTGCCGTGCAGGATCGCTACCGTCTGCACGCCATAGCGTACGAGGTAACCGCCATGCTCGGCCTGCCAGGCGCGGGCCGTTGCGTGGTCAGGAAACCAGTTGGTCGCGAAATCGGCGAAGCATCCCGCATCGAAGCGCAATGCATCGAGCTCGGCACGCGGACGCGTATCTACGCCGCGCTTGCAAGCGGCCCAATCGGGGTAGCCAAGCTCGGCCGCGAGCATGTTGAGTACGTGCTTGAGCCGAATCCCTTCGCGCGCAGCGAAGAGTTCGGCGAGCGTATGCGCCGGAACCACACTGGCCGCCTTGATTCGCCTCAGCACGGGCAAAGCGCGGCTTGCGTCGGCGTGCGCGGCGCGCAGCAACCGGCGCGCATGGTGGCGCAGAAACTCGACGTGGGAAACATCGGAACGGGTGGGATTGGCGGTGGACCACATGAACGCTCTCCTTTCATTGCGCCGTTCTCGCTGCGGCTTGAAGGTCGAGGTTGCGATTGCGTCCGAGAGGATCGTTCGACTGCTACGGCAGGTGCGGCGGCTTTCGCGAGAACGGGCGCCCTGCCGCGCCCGCCGCGCATTCTAACGCGAGATTGGAGGATGTGCACGCGGTGGCGGTCGGCAGTCGTTGCAGCGGGTTACCTTCGCCGGAACCAGCGCGCCGCTCGCCTTCCTCGCCAACTCACCCGTGCAGCTTGAACTTCCCAACGAGCCGCTTGAGCGCCTTGGCCTGATCGTCGAGCGAACGTGCCGCCGCGGTCGCCTCTTCCACAAGCGCCGCGTTCTGCTGCGTCCCCGCATCCATCTGCGTGACCGCGCGGTTGATTTCCTCGATACCCGAACTCTGCTCCGTCGATGCCGCGGAAATCTCGCCCATGATGTCGGTGACACGCTTGACCGCCTTCACCACCTCATCCATCGTGCGACCCGCGTCCTCGGCCAGCGTCGAGCCGTTTTCGACGCGTTCGAGCGAGGTGTTGATCAGCGTCTTGATTTCCTTGGCCGCGGCGGCACTGCGCTGCGCAAGCGATCGCACCTCCCCCGCGACAACGGCGAATCCGCGCCCCTGCTCGCCCGCGCGTGCCGCTTCCACGGCCGCGTTGAGCGCCAGAATATTGGTCTGAAACGCAATGCCGTCGATGACGCCGATGATGTCGCCGATATTCTTCGCGCTCTCGTTGATTTCGCCCATCGTCGTGACGACGCGCGAGACCACCGAACCGCACGTCGACGCAATCTCCGAAGCGTTATTCGCCAGCGAGCTCGCCTGCTTCGCGTTATCGGCGTTTTGGCGCACGGTTGAAGTCAACTGCTCCATGCTCGATGCGGTGCGCTCGAGCGAGACGGCCTGTTGCTCGGTGCGCTGCGACAGATCGAGATTACCCATCGAAATCTCGCCTGCCGCCGACGAAATAGCCTCGGCACTCGCCGCAATCTCGCCCACCGTCCCAGCAAGCCCGGTGCGCATTTCCGAGAGCGCGTAGAGCATGCTCGACGTGTCCTTCTTGCCGAGCGCGATCGGGTGCGAAAGATCGCCCGATGCGATCTGGCTCGCGATGTCCTTGGCATAGACCGGCTCACCGCCCAGCTGGCGCGTCAGGCGCCGCACGACCCACTCGCTGACGACGATGGCGACCCCGATCAACGCGGCCGTCATCGCGGCCATCATGACGAAGGACGATTTGAAGATGAATGCCGATGCGTCGATCGTCGCTTTCGCCTGGGCGCCGCGCGCGGCGACGAGTGCATCGACGAGCTTTTCGAGCTTGCCCGTTTCCACGAGCAGCGAGACATCCTGCATGCCGACTTGCCAATTCATTTGCGACAGGTCGAGCGGCTGCGCCTTCATGAGCGTGACGAAATCGCGTAGATGCCCGGCCCAGGCCGATACCGCCGCTGACAGCTTCGTTTGCTGCTCGAGCGCGGCCTTGTCACCGACATCGGTGTATTGCTTGAGCGTGCCGAGCTCGCCGTTGATCGCGACAAGACCCCTGTCGATTTCGGCTCCGAGTTCGTCGCGTTCCTTGGCCGTCGTCGCCGTAAGCAGCATCTTTTGCGCGCGGCTCGAGCGCAGCATGTTGCCCCGCACCTCTTCCGCGGCCCGGCTGGCCACATGTCCCTGTTCGTAGATCGACCGGGAGGAGTCGTTCAGGCGGCTGATCTGCGCGAGGGCGAATATGCCGATCGCCAGCGTACCGGCGAGCAATACCGCGAATGCCAGTCGCAACGACATCTTGACCGACAGTCCGCTCAGACGCCCCTTTACGCCGACGCCGCGCGATCTGCCGTCCGCCACCGCATCATCGGGCACGAACTTCGCGCCCGCACGCAATCCCCGCGAAACCACCTTCATGCAACCCCCTTCTTCTGGATAATGCCCCACCTTGTGGGCGGGTTGGACGGCACATGCGGCCGCTACCGTTGGTCAACGGCATATTCGGCGGCCTTCTTGAGGCGCGGAGCACGAGTGAAAACCCGCATTCCGCACGCATTTTTTGCATGCCTTTCCCGCATGCCGGTGGGGTTATAACGTGTCAAAAAGCGCCGGAACAGGAAACCCGGCATGCTTTGCGGGTAAGCCGAGCGCTACCGCGGCGGATCATCGATATACCGGCGCATCCGACGATGATGTCTCGTTGGCGACAAACAATGTCCGAGTTGTCTTTTTAAGACAACCTACACTTACGAAATCGGACCGGCACCGCTCGGCCTTCGTCCGGGTCTTGCTCGCGCCCGCGTCGCTCGACGAAGCGACGGATGCTCACTCATTTCAGGATGCCTGGCATGCAAAAAAACGCTCTCGCGGCGAATGCCGCGCCTAACATGCCCGCCCCCACGGCTGCCGCCGGCGGTATACAGCGCACCGTTTATTCCGTTCTGGGGGCAATCAGCTTCTCGCACCTGCTGAACGACATGATTCAGTCGCTCGTGCTGGCGATTTATCCGATGCTCAAAGCGAACTTTTCGCTGTCGTTCGCGCAAGTCGGCCTCATCACGCTGACCTATCAGATCACGGCATCGCTGCTGCAACCGCTCGTCGGGATCTATACCGACAAGCGTCCGCAGCCGTACTCGCTGCCGGTCGGCATGGGGTTCACGTTGAGCGGGCTGCTCTTGATGTCCGTTGCCCCGAGCTTCGGTGTACTGCTCGTCGCGGCGGCGCTCGTCGGATGCGGTTCGTCCGTGTTCCACCCCGAGTCGTCGCGCGTGGCGCGCATGGCCTCGGGAGGCCGCTACGGGCTCGCGCAGTCGCTGTTTCAGGTGGGCGGCAACGCCGGTACCTCACTGGGCCCGCTGCTCGCCGCGCTCGTCATCATTCCTCACGGCCAACGCAGCATCGCCTGGTTTTCGGTTGCGGCGCTGGTCGCCATCGTCGTGCTCGCGCAAGTCGGCCGCTGGTACAACCGGCATCCGGCCACGAAGAAAAAGGCGCGGGTCCGCGCAGGCCACCCGTCACTTTCCAGGCAACGCGTCGCGCTCGCTATCGGCGTGCTGGTGCTGCTCGTGTTCTCGAAGTACTTCTACCTCGCGAGCATCAACAGCTACTTCACCTTTTATCTGATCGACAAGTTCCATCTGAGCGTGCAGGCCGCGCAGATCCATCTGTTCGTCTTCCTGGCGTCCGTCGCGGCGGGGACGATCGTGGGCGGCCCGATCGGCGATCGCGTCGGGCGCAAGTATGTGATCTGGGTGTCGATCCTTGGCGTCGCTCCGTTCACGCTGCTGCTGCCGTACGCGAATTTGTTCTGGACCAGCGTGCTGACCGTGCTCATCGGTCTCGTGCTCGCCTCGGCGTTCTCGGCCATTCTGGTCTACGCGCAGGAGCTGATCCCGGGCAACGTCGGGATGGTGGCCGGCTTGTTCTTCGGGTTCGCGTTCGGCCTCGGCGGGATCGGCGCAGCCGTGCTCGGCAAGCTGGCGGACGTGACGAGCATCGACTACGTCTACAAGGTCTGTTCGTTCCTGCCGCTGATCGGCATTCTCACCGTCTTGCTGCCCGACGTCGAACAAAAGCGGCAAGCTCGCGCCGCCTAGTCCAAGCACCTTGCCCCGCACATCGCGGGGCTCAATTCGTCCGAATTCTCCCCCCCGCGGCGGGGGCGAGAACTGAAAACGACTACCTTGCGCCATCGGGTCCACCGTTACCGCAAGGAGTCGTGAATGACCGTTTTCCAGCGAGGCAGAAGCACTCGCCCTCTGGCGTTGCCGCCTGTCCCCGCATCGCGTGCCCTGCTCGCCACCCTCCTGTCGAGCATGCTAGCCGCATGCAGTGGCGGCGACGACGCGCCCGCGGCCACTGCCAGTCCCGCCCCCGTCGACGCACGGCCGCCCGCCGATCCGCTCTTCCAATACCAATGGCATCTCGTCAATACCGGCCAGCTCGTCCGTCCCGACCGCTGGTGGCGGGGGACGCCGGGTGTCGATATCAACGTCGCGCCCGTGTGGAACCAGGGCTTCGAGGGTCACGGCGTCACCGTTGCGGTGGTGGACGACGGCATCGAGATCGGGCACGAGGACTTGCGTGCCAACATTGCCAGCGGACTGAGCCGCAACTATGTGACGGACGGTGGGGACCCCACTCCTTCCATCGAGGAGAGGGCTCACGGCACGTCCGTGGCGGGCATCATCGCCGCCGCGCGCAACAGCCTCGGAGGCGTCGGCGTTGCGCCCGGCGCCAAACTCGCGGGCCTCAACTTACTGTTGAGCAGAAACGAGTCCGACCTCGCCGACGCGCTGGGTCTGGGCATCGCCGATGGCCGCATCGCCGTCTCCAACAACAGTTGGGGCTCCGCCAACGTTGCCATGCCCGGCATGCGCGATGTGATCGAAGAGGAGATCGTCCGCAAAGGCGTCGACGAAGGCCGCAACGGTAAAGGGATCGTCTACGTTTTCGCCGCTGGCAACGGCAACAAGGATTTCAATGAGTCGACGCAGCCCCGCCTGCCTCACTACGGATGGAGCAACTTCGACCGCTATGTACCGACGCAAGCGCTAGCGGTATGTGCCGTCAACGCAAACGGCGTTGCGTCCGAGTATTCGTCGAACGGTACGAACCTTCTCGTCTGCGCGCCGAGCGACGACATGCCCGACGCGCGCGGCGTACCGCAGGGCCCCGCCATAACGACGACAAAGCCCTACGGCAAATACACGCATGAATCGGGCGGCACCTCGTCCGCGGCGCCGATGGTCTCGGGCGTGGTCGCACTGATGCTGCAGGCGAACCCGGAACTGACGTGGCGCGACGTGCGACTTGTTCTCGCGCGCACAGCTCGCATCCTGCCGTCGATGGAAAACGACCCCGGTGCCAATTGGATTACCACTGGCGCGACGAATCCGTACACGGGCAATCCGTATCGCTACAGCACCCGATACGGCTTCGGCCTCGTCGATGCCCAAGCCGCGGTCTCGTACGCGCAGCGCATCAAATCGGTCGGCGGCTCGCATCAGGCGTTCTGGGCGCAGCCATGCGGGGGCTCCGTCAGTGACGACGATCATGCGGCAGAGGCAACGGGTTCCGTCGAGCGAACGTTCAAAATGTCCTGCGGCAACCGCACGGTTGAATTCCTCGAAGCCGACATTGCGCTCGAGCATCCGAATTTCCGCGCGTTGCGCGTAACGCTGGAATCCCCTCGCGGTACCAAGCTGCTGCTGAGCCCCGAGTACTCCCGCTGCGTGGCTTCATACGAGAACTACGGCCTGCCCGCCGAGGCATGCAGTTCCGAAATGTTCGACCACCGCTTCCGGACTCACGCCGTCACGGCCCTCGACGAACCGGTGAGCGGCGACTGGACGCTGCGGATCGAGGATGCCCTGAACACGGGCGAACCGATCCACCTGCGCAGCGCCACGCTTGGCATCTACTGAACGAGGACCATCATGTTACGACCCGCTCTCTTCGCCATGGGCGTTATCACACTGCTTTGCGCCACGGGACAAGCTCCCGCCGTCGCCTCCGAGGCGCCGGCGCCCACTTACTGGTACAACGGCGATACCAAAGTGCCGCTCTACCGCCAACCGCAATTGCAGGCCCGGGGCCATCGAGAGACAGCGCCGCGCGGCGCAGCGCGTATCGCGGCCGGACGGAATTTGCCCCCCATCTACGAACGCGCACCGCAGGAGTCGGCCGGCAGCCCGTCCGCACTCACCGTATATTCGACCCGCGCCGATTGGCGCCGCGGAAAACTCATGGTCCAGGCACCGGGCGTCGTGTTCACGGTCGCGGACGGCGAACGCGCGAAACGCGCCGAGGCTTGGCTCGCCGAACGCGGATTGCGCGCCAAACCCCTTGCAGACGGCGCCGCATACAAGATCGACAACGTCTCGGGCGTACAGGCACTCAACGTGGCAAATGCACTTTATGAGAGCAAGCTCGTGCGCCATGCGCAGCCGAATTGGATGATCGACATCGACCGCCAGTAGTCACGCGACGAATCGCTCGTGGACCTGGCGCTAGGCGCCCGCCGGCGCGGCAGCGTCCGCATAAGCGCGCAAGAAGCGTTGCAGCACGCCCGAAGAATAAGCGCCGGCGATATCGCTCAAGAATGTGGTGAACAAGGCGGTGGCATGATCGTCGGCCGTGTCCGAAATCGTCCGCACGATCGCGTGCGGTACGTCATGCTCATAGCAGACCTGCGCTATGGCCGCACCTTCCATCTCGACGGCCATCGCCTCGGGCAATGCATGCGCCAGCGCGCGTACTTCAGTCGTGCTCGAGACGAACCTGTCACCGCTGATGATCAAGCCACGGTGCACGTGCGGCGCCGCAAACCCAAAGCGTTCGGCCAGCATTGCGCCTTCGTCGGCAAGAAACCGCTGACAGGCGGTTGCAAGCAGGTCGGCCAGCAGCGCATCGGTGGGAAAGTGCGCGCGCTCGAGCAGCGGCACCTCATAGCGCGGGAAAAGCGGCGAAGCGTCGAGATCGTGCTGCAGCGAGGAATCGGCGACCACGATATCGCCCACTCGCACGCCGGGGCCGACGCCACCCGCGACGCCCGTGAAGATCATCGAATGGACACCGAAGACGTGAATCAGCGCGCTCGCGCTGGCGGCCGCCGCGACTTTGCCGACCCGCGCAAGCGTGGTCACGCAGGGCACGCCGTAGGCGGTGCCTACGTGATAGTCGCGCCGGCCGAGCGTCACCGTGCGCGTCTCGCCCTCAGCGCGCATCGCTTCGACGAGATCGCCCAGCTCTTGCGGCAGCGCCGCCAGCACGCCCAGGCGGCGCACGGCCTGCTCGCCGCGGTGTGCGGCGCCGCTGCCGCTATCGTTGTACGTGCCCATCCGCACCCTCACTCGACCACTTGCAGTTTGGCGACGGCGAGTGCGAGCCACTTCTCCCCGTGCCGCTTGAATCGGACATGCGCGCGCGCATCCGCACCGCTGCCTTCGAGCGCGGTGATAGCGCCTTCGCCGAACTTCGTGTGAAACACCTGCTGGCCGACCCGGAAACCCGTATCGGCCGCGCGCTGTTCGTTCGCAAACGCGGGCAGCGGCGCCGCGGGCGCCTCGGCGGCGGCGTAACCGCCGTAGCGTTGTTGCTCGCGGCCGGGCCGCGCGAACCAATCGCGCCCCCAAGCGGCATTGTCGGATCGGCCGCCCCAGCGCGCGCCCGCTTCGGCTTTCGGCGTCAGCCACTTCAGCGTGGCCTGCGGCAGCTCATCGAAAAACCGCGAACGCACGTTGTAGCGCGTCTGGCCGTGCAACATGCGGCTTTGCGCAAAAGAGAGGTACAGACGCTCCTTAGCGCGTGTGATCGCCACGTACATGAGGCGGCGCTCCTCCTCGAGCCCGTCCGGGTCGATCGCACTGTTTTCATGCGGGAAAAGCCCTTCCTCGAGCCCCGAAATGAAGACAGCCGTGAATTCGAGTCCCTTCGCCGCGTGCACCGTCATCAGTTGCACGGCGTCCTGGCCCGCCTGCGCCTGGGAATCGCCCGCTTCGAGCGACGCGTGCGAAAGAAAGCCCGCAAGCGGCGTCATCGTGTCCGGGTTTTGCGCGGGGTCGCCCAGCCCCGGCGCGTCGAGTACGGTCACGCCCGCGTCGTCCGGATCGGGCGCAAGAGCCGGTGCGGCGGTAGCGCCCGGTGCGAGCGGTATCGAACGTGCGGGGGTATCGAGACCGTAGCCCTCCTCGCTCACGAACGCGGCAGCCGCGTTGACGAGCTCCTGCAAGTTCTCGAGCCTGTCTTGCCCCTCGCGCTCGCCCTCATAGAAAGCCGCGAGACCGCTCCCGCGCACGACATGCTCGACAGTCTCCGGCAGGCTCATGCGCTCGGTTTCGGCGCGCATCTTCGCAATGAGATTCGCGAACGCGGCAAGGCTCGAACCGGCTTTTCCGGTCACGTAGGGAATGGCGGCCGCCATGGAACAGTTGTAAAGCCGCGCCGCGTCGGCTAGCTGCTCGATCGAGCGCGCGCCGATACCGCGTGTCGGAAAATTCACGACGCGTGTGAAGGCCGTATCGTCGTTTGGATTGTCGATGAGCCGCAGATACGCCAAGGCATGCTTGACCTCCTGCCGCTCGAAGAAGCGCAGCCCACCGTAGACGCGGTATGCAACGCCGGCGTTGACGAGCGTATGCTCGATCGCGCGCGATTGCGCGTTGCTGCGATAAAGGATGGCCATCTCGCTGCGCGCGAGCCCGTTGTTCATGAGCGCGCGGATTTCCTCGACGATCCAGGCGGCCTCCTGCGTGTCCGTGGCCGCCTCGTAGACCCGTACGGGCTCGCCGTGGCCCGCATCGGTGCGCAGGTTCTTGCCGAGCCGGCGCGCATTGTTCGCGATCAGTTCGTTGGCGGCGTCGAGAATGTGCCCGTGCGAGCGGTAGTTCTGTTCGAGTTTGATCAGATGCCGCACGTTGAACTCGCGCTCGAAATCGCGCATGTTGCCGACGTTCGCCCCGCGAAACGCGTAGATGGACTGATCGTCGTCGCCGACAGCGAAAATGGCATTCGACTGTCCGGCCAGCATCTTGAGCCATGCGTACTGGAGCTTGTTCGTATCCTGGAATTCGTCGACGAGGATGTGGCGAAAGCGCGCCTGATAGTGCGCGCGCAGCGGCGCATTGTGCGCGAGCAACTCGTAGCAGCGCAGGAGCAGTTCGGGGAAGTCGACGACGCCTTCGCGCTGGCATTGTTGCTCGTAGGCGCGGTAGAGCTCGACGAACTTCAGGTTGAAGTTGTCGGTGGCATCCACCTGATCGGGCCGCAGCCCCTGCTCCTTCGCATTGTTGATGAAGTACTGCAGATTCTTCGGAGGATATTTTTCGTCGTCGACGTTCAAGCCCTTCATCAGCCGCTTGATCGCCGAAAGCTGATCGGCCGTATCGAGAATCTGGAACGTGGCGGGCAGCGCCGCATCGCGATGATGGGCGCGCAGCATCCGATTGCACAGACCGTGAAACGTGCCGATCCACATGCCGCGCGTGTCGATCGGCAACAGCGCCGACAACCGCGCCATCATTTCACGCGCCGCCTTGTTCGTGAACGTGACCGCGAGCACCGTCGCAGGCGACGCGAGCCCCTGCTGGATCAGCCATGCGATCCGTGTAATGAGCACGCGCGTTTTGCCGCTACCGGCACCGGCCAGAATCAGCGCCGGTTCGTTCGGCAGCGTGACGGCCGCGAGTTGTTCGGGGTTCAGATTGGCAAGCAGATCGGGCATGGAGGGGGCGATAGACGAGGCACGGCGCCCATTATAGCCAGCGGGAGTGCGCCGGCGCTCGCCTACCGGCGCATCGGGCCAAGGCGCTCGGCCCGCCGACGCGGCCGCCCGAACGTGCGACCCTTTATAATTCAACGTTTCGTACGGTCTTTTCATGCATCTTTCCGCGGATTTCCAACCATGAGCGACACCACGCTGGCGAAGAGTTTCGAGCCCCAGACGATCGAGGCCCAATGGGGGCCCGAATGGGAAAGACGCGGCTACGCCGCCCCGTCTTTCGAGCCGGGCCGGCCCAATTTCTCGATTCAGCTGCCGCCGCCGAACGTCACGGGCACCCTGCATATGGGGCACGCGTTCAACCAGACGATCATGGACGGTTTGACGCGCTATCACCGCATGCTCGGCGACAACACGCTCTGGCTGCCCGGCACGGACCACGCGGGCATCGCCACGCAGATCGTCGTCGAACGCCAGCTCGATCAGCAAGGCGTGTCGCGTCACGATCTCGGGCGCGAGCAGTTCGTCGAACGTGTCTGGGCCTGGAAGACGCAATCGGGCTCCACGATCACCCAGCAGGTGCGGCGCCTCGGCGCATCGATCGATTGGTCGCGCGAATATTTCACGATGGACGAGAAGATGTCGAAAGTGGTCTCCGACGTCTTCGTCCGGCTTTACGAGCAAGGTCTCATTTACCGCGGCAAGCGGCTCGTGAACTGGGACCCGGTGCTGATGACCGCGGTATCCGATCTCGAAGTGGCGAGCGAGGAGGAAAACGGCCATCTCTGGCATATCCGCTATCCGCTCGTCGACGGTAGCGGACACCTCACCGTGGCCACGACGCGCCCCGAAACGATGCTCGGCGACGTTGCCCTGATGGTCCATCCTGAGGATGAACGCTATGCGGCGCTGATCGGCAAGAAGGCAAAGCTGCCGCTCACCGATCGGGAAATTCCGATCATCGCCGACGATTACGTGGACCGCGAGTTCGGTACGGGTGTCGTGAAAGTGACGCCCGCGCACGATTTCAACGACTATCAGGTCGGCCAGCGTCATGGGCTGCCGCAAGTCGAAATCCTCACGCTCGACGCGAAGATCAACGACAACGCACCCGCGGCCTATCGCGGTCTCGATCGTTTCGAAGCCCGAAAGCGCATCGTGGCCGATCTGGATCAGGCGGGCCTGCTCGAAGCGGTCAAGCCCCACAAGCTGATGGTGCCGCGCGGGGACCGTACCGGTGTCGTGCTGGAGCCGATGCTGACCGATCAATGGTTCGTCGCGATGAGCAAGCCGGCGCCCGCCGGCACGTTCAACCCCGGCAAGTCGATCGCCGAAACGGCGCTCGATGTCGTGCGTCGCGGCGATATCCGGTTCGTGCCCGAAAACTGGACTTCCACCTACTATCAGTGGCTCGAGAACATTCAGGACTGGTGCATTTCGCGCCAGCTCTGGTGGGGCCACCAGATTCCGGCCTGGTATGGCGAGAACGGTGAAGTGTTTGTTGCGCACAGCGAAGACGCGGCGCGCGCGCAAGCCGCGGAACGCGGTTATACGGGCGCGTTGAAGCGCGATGAAGACGTGCTCGACACCTGGTTTTCGTCGGCGCTCGTGCCGTTCTCGTCGCTGGGCTGGCCAAACGAGACGAAAGAGCTGCAGTGCTTCCTGCCCTCCTCGGTGCTCGTCACGGGCTTCGACATCATCTTTTTCTGGGTCGCGCGCATGATCATGATGACGACCCACTTCACCGGGCGCGTTCCGTTCGGGACCGTCTATGTTCACGGGCTCGTGCGCGACCACGAAGGCCAGAAGATGTCCAAGAGCAAGGGCAACACGCTCGACCCGATCGATATCGTCGATGGCATCGATCTGGAAACGCTGGTGTCCAAGCGCACGACCGGCCTCATGAACCCGAAACAGGCCGAATCGATCGAGAAAAAGACACGCAAGGAGTTTCCGAACGGCATTGCCGCGTTCGGCACCGATGCGCTGCGCTTCACGATGGCTTCCATGGCGACGCTCGGGCGCAACGTCAACTTCGACCTCGCGCGCTGCGAGGGCTATCGCAATTTTTGTAACAAATTGTGGAACGCGACGCGCTTCGTCCTGATGAACTGCGAAGGCCACGATTGCGGATTTTCGAAACCGAAGCCCTGCGCGCCTGGCGACTGCGCGGCCGGCGGCTACACCGATTTCTCGCAGGCGGACCGGTGGATCGTCTCGCTGCTGCAGCGAACCGAAGCCGAGGTGGAAAAGGGTTTCACGGATTACCGCTTCGACAACGTCGCGAACACGATTTACAAGTTCGTCTGGGACGAGTATTGCGACTGGTACCTCGAGCTGGCCAAGGTGCAGATCCAAAACGGCACGCCGGCTCAGCAGCGCGCCACGCGCCGCACGCTGTTGCGTGTGCTCGAAACGGTGCTGCGGCTCGCGCATCCGATCATCCCGTTCATTACCGAGGCGCTATGGCAAAAGGTCGCGCCGCTCACCGACAGCTACCCGCAGGACGCAGCCCCCGGTGCCGCGTCCGTCATGGTGCAGCCCTACCCGCGCGCGCGGGAGAGCAAGATCGACGAGGCGGCCGAGCGCTGGGCAGCCGATCTGAAGGCCGCCGTCGACGCCTGCCGCAATCTGCGCGGGGAAATGAACCTGTCGCCCGCGACGAAGGTGCCGCTGCTCGTGCACGGCGACGCCACCCGTTGGACGAGCTTTGCGGCCTATGCGCAGGCGCTTGCGCGCCTTTCCGAGGTGCGCATCATTCCGGACGAGGCCACGCTGGATCGCGAAGCGCACGGCGCGCCCACCGCAATCGCCGGGGGCGACCGGCTCGTGCTGAAGGTCGAGATCGACGTCGGGGCAGAGCGGGAGCGCCTTGGCAAGGAAATTGCTCGGCTTGACACGGAAATTACCAAGTGCGCTGCGAAACTTGGCAACGAATCTTTTGTCGCAAAAGCACCGGCCGCGGTCGTGGAGCAGGAGCAAAAAAGGCTGTCACAATACAGGGACACCGTCGCCAAGCTGAGCGCGCAGCTGGCACGGCTGCCTGTATGACGCGTGCCGGACGAGTCGTTTCGACGAAGCCAATCGATAAAATCAGGGTAATGCCATGCTAAAAGTCACCAAGGCAGTCTTTCCCGTGGCCGGTCTCGGCACACGGTTTCTTCCCGCCACCAAGGCGAGCCCCAAGGAGATGCTGCCGATCGTCGACAAACCACTGATCCAGTATGCGGTGGAAGAAGCGATGTCAGCAGGCATCACCGAAATGATTTTCGTGACCGGACGCAGCAAGCGCGCGATCGAAGACCACTTCGATAAGTCCTATGAGATCGAAGCGGAGCTCGAGGCACGCGGCAAGGAGCGGCTGCTCGAACTCGTGCGCAGCATCAAGCCGAGCCATGTCGACTGCTTCTACGTGCGGCAGCCGGAGGCGCTCGGGTTGGGGCACGCGGTGCTGTGTGCCGAGAAGCTCGTCGGCGACAATCCGTTCGCCGTCATCCTCGCGGACGACCTGCTCTACGGGGTGCCGAGTGTCATGAAGCAGATGGTCGACGTGTTCGACCACTATCACAGCTCGGTCATCGGCGTTGAGGAGATTCCGCCGCAAGAGACGAAGTCTTACGGCATCGTCGATGGCAAGGAATGGGAAGACGCGATCATCAAGATGTCGGGCATCGTCGAGAAGCCGGCGCCTGATGTTGCGCCGTCGAATCTCGGCGTGGTTGGCCGGTATGTCCTGAAACCCCGCATTTTCGAGCATTTGCGTTCGATCAAGCCCGGTACCGGCGGTGAGATTCAGCTCACCGATGCGATTCAGTCGTTGCTCTCGGACGAGCAGGTGCTTGCGTACAAGTATCACGGCACGCGTTTCGATTGCGGCAGCAAGCTCGGGTATCTCAAGGCAACGGTGGAGTTCGCGCTGCGCCATCCCGAAGTGGCCGAAGAGTTCGAGCATTACCTGCGTACGCGCTCGCCGGTGATGGATAGCTAGGATTGGGTGTGCGGGCGGCGCGAGTGACGCACTCGCCGCCGTTCGCAACTGGTTGAGGGCGTGCTGCGGTTGGATTGAAAGCGATCGTCGTTCAGTGCGGTGGGGCCGCTGGCACGAGCCCGTACCTGGACATGACCTCGATAAGTTTCTCGCGGTCGGGCGGGCCGCCGGCATTGACGATTGCTCCGACATCACGAAAATACTGAGCGCCAATGTCGGGAGTCAGAACAATCAACGCGCGGGCAATGCCATCATGTGGATTGCTGAAGTGATGGACCGATCCGCGTGCCGTGAACATCCATTCCCCTGGTGTCAGGTCTCGGACTACCCCATCGACCGAGTACCGAAGCATGCCCTCGAGCACATAGACGCATTCTTCGTTACCTGTATGGCTGTGTGGCGGGGGAACATGCGCGTTAGGGGGCACGGTCAACTCGAAAACACCCATCCCGCCTGTCGCAGTTCCATCTATCAGGTATTGGATCTTCAATTGACCCACGTGGATTGATTCGCGTGTCGCCGCGCCGCTGAGAGTCATGTTCAAACTCCTCGAGATTACGGATTCTTATCGATCCGTCGACGTTGTCCGCGAGCCGCGCCGCTCACCGGCGACGCATCAAAAACACGAACGTCTTATCCTGCGCCGAACTTTCGACGATCTCATTGCCCGTTTGCTTGGCGAACGCCGCAAAATCGCGCTGCGAGCCCGGATCGGTTGCCAGCACCTTCAGAATCTGTCCGCTCTGCATGTCAGCCAGCGCCTTTTTCGCGCGCAAAATCGGCAGCGGACAATTGAGCCCGCGCGCGTCGACTTCCTTGTGAATTTCCATCGGTGATCGGCCTTCGTCGTGAACGGCTCGGCCACGTCAGCCGTGGCCAGTTGAATCGAGCAACGTAAACGTGGAATTTTACCGCAGCGCACCGCGCGACGCTTGCGTGATAGCTTCTCCCCACCATGGCAGCTCCCCGCTGCTCCAACTGCGAGCACAGAACTGTCCGGCGCCGAGAGCGGCGCCATCGGGCCGCTCGGGAGGCACAACGACAACGGCGACCGGACGATCGGAATCGGTCGTCCCCGCAACGAGCACCTTGTTGCCGACATGGTTCGCCCGGCCGATCGCCATCGCGATGTTGGTGAGCGCGCTACCTGCGCCCATATCGCCCAGGCGCGCCGCCGTGTTGAAGCTTTGCTTGCGGGAATCGAAGGCTACAAGCGTTTCGGTCAACGAACGGCCAAGCGTGCCAAGCCGCGCCGATGCGAGATCGCTACCCGCTCCGGCGTCATGGATCACGTAATCGATATTTGCTACTTCGCTATGCGCATAGGCAGCCGCCATCGCAACGGTATCTCGCCATGCTTCGAGCGCCCGCACCGCACCTGGCCTCGGAACGTAGTTCTTGATACTCCCGGTGACCGCCCTGCCGATCCATGCAAGCGGCTCGCACCGCGCCTCGTAACGTGGCCCCGCAAGCACCAGCAACGCCATAGTCTCGCTGGACTGTTTGCCTTTCGACGGGCGATCCGGTGCGTCCCAGTTCATCACCCACACGCTCTTGTCCGGATTCTCCTGCAGATAGTCCATCGCCGCATTCAGAGAGGCGAAGCCGGCATTCGCGCCGCCACGCGTCAAATTCACCCGCGGACACACCTGAGCGCCGCGGCCGTCCAGCGGCGCACTCTGACGAGCGAATTCACGGACGAGCCGCCCGCGCACATACTCTTGGACTTCAGCGGGATCGAGCCGATAAGCTGGGATGGCGTATTCCACGCGTATATCGCGGATATCCGCCCCGGGACCAAAGCCGTCAAAGCGCCCGCGGGCGAGCAGCCCGAACATTTCATCGATATAGCTTTGATGGGTTCGATGGAACGTTTCGCTATCGCCGTTTTGACCTGCGGCTGTCAGCACAGGCCGCATGGCGCCAGGTTTCATCGCGCTCGTTCCCGGCCAATCACAAACCTGATCCGGCTTGATCAAGCCAAGTGTCCAGAGAATTCGCCATTCGGTCGGATAATCGCGTCGACACAGTGGATTGAGCCAAATAACGCCGACCACCTGGGCCATGTCCAACGCCCCGCGCTCCTCCCCCGCGGACGCCGGTTTCGATTCGTCGCGCACCTCGTCTCGAGCGCTATCGAAACCCGTCAGCGCGAAGCAAGCCACGAAAACGTAGAAGCTCACCGTCAGCGGCAAAATCAGCAATCTCCTTATCAGGTCGTCCGTCGTCAAATACCCTATCTCGACGACGCTCATTCTCACGAGCGGAAAAACACAAATGCCGAACGAGAGCACCGTCAATGCAGCCGCCCAACCAACCTTGTTGCCATTCACCAGGATCACTCGATTCACAGCAACCTCCGGTCTATAAAAAGATGCCCTTATCCGATTATCTGGATTTCGCAGGGCGATAAGCCGCGGCACGACCCACAGGCCACGCCATACGGTGGAATGTTCGCCGCACGAAAAAATGAGCGCGCCCCATCCTCGACATAAGCCGATTAGCATTCCTAATTATCGAGATGGAAAATGACGTGTGATGCGGAAACAACTGCGGCAGAACTGAGCGATAAACTACCGACGGAAAAGATCGGCGAAATCGATGCTCGGGTTTCTCGGACGAACGCCCGAAAGAACAAGACGGGCCTGCTCAACAGGCCCGTCGCAAGGGATCGGTTCCACGCAGTGGCGAGCGATATGCCACTGCGCCACAGCTATAGCGCGACAGGTTGTCCGCTTTCGAGCGCCCGACGCAGCGCCTGTCCGATACGCGTCGCTTCGAGCGCGTCGGCAAGCGAGGCTCCGGACGCCACACCGTCGCCCGGGCCACCGGACGCAGCCGATGCGACCGACGCGACAAAAGCCTGCGCTTCGCACAAAAACGCCTCTTCGAAACGATCGAAGAACGTCGGCGTGCATTCGTTTCGCACACCGCGTTCATCGTAGATCTCGACGCGATTGGCGCGCGGATTCTGACCGATGGTGAGCGCACCCGACGTACCGATCACCTCGCTGTGCGTATCGTTTCCATGCGCCATCGTTCGCGAAGCGTAAAAAACCGCAAGCCGGCCGCCCTCGAATTCGACGACCCCCACGCCATTGTCGACATCGCCGCACTCGCGCAAGCCCTCGTGCAGCGCGATCGTGCCCGTCGCATAAGCACGCGTGGCGCGCGCGTTGCCGAAGAACCAACGCGCGATATCGATATCGTGCACGGTGCAGTCGAGAAAAATACCGCCCGAGGTGGGCGCAAAGCGGACGAAGAACCCTTCCGGATCGTTCTTGTCCGTCGTCTGCGAGCGGATCATGAACGGCCGCCCTATCTGGCCCGCGGCCACTTTGTCGTATGCATCGCGGTAGCTGGGATCGAAGCGGCGCATGAACCCGATCGTCGCAATGAGCGACGGATGCTCGCGCGCCACGGCCAGCACGCGCTCGCACTCGGCCACATCGAGCGACAACGGCTTCTCGCAAAACACATGCTTGCCCGCTCGCAGCGCGGCCACGATCTGCTCGGCGTGCAGCGACGAAGGCGTCACGAGCCACACCGCATCGATTTCGCTGTCGGCAAGGAGGGCTGCGTAATCGGCATGAAGCCGCGGCCCGGGCAGCGCCTCGCGCGCCCAAGCGCGCTCCGCCTCGACGGGACTGCAAACGGCTGTCAGTACCGCTCCCGGAACCCGGTAGGCCAGATTCATGGCGTGCCGGGCGCCGAGGCGGCCAAGCCCTGCTACGCCGATCCTGATCGGCGCGTGGTTGGCAATAGTCGTCATCTCCACACTCCACCCGGTTCGATCAAGCCGCCGTTTCGTCGATGCGCACCGCGCGCCCTTCGCGCCACGAACGCGTCGCCGCCTCGGCCAGCTCGAGCGCCTTCACGCCGTCGGCAATGGTCGTGCGTACGGCTGTGCCGCGCGTCACCGCATCGAAAAAATGGGCAATTTCATTCGCGTACGCGGTACGGTAGCGCTCGAGAAAAAACGCCTCGGGAACGTCGGTCGATACGGCCCGCGCGCTGAATGCCGTCACCTCCGTCGGCCGTACATTGCCCGCCTGCAGCATCCCGCCGCTGCCGAGCACTTCGAAACGCTGATCGTAGCCATAGGCGGCACGCCGTGTCGTATTGATCTGGCAAAGCCGCCCACCCTTCGTGCGGATCGTGACCGCGGTCGAATCCGCATCCCCCGCCTGCTCGATCGCCGGATCCGTCAGGCAGCTGCCCGTCGCATGCAGCGACTCGGCTTCATCGCCGAGTATCCAGCGGAAAATGTCGAAGTCGTGAATGAGCATGTCCTTGAAGATGCCGCCCGAGCGCTTGATGTATTCGACGGGCGGTGCGCCCGGATCCCGGCTCGTCACGACGAGCATCTCGGGCGTACCGATCTCCCCCGCATCGAGCCGTGCCTTGACGGCGGCGAACGTCGGATCGAAGCGGCGCTGAAACCCGATCATGCAAACCACGCCTGCGCGCTCGACCGCTTGCGCGCAGGCACGCGCGCGTTCGAGCGCGAGATCGACGGGCTTTTCGCAAAACACATGTTTGCCCTGCGCGGCCGAGCGCTCGATCAGATCCGCGTGCGTATCCGTGCTCGAGCAGATGACCGTCGCACCGATCGAGCGGTCGCCGAGCGCGACATCGGCCTCGACGACTTCCGCACCATGCTCGCGCGCCAATGCTTCGGCCGCTTCACGGTTCACATCGACCACATACTTGAGCCGAACACCCGGCTGCCGCGCGAGATTGCCTGCGTGAATGCGGCCAATGCGGCCCGCCCCGAACACGGCGACGTTCATGGTGCCGTGGGTCTTGTCAGTCATCGTATCCTCCAGTGTCTTTGGATTCTTCAACTTTGAGTTCGAGCCTGTAGGCCAGCGCGACGAAAAGCGCCTGACACAGGCAGATCGTGCTTGTCAGCGCGCGAAATGCAAACGCGCTGCCCTCCTTCACAAACAGTTGCGCGCTGGCATACCGCGCGAGCGGAGACAGGCGGCTATCGGTAATGACGAGCGTTTGCGCCTGGTGATGATGCGCGACGCGCAGGCAATACTGCGTTTCGCGGCCATAGGGTTCGAAGCTGATGGCGACGACGACGTCGCCCTTTTTCACGCTGCGGATCTGCTCCCGGTACATACCGCCGAAGCCGGAAATCAGATGCACGCGCTTGGCTGTGTGCTGGAGCGCATAGACGATGTAGCTCGCCACGGCGAAAGAGCGGCGCACGCCCACCACGTAGATGTTTTCCGCGCGTTCAAGCATCGTCACGGCCGCGTCGAACTGCTCGTCGTCGAGCGAGGCATCGAGCTCGTCCAATCCGTTGCGGCAGGCCGTGATGAATTCGCGCGCCATCGTCCGGCCCGACAGGCGTCCCGGCTTGTCGTCGATCAGCTTGCGGATACGCTGCTTGTAGGTCTGCCCCGAAGGGTTGTGGCCCGTGTAGGCCTGCTTGAACACTTCCTGCAGATCGGAAAACCCGGAAAACCCGAAGCGCTGCGCGAAACGGACGACGGCCGACGGGTGCACGCCGCAACTCGCCGCGATGTCGCTCGTGCGGTCCACCATGACACTCGAGCGGTGCTGCTCGAGATACGTGGCCACGCTTTTCAGTTGCCGCGGCAGCGAGTCGTACGCATCCGCGACACGCTGCATCAACTCTTCGACGCTCGGAAGCTGATCTGTGCTGTCTTCCTGCATGACTGATGTCCCCTCTGTTCTCCCGCACTGCACAACGCTTAGCGCAGCAGGCGATGGATGCGGATTATAGGCGTTGGCCCGTCGAAATGGAATGAATTTTCCATTTCTCACATGGATGAAATTTTCTTTGCAATCTCACGCGAGTTCGCCTACTCTTTTCCGTGAGCGATATGGCGGGTTCTGCGCCGCGCTCGTCACAACATAACTTCGAACAGGTGGAGACAAATGAGACAAGGCAACCGCAAGGCCGCTTTGAAGACGATCGCGGCAACGCTCGCATCGGGGCTCGCCATCGCATTCACGGCGTTCGCCGCGCCGGCCGCCCAGGCGGCCGATGCGAAATTCGTGCTGATCAGCCACGCGCCCGATTCCGATTCCTGGTGGAACACGATCAAGAATGCGATCAAGCAGGCCGACGAGGACTTCAACGTTCAGACCGATTACCGCAATCCGCCCAACGGCGACTTGTCGGACATGGCGCGTCTCATCGAGCAGGCGGCGGCACGCAACTATGACGGCGTCATTGCGACGATCGCCGATTACGACGTGCTGAAGGGTTCGATCAAGAAGGTGACGGACAAGCACATTCCGCTCGTGACGATCAACTCGGGCACGGAACAGCAGAGCAAGGAACTGGGCGCGATCATGCATATCGGCCAGCCCGAATACGCGGCAGGTCATGCCGCCGGCCTGAAGGCGAAGGCGGCGGGCGTCAAGTCGTTCCTCTGCGTCAATCACTACGCAACGAACCCTGCCTCGTTCGAGCGCTGCCGCGGTTTCGCCGAGGCGCTCGGCGTCAATTTCAAGACCTCGACGCTCGATGCGGGCACCGATCCGACGGGCATTCAGACGAAGGTTCAGGCATACCTGCGCAACCATCCGGACACCGGCGGCGTGCTCGCGCTCGGCCCCAATTCGGCTGAGCCGACGATCAAGGCACTGCAGCAAATGGGCAAGGCCGGGAAGATCTGGTTCGCGACGTTCGACTTCTCGCAAGATATCGCGAACGGCATCAAGGACGGCACGATCCAGTTCGCGATCGACCAGCAGCCCTACTTGCAAGGCTATATCCCGGTTGCCGTGCTGGCCATCGTAAAGAAGGACCACACGACCGATCCGGTCAAGATCGAGAAGATCCTGCAAAGCAACGAGAAGTTCAAGAAGCGTCTGGCCGACTACGGTCTGGACCCCGTCTATGAGGCGACCACGATCCGCTCCGGCCCCGGCTTCATCACCAAGGAGAACGTCGATAAGGTCGTCAAGTTCGCGGGCCAGTACCGCTGAACGCAGCCGCGCTTAGCCCAGGCGCATAAGCGCGGCTCGACCTCCGATTCCACTTTTCTTGCGCGGCACGAACGGGCTTGGCCCGGGGATGCCTGGCCCGGTTCGCCCGCGCGATTCAGCTTGGAGACATTCGATGAGCGTCACCGATCAAATCCACGGCAACCCGAGCCACCCCGAGCAGCCGGGTTCCTCCCCAAGCGCCGCTTCCGCGGCGGCCGCCGACGAACGCGTGCGCCGCGAGTCGTGGTTCAAACATCTGCTCAACCGTCCCGAATTCGCCGCGCTCGCCGGCACGGTCATGGTGTTTCTCGTCTTCGCGCTCGGTGCGCGCGATTCGGGCATGTTCAACCTCGACGGCATCATGAACTGGTCGCAGGTTGCCGCCTATCTCGGCATCCTGTCCGTCGGCGCATGTCTGCTCATGATCGCCGGCGAGTTCGATCTGTCGATCGGTTCGATGATCGGGTTCGCGGGCATGATGGTCGCCCTGCCGACGATGTACTTCCATTGGCCGATCGAACTCTCGATTCTGTTCGCCTTCGTGGGCTCGATGGCGCTCGGCGCGCTCAATGGCTATCTCGTCATGCGCACGAGGCTGCCGTCGTTCATCGTCACGCTTGCTTTTCTCTTCATTCTGCGCGGCCTGACGCTCGCGCTGTCCGTCATGTTCGCGGATCGAACGATCATCTCGGGCGTCGGCGACGTGGCCACACACAGCGCAATCGCGCATACGCTCTTCCAGGGCGTCGCGTTCCACGATTTTTTCCGCTGGCTCGCGCATATCGGCATCGTGCGGTTGCTCGATAACGGCGAACCGCTCGTGCCCGGCGTGCCGAAGGTAATCGTCTGGTGGATCGCGCTCGCCGCCGTCGGCGCCTTCACGCTTGCCAAGACTCGCTTCGGCAACTGGATCTTCGCCGTCGGCGGCGACGCCAACGCGGCCAAGAATGTCGGCGTGCCCGTTCGGCGCGTCAAGATCCGGCTTTTCGTGCTGACCGCGTTTTGCTCGTGCCTCTTTGCGGTGCTGCAAGTCTGCGACATCGGTTCGGCCGCGGCCGACCGCGGCCTGCAAAAGGAGTTCGAGGCCATCATCGCCGCGGTGATCGGCGGCACGCTGCTCACGGGCGGCTATGGCTCCGTCGTCGGCGCGTCGTTCGGCGCACTCATCTTCGGTGTCGTGCAGATCGGCATCAGCTACACGAATATCGATTCGGACTGGTTCCGCGTATTCCTCGGCCTGATGCTGCTTTTCGCCGTGCTCTTCAATCACTACGTCCGCAGCCGCGTCGCGACGTCGCGCTAAGCGCGAACTCCGAACGACAGGAGACTGAACGATGTCTACCCTCGAACACCCAACGACGAACGACGACGATTTCATCCTCGCGCTCGAAAACGTGAGCCGCTACTTCGGCAATGTCATTGCACTCAAGGATGTCACGATCAAGCTGCGGCGCGGCGAGGTCCACTGCCTGCTCGGCGACAACGGCGCCGGCAAGTCGACGCTCATCAAGACGCTCGCGGGCGTGCATGCGCCGAGCGAAGGCACTTATCGCGTCGACGGCAAACCCGTGCATTTCGCTTCGCCGAAAGACGCGCTCGACCTGGGCATCGCGACCGTCTATCAGGATCTCGCGCTCGTGCCGCTCATGTCCGTTGCGCGCAATTTCTTCATGGGCCGCGAGCCGCAGAAAAAGCTTTTCGGGCTCGTGAACGTCATGGATATCGAAACGGCGGCGCAGACGGCTCATGACAAACTGGCCGAAATGGGCATCCACGTGCGCGATGCGAACCAGCCGATCGGCACGATGTCGGGCGGCGAGCGCCAGTGCCTCGCCATCGCACGCGCGATTCACTTCGGCGCGCGTGTCCTGATCCTCGACGAGCCGACCGCGGCGCTCGGCGTCAAGCAAAGCTTCAATGTCCTCAGGCTGATCCACAAGGCACGCGAGCGCGGCATTTCCGTTATCTTCATCACTCACAACGTCCATCACGCCTATCCGATCGGCGACTCGTTCACGCTGCTCAATCGAGGCCGCTCGATGGGCACGTTCACGAAGGAAACGATCAGCAAGGAAGCCGTTCTCGACATGATGGCGGGCGGCGCCGAGATGCAAAAGATGATCGCCGAACTCGATGGCGCCACGATCTGACACGCCCTTTCACAACGATCCCGAACTTTCCATGGCAGCGAACCAACCTACCCTCGCCACGGCCACGCCGAGTCGCTTCGCGCCGGGCCGCACCCGCGACATCATCTGCCTCGGCCGGCTCGCGGTCGATCTCTACGCTCAACAGATCGGCGCGCGACTGGAAGACGTGTCGAGCTTCGCCAAATATCTCGGCGGCTCCTCGGCCAACATTGCCTTCGGCTGCGCCCGGCTCGGCCTCGCCTCGGCGATGCTCGCACGCGTCGGCAACGACCATATGGGCCGTTTTCTGACCGAAACGCTCGCGCTCGAAGGCTGCGACGTCAGCCACACGCGCGTCGACACGGATCGGCTCACCGCGCTCGTGCTGCTCGGTCTGAAGGACCGCGATACGTTTCCGCTCATCTTTTATCGCGAAAACTGCGCCGATATGGCGATCGACGAAAGCGACTTCGACGAGGCATTCATCGCCTCCAGCAAGGCGCTCCTAATCACGGGCACGCATTTCTCGACCGAGCGCGTCAATCGCGCGAGCCGCCGCGCGCTCGATTACGCGCGCCGCAATCAAGTCCGCACGGTGCTCGATATCGACTATCGGCCGGTGCTTTGGGGCCTCACGGGCAAAGCGGACGGAGAAACGCGCTTCATCGCGAACGAGAGCGTGACCGCGCACTTGCAGCGCATCCTGCCGCTTTTCGATCTCGTCATCGGCACGGAGGAGGAGTTCCGCATCGCCGGGGGCAAGCATGAACTCGTCGATGCGCTGGCGATGGTGCGCGCGGTCACGAGCGCCACGCTGGTCGTCAAGCGCGGGCCGCTCGGCTGCACGATCGTCGATGGGGCCGTGCCCGCATCGATCGACGATGCGCCGACTTATCGCGGTGTAGAAGTGGAAGTCCTCAACGTGCTCGGCGCGGGGGATGCGTTCGCCTCGGGTTTTCTGTCCGAGTGGCTACGCGACGCGCCGTTCGAGCGCTGCGCGCAGACCGCCAACATCTGCGGCGCGCTCGTGGTGGCGCGCCATGCGTGCGCCCCGGCGATGCCCACGCCAGCCGAGCTCGCCTACTTCCGCGAAGCCGCCGCGCAGGACCCGGCCCGCATGCGCCGCCCCGATCGCGATGCCGCCCTCTCGCGGCTGCATCGCGTCAGCGTCAAGCGCACGCCGCGCGATGAAGTCCTGGGCTTTGCCTTCGATCATCGGAATCAGTTCTTCGAGTTGGCGCAGCAAACCGGTGCCGACGAGACGCGCATCGCCGCGCTCAAGCAGCTTTTCGTGCAAGCCGTCGCGCTCACCGAGAAAAGCCTCGCGCTCGAGGGACGCATCGGCGTGCTCATCGACGATCGCTACGGGCAGGATGCGCTGAACGCGGCAACGGGCCGCGGCTGGTGGATCGGTCGTCCGGTCGAGCTGCCGGGGTCGCTCCCGCTCGTCTTCGAGCACGGCCGTTCCATCGGCACGACCCTCGCAAGCTGGCCGCGCGAGCACGTCGTCAAGTGCCTCGTCCAGTACCACCCCGACGCGCCGATGGACGAACGCATCGAGCAGGAAGCGCAGCTGCGCGCGCTTTATGACGCGGCTCAGGCCAGCGGACACGAGCTGTTGCTCGAAGTCATCCCGCCGAAGCGCGCCGCGCTCCCCGACGCGCCCGACACGGTCTACCGCGCGCTCAAGCGTCTCTACAACCTAGGCATTCAACCCGAATGGTGGAAGCTCGCGCCCATGACGGCCGTGCAATGGCAAGCGATCGACGCGCTCATCGCCGAGCGCGATCCTTACTGCCGCGGTGTCGTGCTGCTCGGCTTGTCGGCTGGCGTCGAGCAGTTGGCGGAGGGCTTTCGCGCCGCTGCCGCGTCGACGGCCTGCAAAGGCTTCACGGTCGGGCGCACGATTTTCCACGAGCCGAGTCGCGCCTGGCTCGCAGGGGAGATCGGCGACGACGCCTTGATCGCGAACGTACGCGAAAGATTCGAAACATTGATCGGCGCATGGCGCGCGGCGCGCGCGAATGCCACGCCGCATGCGTCGACCGCAAACTCGGAGGCCGCGTGATGAATGCACCCGAAAACGCTCCGGACCCGAACCTCGCTCGGCACGCCGGTACGGGCGCTACCGTCCGTCTCACCGCCGCGCAGGCACTCGTCAGGTTTCTCGCTGCGCAGCGCGTGTCGATCGACGCCGACGACGGCCAGACCGAGACCGTGCCGCTTTTCGGCGGCGTATTCGCCATCTTCGGCCACGGCAATGTAGCCGGCGTCGGTGAGGCGCTCTATCAGCACCGCGAAGTACTGCCCACCTATCGCGCACACAACGAGCAAGCGATGGCGCATGCGGCCATCGCCTATGCGAAAGCGCATTTTCGCCGCCGCATGATGGCCGTGACGACCTCGATCGGACCGGGCGCGACGAATCTCGTCACGGCGGCGGCGCTCGCTCATGTCAATCGATTGCCCGTCCTGCTGCTGCCCGGCGATATCTTCGTCTCGCGCGCACCGGACCCGGTGCTGCAGCAGGTCGAGGACTTCCACGACGGCGGCGTCTCCGCCAATGACACGCTCAAACCGGTATCGCGATACTTCGATCGCATCGTCCATCCGGCGCAACTGCTGACCGCTCTGCCGCGTGCGCTGCGCGTGCTGACCGACGCCGCGCTGTGCGGCCCCGTCACGCTCGCGATGCCGCAAGACGTCCAGGCTATGGCATACGATTTCCCGGTCGATTTCTTCGCGACGCGGCTGGTCACGTTCCACTCGCCGGCCCCGAGCGCCGCGGAACTGGATGCCGCGCTCGCAGCCTTGCAACGCGCCACGAACCCGATGATCGTCGCCGGCGGCGGTGTGCTCTACAGCCGCGGTGCCGCCGCCGCGCTCGCGGCGCTGGCCGAACGGCACGGCATCCCGGTTGCGGAGACGCAAGCCGGCAAAAGCACGCTGCCTTGGGATCATCCGCTCAATGTCGGTGCGATCGGCGTCACGGGCTCGAGCGCCGCCAACGCGCTCGCGCACGAAGCCGATTGCGTGCTGGCCATCGGCACGCGCCTGCAGGACTTCACGACGGGCTCGAACACGCTCTTCACGCAAGCCGAAGTGGTCTGTGTCAACGCGAATATGTTCGATGGGATCAAGCATCGCGCGGCGCCTGTCATCGCCGACGCCTGCGCGGCAATCGACGCGCTCGCGGCTTGTCTCGGGTCATGGCGGGCGAGCACGGCCTGGACCGAACGCGCACGCCAACTGGCCGGCCAATGGCGAGACACGGTTACGCAGCGCACCCATGCGGAGCCCGTAGCGGGCAAACTGCCGTACGACGCCGACGTCATCGGCGCTGTCCAGCGCTCCTCCGCCCGCTCGGCAGCCGAGGATATCGCGGTATGCGCGGCGGGAACGCTGCCGGCCGAATTGCATAAGCTTTGGCGGGCCGCACGCCCGGGCGGCTATCACGTCGAGTATGGCTATTCGTGCATGGGCTACGAAATCGCCGGTGGCCTCGGGGTGAAGCTGGCCAGGCCGCAGCGCGAAGTGATCGTTCTCGTGGGCGATGGCAGCTATCTGATGATGAACAGCGAGATCGCCACGTCCGTGATGCTGGGGGCCAAGCTCATCGTCGTCGTGCTCGACAATCGTGGCTACGGCTGCATCAACCGGCTGCAGCAAGCCTGCGGCGGCGCGCCGTTCAACAACCTATTCGACGATTGCCTGCAAGGCCCGCTGGGCGCACCTGCGATCGACTTCGCCGCTCACGCGCGGTCACTGGGCGCGCATGCCGAACACGTGGCCGACGCGGCCGGCCTCGAAGCGGCGCTCGCGCGCGCACGTGCGGCCGATCGAACGACGGTGCTCGTCATCGACACCGATCCCGCCCGCACGACCGACGATGGGGGCTGGTGGTGGGAAGTCGCCGTGCCGGCCGTATCGGAGCGCGAGGCGGTACGCGCAGCGCGCGCCGACTACGAAGCGCAGCTCGCGGCACGCGGCACGCGCTAAAAGTTAATTTGCGACTGGCGGCAGCCAGGCGCAAAGACAGATTACACATCGAGGATCAGCATGAGTGCTTTCGAAGTCCGCATCGGCATCAATCCGCTGTCGTGGATGAATGACGACCTCCCCTCGCTGGGAGGCGAAACGCCGCTCGAAGTCGCCCTGACGGAAGGCCGGCAGATCGGCTACGAGGGGTTCGAACTCGGCAACAAATTTCCGCGCGAACCGCAGGCCCTGAAGGCACTGCTTGCGCAATACGACCTCTCGCTCGTCTCGGGGTGGTATTCGGGCCGGCTCGCGCAACGCAGCGCGGAAGAAGAAATTGCCGCCGTCGGACCGCACCTCGAACTGCTCGCGAAAAACGGCGCGACGGTGATGGTCTACGGCGAAGTCGCCGACACGATCCAAGGCTCGCCGCTACCGCTTTTTCAGCGGCCGCGGTTCTTCACCGAGGCGCAATGGAGCACCTACGCCGAACGGCTCGAGCGCTTCGCGCGTTACACCCTTTCGCAAGGCGTGCGCGTCGCTTATCACCATCACATGGGGGCCTATGTCGAAACGCCGGCCGATGTCGATGAACTGATGAAGCGCACGACCGATGCCGTCGGCTTGCTGCTCGACACGGGCCATATCACGTTCGCGGGAGGCGACCCGCTCGCGCTGCTGGAACGGTACGCCG
Source organism: Trinickia sp. (assembly GCF_057351765.1). Lineage (NCBI taxonomy): Bacteria > Pseudomonadati > Pseudomonadota > Betaproteobacteria > Burkholderiales > Burkholderiaceae > Trinickia > Trinickia sp. Next base: position 40,012 of record NZ_JBMRBK010000022.1, on the reverse strand, counting down.
CGCGCGTTTGCCACGTGCACTGCAAGGATGTCCGCCCCGATGTCGTCAAGCTCGCCCGCAATCGCGACTGGAGCTTCCTCGAAGCGGTCATCAACGGCGCGTTCACGGTACCGGGAGATGGCGCGGTCGATTTCGCGTCGGTGATCGGCAAGCTCAGGGAGATCGGCTATCGCGGCTGGCTCGTCGTCGAAGCCGAGCAGGATCCCGTCATCGCGCCCAGCTATGCGTACGCCGAGAAAGGGTACCGGACGCTGCGCGCGCTCGTCGATGCGCCATCGTTCGCACCGAACGCCCCCACTACCAGGGAGATCGCCTGATGAGCCTGCTCGTGAAAGCCCAACGCGAGGGCTCGACGATCGCACGCGTCACACCTGAATCGGCCGGCTGGCGTTATGTCGGCTTTGCCGCCCACAGATTGAGCGAGGGCGAGGCACTCGACGTTCATGAAGCGGCGCGCGAAGTCTGCATCGTCGTGCTGAGCGGCACCGTAACGATCGAGGCCGACGGTCAGCGGTTCTCGAGCATCGGTACGCGCGCCAGTGTTTTCGAGGACACGTCCCCCTACGCGCTGTACCTCCCGCCCGGCAAACGCGCGACGGTGCGCGCCGAACGCAGCGCGGAAATCGGCGTCGCAAGCGCGCCGGGTACGGGCCGCTACCCGATGCGTTTGATCGAGCCGTCGCAAATGAAGCGTTCCGTTCGCGGCAAAGGACTCAATACGCGCTATGTTTGCGACATCCTGCCGCAAACCGAGCCCGCCGAATCACTGCTCGTCGTCGAAGTGCGCACGCCGGGCGGGCACGCATCGAGCTATCCGCCGCACAAGCATGATGCCGACAACATTCCGCTCGAAAGTTCGCTCGAAGAGACGTATTACCATCGGCTCGATCCGCCGCAAGGGTTCGCGTTCCAGCGCGTCTATACGGACAGCCGCGATATCGACGAATCGATGGCAGTCGAAAATCACGATGTCGTGATGGTGCCGCGCGGCTATCATCCTGTCGTCGTGCCGTACGGATACGACTCCTACTACCTCAACGTCATGGCCGGGCCGCAGCGCGTCTGGCACTTCAAGAACGATCCCGCGCACGAGTGGATCATGACGCGCGACGTTTGAGAAGGTCCGGCATTGTTTCAACGCCGAGTGCACACGCTGATGCATCGCCAGACGATCGCCGCGCCGCTACAGGTGACGGCGCGGCGATACGCGCGACGGGTGGAGGCTCAAAAGACCCGCGAGCGATTTTCCGCGGATGCCAGCGGCTCGACGTCGACGAATTCCATCTTCATCGAGAGCGGTCCCTCACTCGTGGTCGAATAACGGACCGCGGGCGCGTTGAGGACGCTCTCGTCCGTTACGCCGAGCCATCCCGTTTCCTGCTCTCGCCCAATAGTGCTCTGGTAGCCGCCGGCCGAGCCATAGTCGACGTCGAGCCCGTCGGCAACGATCAGTCCCACTGCGTGGGCGTCGATCTCGCCGCTGTCTTCGGCCGGCACGAAAAGCTCGGCCGAGCGCCCCGGCGGCAAGCGGTAGGGCTTCGCCTTCGGGCGACCATCAAGTATCAGAACCTGGTCGTCCCAGTTCGGGTCGCCGGAAATGAAAATGTCGCGGCTCGATTGGTTGCTCACTCGTACGATGGCATCGCTCAAGGTTCGACTCTCCTTTGAAAGCGCCGAACCTCAAAACGAGAACGGCGGAGCTTCGCTACGAAACAGCGCGCATTGATTGGCCATCTGTGCGAATCCGTTCATCGGTGGCGGATAAGGTTCGCCTGCCACGAATCTGCTACCGCTTTGCGCGATCGACTCATAAACGAGCGTCGGCTCGGGGAACTCGGGACTACTGACCGTATTGATTGGATAAGCCATTGCGTGCTCTCCTCAGACTGGACTGGACTGACGCCACTGCACGCGTGCTCCGGGCTGAAGCCGCATCTGCAGAAGCGGGATGATCCTATCCGGGCCGGTATCGGACCGGGCTCGACGCGCACCGACTATCGGACGCTCGGAAGCACGAGGCGCGTCATCGCAATCGAGACCGGCTATCTCGAAGTAAAAGCAGGGAAAGCGGCCGTCGACTCACTGTCCAACCGCGATCCATTCATCGACGATATGCGAGCCCAGCGCTTGCATCGGGCCGTCGAATACGAGGCGCCCATGCCCCATGACGGCAACGCGTCGGGCAATGTCTCGCGCGATAGTGAAGCGCTGCTCGATCAGCAGCACCGCGCCGCCCTCCTCGCCAAGTTCGCACAGGCAGCGCAGCACGTCGGCCACTGCCTGCGGCGCCAGGCCTTCGGTAGGTTCGTCGACGATCATGAGGCGCGGCTCGCCAAGCCATGCCCGCGCAAGCGCCAGCATCTGCTGCTCGCCGCCCGAGAGCCTGCCCGCTTGCGTGCGGCGCCGGGCCGCGAGCATCGGAAACCGGTCATAGGCGCGCTCGAGCGCGGCGCGTATGGCCTGTCGCCGCTTGCCGGGTTTGACGCCGAGCTGCAGATTCTCATCGACGGAGAGTTCGGCAAAGACATCGCGCCGTTCGGCCACATAACCAATCCCGCGCCGGGCGATCTCGAAGGTCGGTTGCGCGATCAGTTCGTCACCGTCGAAGCAAACCGATCCCTCACGCGCGACCAGCCCGACCAGCGCTTTCGCGAACGTCGATCTGCCCGCGCCGTTGCGTCCGACGAGCGCGACGATTTCACCGGCGTCGATGGACAGATCGACGTCGCGAAGCACCTGCATTTCGCCGTAAAAAGCGCGCAACCCGCGCACGGTGAGCAGCGTGCTCATGAGAGTGGCCTGTCGCCGAGATAAGCGGCACGCACGCGCGCATCGGCACGAATCTCGTCCGGCGTGCCGCTCGCCACGATGCGCCCCTGCACGAGTACCGAGATGCGATCGGCCAGGCCGAACACGGCCTCCATATCGTGCTCGATCATGAGGAGGGTTTTGCCCGCGCTCGCCGTGCGCAGCAGCGCAATGGCCCGGCGCGCTTCCTCGCGGTTCAAGCCCGCAGTCGGCTCGTCGACGAGCAGTGTCGTCGCGCCGCTCGCCAGCGCGATGCCGAGATCGAGCGCGCGCGCGTCGCCATAGCTGAGCGCCGCCGCAGGCGCATCGGCATGGCCGCTCAACGCGAGCGCCTCGAGCACTTCCCACGCACGCCGGTCGACCTCGCGCGAGCCGGCAAGATAGCGCCGCCAACCCAGCGAGCAGGCGCTGCCGCAGCGCACCGCGCAGCGCAGGTTTTCGAGCACGGTCATCCGCTCGAACACACTCGTCGTCTGGAAGCTCCGCGCAAGGCCCCGTCGCGCGATCGCGTGCGCCGCGCGCCCGGTGATATCGGTACCGTCGAGCACGACGCGCCCTCTGTGCGGGCGACGGATGCCGGCAATGACGTCGAATAGCGTCGACTTGCCCGCACCGTTCGGCCCGATCAGGGCGTGGCGCTCCCCGGCCTCGATCGAAAGATCGATACCGCGCAACACCTCGGTCGCGCCGAAGCGCTGCTCGATGCCTGTCAGCGCGAGCGCCGCGCGCATCATGACCGCGCTCCTCGATGCGCCGCCCCGCCGTGCCCGCTCGTTCGCGCGCGCCGCGCATGAAGCGCCGCGATCGCACCGACGCACGCGAGCGCGGCCACGACCGCCCAGGTCATCGGCGAGGCCTCATCGAACCGGTACGCGCCGACGTGCCATTGCCCTCCCGCATCGGCTGCGAATTGACGCGCATAGAGCGTCTCGACAGCGAGCACGCAAGCTGCGAGCGCAGCCAGCCACGCCACGGCACTCGAGAGCGCCGCGCGCACCATGGCGAGCCGTTCGGACCGGCCGAGCGTGGGGAGCCGCCCGATCGCCGCGAAGCCATGGCCGACGATACCGACGATACCGTTGGGTGCGCGCATTACGATCGCCACGAAAATGAGCCCGAGATAGAGCGGCCATGCGCGCGTCACCGACGCCAGCCCGACGCTGAAGCCGGTCAGCACGGCCGCGCCGAGCACCGGTCCGAAAAACGACGCGCTGCCGCCCATCACCGTTGCGATCAGCACGTCGCCCGAGCGGGCCATACTCAGGCCTTCGGACGATGCGACTTCGATGTCGATGAGGGTCAGCGTTCCCGCCACGCCCGCAAAAAACGCGGAGACGACGACCATTGCATAGCGAACACGGCGCGGGTCGGTACCGAGTGCGGACACGCGCCGTTCGTTGTCCCGCACCGCGTTGGCCAGCCGCGCGAACGGTGTGCGCACCAGCGCCGCCATCGCTGCGCAGGCCAGCATGCACCATGCCGCTACCACCGCGTAGGCTTCGCGCGCCGGTCCGAACGTCCAGTGGCCCCAGGCCGGTCCGGCCGCACGATCGATGACAACGCCGGCGGCGTCGCCGAAACCGGTCGGCGCCGCCCAGACGACAGCGAGCGCCAGCTCGCCGATCCCGAGCGTGATCATGGCAAACGCGGTGCCGGCCCGGCGTGTCGCGATGAAGCCGAATGGCACGGCCAGTGCGGCACCGGCCATGCCGCCCACGAGCGGCAGGTAGGGCAAGGCGATCCCGTAACGGTTGAAGGCCTGCGCGGCCACGAATGCCGCGAGCCCCGAATAGGCCGCGTGACCAAACGAGAGCAAGCCCGTCTCACCGAGCAGCAGGTTGTAGGACAGCGCGAGGACGATCATCGCCGCGGTTTGCGCGAGATAGGCAAGGAGCCCTCGATACTCGGCCGTGAGCGCCAGCGGCGCGGCGAGAAAGGCGACAAGCACGACCCACGGGGCGAGCGCGCGTAGGGCGCGCGATGCGGGACGCTGCGGGGCACTCATCGGCTCATGCGGCATCGCCGCGCGTTCCGGCGATCCCTCGCGGGCGGCATACGAGCATCGCCACGAGCAGCAGGTACGGCACGAGCGGCGCAAGCTGGGCGAGCGTCAGCGCCCCCCACCGTGAAGGCAAAGCGAGCCCGGCCGCATCGGCGAGCGCGGCGAGCCGCCACGGGCTGGCAGCCGCGAAAGTCTGAAGACAACCGATCAGGACAGAGGCCGCGAGGGCGCCGCCGATCGAGCCGAGCCCCCCAACGATGACGACGACGAAGACGATCGATCCCATCGACTCGGCCATCCCCGGCTCGACGACGAAAAGCGGTGCACCGACGACGCCGGCCAGCGCGGCGAGGCCCGTGCCCAGTGCAAAAACGAGCGTGCCGATACGCGGCACATCGTGGCCCAGTGCTTCCACGGCCTGCCGCGCGCCAAGTGCGGCGCGCAGGACGAGGCCGGTCCGCGAAAGATGCAGGACGGCGTAAAGCAGCGCGAGCATGACGAGCGCCGTCGCCATCACGAAGGCGCGATAGCGAGGGAAAGCGGCCGAGTCGAATACGAACAACGGCGCATCGAGTACCGCGGGCACCGGGGCCGCGAGCGTGCCGGGTCCCCAAATGAATTTGACGGCTTCCCCAAGAAGATAGGCGAGCCCGAACGTCAGCAGCAATTCGTGCAACGCGCCTTGAGCGCGCACGTGACGCAGCAATAGCCGCTCGACGAGCGCACCGGCCGCGCCCACGACGGCGGGTGCCGCAACGATCGCAACCCAGAAGCTCCAATGGGCACCGATTGCCGCGCCGACATACGCGCCGAGCATGTAAAAGCTTGCATGCGCGACGTTGAGGACGCCGAGAAAACTGAAGATCAGCGTCAAGCCCGACGAAAGCATGAAAAGCAGCAGCCCGTAGCTGATGCCGTTCATGGCATCGACGATGAATGTGCTCATGATGCCGCGGACGTCACTGCCCCGGCCTGTCCACGAACTCGAACGGCAGGCCCCGCCGGCGCATCCATTCGGCCAGGGCCTGACCGGTCCCCGCACGCCATGGACGCAGCTTCGCGGGCTCGACGAGCCGATATTCGAGCAGCTCCGGCGACAGCGAAATCGTTCCGTGGGCCTGCACGTGATACGCGATGATGAGCTCGTTCTTTCGAATGAATTCATAGACGCCGATCAGCTCGGTCGTCTCGGCATGCAGCGACGTTTCTTCGCGCACTTCCCGCGCAATTCCGGCTTCAGGCGTCTCGCCGTTTTCGAGAAAACCAGTGATCAAGGCAAACACGCCCTCCGCCCAGGCCGCATTGCGGGCGAGCAGAATTTTGCCTTCGTACTCGACGATTGCCGCGACGACAGGCACCGGGTTGTGCCAGTGAACGAACCCGCAGTCCCCATCGGGACAGACGCGGCGCGTGCGGCCACCCTCCTCGGCAGCATCGTCGCGCTCGACGAGCGGCTTCGTGCAATGCGGGCAGTATCGATAATCGCTGGAAACGTTCATGGATGGCGCGGAATGTGACTGCCGGCCAGGGCCGGAACGCGCACATTCTAACGGCTTTGCTTTTCGCGCGCGGCGCCCGTGCTCCACATCGCCAATACCGCGAGCCCCACGGCGCCGGCAACGAGCAGGCCGGCAGCCAGCCAAAGCGCCGGCGAGAACGAGCCGACGCGCGCCGCAATCGGCGCGGCCACGAGCGGCCCGACGATCTGTCCAAGGCCGTAGGCCGCCGTCGCATAACCCATCAGTCCCGCGGCGCGCTCCCCCTTCAGCCGGCGCGCCTCGCGCATCGCAAAAAGCGTGATGGCCGTGAACGGGAATCCGATCAGGATGCTGCCGAGCGCAAAGCCCGCGACGTTCGGAAACACGATGCCAAGCGCAATACCGGCCGCTTGCAGCAGATAACAGACGGCGAGCAGGCTCCGGTTGTCCCACGCGGGCGGCACCCGCGCGGCGAGCAGCGCGCCCGGAATCAATGCGGCGCCGAACATCGGCCAGAACAGGTCGGGCCACGCCGAGCCGGGCAACGCGTGACGGGCGATAACGGGCAAAAACGTCGCGGTGATGATGTAGCCGAAGCCCGGCAACCCATAGAGCAGCACGAGCCACGCGCCTTGCGCACGGGCGCGCGGCTCGGATGGAACATGCGCATCGGCCGCCCCCCTCGCAGCCGGTGCGGCGCCTGCCTTCGCCGAGGAGGCGTGGGCCGCGCCGTCGTCGGCAAACGTGCGCCAGATCGGAACCGCGAACACGGCGCAGAGCACCCCGAAACCGATCCACCCGGCCGCCGCCCCATAGCGGGCGAGCAGGCCCGCAAAAAGCCCCGTGACGACAATGCCGATGCCCGGCCCCGTATAGATCAGCCCGCCCCACGCGTGCGCACCGCGCCGCGCCAGGCGCGCCAGCCCCCACTGCGAGGCGAACACGAACGTCCAGGCGCTCACCGCCCCGGCCGCGAAACGAATCGCTGCCCAGACCCAGAACGCGTCGACGAGGCCCATCGCGCACGTGAGAACGACAGTCGCCGCGAGCCCCGCGCGGACCACCCGCCCCGGCTCGACGCGCAGCGCCGCGCAAGTGAGCGCGCCGACGAAATAGCCGGCGTAATTCGCCGATGCCAACCAGCCGCCTCCGCGCAGATCGAGCGCGCCGCCATGCAGCATCAGCGGTAAAAGCGGCGTGAAAGCGAAACGTCCCACCCCCAACGCGACAGCCAGGACGACCATACAGGCGAGCGCCACCCGCGCGGGGCTGGGCTGAGCGGCAACCGACGGAGTGTAGCTTCGTGGCACGGAATGGCTCATGGCGATAGGGGTGGCGCGCGGCGGTTCGGACAGGAAAATCATAGCTTGACCGTTCGTTCTCGAAAAATGAATAATTACGAACGCAATCATCTTCGAGAGAGAACTATGGATCTCGCTGCGCTGACCGTCTTTCGCGCGGTCGTCCGGGAAAACGGCGTCACGCGCGCCGCGATGAAGCTCAACCGCGTGCAGTCGAACGTCACGACGCGGGTCAAGCAATTGGAGGCGGAGCTCGGCACACCGCTGTTCGTGCGCGATGGGCGCAGGCTCGTCCTGACGCCGGCCGGCGAAACGCTGCTGCCGTACGCCGAACGGTTGCTCGCGCTGGCCGACGAAGCCCGTCAGGCGCTCGTCGACGATAAGCCTCGTGGGCGATTGTCACTGGGTACGATGGAAAGCACCGCGGCAACGCGGCTGCCGAGCTTGCTCGCGAGCTATCACCAGCGGTGGCCCGACGTAGCGCTCGAACTGACGACGGCCACGACGGGCTGTCTGCACGAACGGCTCGTGAAATTCGAAATCGATGCGGCATTGATGGCGCGGCCACCCGAGCCGGGCATGCTCGACGAATCGCTCGACAGCGTCCCCGTCTTTCAGGAGTCGCTCGTCATGCTGACGCCGCGCGGCCATCGGCCGATTCGGCAAGCGTCCGATATTGCGCTGTCGACACTCGTCGCGTTCGAGCGCGGCTGCTCGTATCGCGAATATATCGAGCGATGGTACGCCGGTCATGGCATTCGCCCGGCCCGTGTGCTCGAGCTCGGCTCATATCATGCGATCGTGGCCTGCGTGGCCGCGGGCGCGGGTGTGGCCGTCGCCCCACGCTCGGTGCTCGAACTGCTGCCGCGCGGTGCGGACGACGTGGCGGTCCATGCGCTCGACGAACTGGACGCGATCGACACGCTGCTCGTCTGGCGCCGAGGGCAGTGCTCGGCGGCGCTCAAGGCGCTGCGCGAGCTGCTGCTCGCCGCGCGATCGAGCGCCGCGGCGATCAAAGCTGAGCGCGCACCCACCCGGTAACGGCGGCCAGTGCGGCGGGCAGCCCAGCGGGCTCGGTACCGCCGGCCTGCGCCATGTCGGGGCGGCCGCCGCCCTTGCCGCCGACTTGCTGGGCAACGAAGTTGACGAGCTCGCCGGCCTTGACCTTCTTGCTCGCCTCCGGCGTCACGCCTGCGATGAGGCTGACCTTGCCGCCGTCGACGGCGGCAAGCACGACGGCCGCGTGCTTGAGCTTGTCCTTGAGCTTGTCCACGGTCTCGCGAAGCGTTTTGACGTCGGCGCCGTCGAGCGTCGCGGCGAGAACCTGCACGCCGGCGACATCGACGGCCTTCGCCACCAGTTCGTCGCCCTGGCTCGACGCGAGCTTGGACTTCAGCGCCGCGAGTTCCTTCTCGAGCGATTTGACCTGCTCCTGCACTTGCCCGATGCGCTGCGTGAGCTCCGAAGGCGGCGCCTTGAGCGCCGCGGCCGCGGCAGCCAACTGCGCCTCGAGCGTCTGCGTGTAGCGCACGGCGTTATCGCCCGTCAGCGCCTCGACGCGGCGTACACCGGCCGCGACGCCGGTCTCCGCGACGATCTTGAAGAAACCGATATCGCCTGTGCGATGCACGTGCGTGCCGCCGCAAAGCTCGCGCGAAAAACCGAGATCGAGCACCCGCACCTCGTCACCGTATTTTTCGCCGAAAAGCGCCATGGCGCCGCCCTTCACCGCTTCGTCGAATGGCATGACGCGTACGACGCCGGGCGCGTTGGCGAGAATTTCCGCATTGACGATGTCTTCGACACGGCGGATTTGGTCGTCCGTCAACGGCGCGTTATGAACGAAGTCGAAACGCGTTTTGTCGGGATCGACGAGGGAGCCTTTTTGTTGCACGTGCGCGCCGAGCACTTCACGCAACGCCTTGTGCATCAGGTGCGTCGCCGAATGGTTGCGCGCGGTGCGTGCGCGGCGGATCGCGTCGATCTCGGCCTTGACGACGTCGCCCACCTTCAGCGTGCCCTGCTCGAGCGTGCCATGATGGCCGATCACGTCGGCCTGGACCTTGAGCGTATCGAGCACTGCGAAGCGCACGCTGGCGTTGGCAATGACGCCCGTATCGCCCACTTGACCGCCCGATTCCGCATAAAACGGCGTGTGATCGAGCACGACGACGGCCTGCTGCCCAGGGGCGACCTGCGTGACGGCCGAGCCGTCGACATAGAGCGCGACGACTTTGGCGTCGTCGAAGATCTGTTCCTCGTAGCCGTGGAACGTCGTCTTGGCGCCCGAGTATTCGAGACCTTGCGCCATCTTGAACTTGCCGGCCGCGCGAGCCTGCTCGCGCTGGCGCGACATCGCTTCGTCGAACGCGGGTTCGTCCACCGTCACGTCGCGCTCGCGGCAGACATCGGCCGTCAGATCGAGCGGAAAGCCATAGGTATCGTGGAGCTTGAAAGCGACTTCGCCATCGAGCGTCTTCCCGCCCTTGGACGCGAGATCGGCCAGCGCCGATTCGAGGATCGACATGCCGTGCTCGATCGTCTCGAAAAAGCGCTCTTCTTCCTGGCGCAGCACGTCCGTCACGCGTGCTTGCGCATCGGCGAGCTCGGGATAGGCGGCTCCCATCTCTTTGACGAGATCGGCTACCAGCTTATGGAAGAACGGCCGCTTGCAGCCGAGCTTGTAGCCATGGCGGATGGCGCGGCGCACGATCCGGCGCAGCACGTAGCCGCGGCCCTCGTTGCCCGGAATCACGCCGTCGACGATCAGGAACGAACACGCGCGAATATGGTCGGCGATAACCTTCAGCGAATTGTTGCCGAGATCCGCCACGCCCGTTTCGCGCGCGGCCGCCTTGATGAGCGCCTCGAAGAGGTCGATCTCGTAGTTGCTGTGGACGTGCTGCAGCACCGCCGCAATGCGTTCGAGGCCCATGCCCGTGTCGACACAGGGCTTGGGCAGCGGCGTCATGTTGCCCTGGGCGTCGCGGTTGAACTGCATGAACACGAGGTTCCATATCTCGATGTAGCGGTCGCCGTCTTCCTCGGGCGATCCGGGCGGGCCGCCCCAGACTTCGGGACCATGATCGTAGAAGATCTCCGAGCAGGGGCCGCACGGGCCCGTGTCCGCCATCTGCCAGAAGTTGTCCGAGGCGTAGCGGGCGCCCTTGTTGTCGCCGATGCGGATGATGCGCTCGCGCGGCACGCCGAGCTCATCGGCCCAGATGCCGTAGGCCTCGTCGTCCTCCTGATAGACCGTGACCCAGAGTTTGTCCTTCGGCAGCCGGTAGACTTCGGTCAGGAGTTCCCAGGCGTAACGGATTGCGTCGCGCTTGAAATAGTCGCCAAACGAGAAATTGCCGAGCATCTCGAAGAACGTATGGTGCCGCGCCGTGTAGCCGACGTTTTCGAGGTCGTTGTGCTTGCCGCCCGCGCGCACGCTGCGCTGGGCCGTCGTGGCGCGCGTGTAGGGACGCGACTCGGCGCCGAGAAACACGTCTTTGAATTGCACCATGCCCGAATTGGTGAAGAGCAGCGTCGGGTCGTTGCCCGGCACGAGGCTCGACGAGCGGACGATCGTGTGGCCCTTCGATTCGAAGAACTTGAGGAATTTCTCGCGGATTTCGGCGGCTTTCATAAGGGACTGGGGACGTTCTCGATTGGAAACCCGGCGCCCACGCTTGCCGCGGGCGGGCGATTTCGCCTAAACGACCAATTATACGGAAATGTCGCCGGATTGCCCTTGCCAAGGGATGCCGGCGCAGCGAGGCTCGAGTCCGCGACGCCACGAAGCGCGGAACAAAGGCAGTCTGGGCCCGACGCCAAAAACCGCTTAACATGCCAACGACGCTGGCGGCTCATGCCGGCTGCCGATCCAAGGAGACATCGACCGACATGGGAGCGCTCAGTCATATCCGCGTGCTCGACCTCACCCGCGTGCTCGCCGGCCCTTGGTGCGCGCAGACGCTTGCCGATCTCGGCGCCGATGTCATCAAAATCGAACGTCCCGGCACGGGTGACGACACGCGCCACTGGGGCCCGCCCTATCTGAAAACACCCGACGGCACCGATACGCGCGAGGCAGCCTATTACCTGTGCGCAAATCGCAACAAGCGCTCGGTCACGGTCGACATAGCGACGCCCGATGGGCAGAGAATCGTTCGGGACCTCGCGGCGCAAAGCGACGTCGTACTCGAAAACTACAAGGTGGGGCAGCTCGCCAAGTACGGGCTCGACTACGCCTCGCTCGCGCAGGTCAAACCGGACCTCATCTATTGCTCGGTGACGGGCTTCGGCCAAACGGGCCCACTCGCCGAACGCGCCGGCTACGACTTCATCGTCCAAGGCATGGGCGGCTTCATGAGCGTGACGGGCGAGCGCGACAGCCTGCCCGGCGGCGGGCCGCAAAAAGCCGGCGTGGCCATCGCCGACCTGATGACAGGGATGTATACGACGGTCGCCGTGCTCGCCGCGCTGGCGCATCGCGAGCGAACAGGCATCGGCCAATACATCGACATGGCGCTGCTCGATGTGCAAGTCGCGATGCTCGCGAATATGGGCTCGAACTATCTGACGAGCGGCCGGCCTCCGCAGCGTTGGGGCAATGCACATCAGAACATCGTGCCTTATCAGGCATTCCAAACGAGCGACGGATGGATCATCCTCGCGGTAGGCAACGATGCGCAATTCCGCAAGTTCGTGCAGGTGGGCGGCCGCCCGGAACTCGCCGACGACGCGCGCTTCGCAACGAACCCCGAGCGCGTGCGTCACCGCGAGGCGCTCGTGCCGATCGTCGCCGACATGGTGAAGGCGCGCGGCAAGCGCGAGTGGATCGAATTGCTCGAAGCCGTCGGCGTACCATGCGGGCCGATCAACGATCTCGCCGAGGTGTTCGACAACGAGCAAGTCCAAGCGCGCGGCATGCGGGTGAGCGTGCCGCACCCGAGCGGTGCACAGGCCGCGCTCGTGCGCAATCCGATCGTGATGAGCGAGACGCCGCCCCAAGTGCGGACCGCCCCGCCGATGCTGGGCGAACACACCGAGGAAGTACTGCGCGGCCTTCTGGGCTACGACGGCGCGGCGATCGCCGATTTGCGCGCACGCGCGGTCATCTGAGCGGCGCGCGGCGGGAGGCGGCAGAGCCCGGCTTCCAATGCCCCGACGCGATCAGCTTTCGAGCGAAGCAAGCCATGCCAGCCCTTCGGGCCAGTCGCCCAGCCCACTTTCGGCGTTGATGTGACCGCGTGGACCAATGTCGATGAAGCGGCTACCCCAGGCCTTCGCGCAGCGCTCGGCGAAGGCGACCCCTCCGTACGGATCGTCGCTGCTCGCGACGACGATCGTCGGAAACGGCAGCGGCTCCATCGGCACATGCTCGTAGCCGTTCGCATCGGCCGGAAATTCCGCCCCGTGCGGATCGGGCACGGCCACCAGCAACGCCCCCGCCACCTTCGATGCCGCACGGTCGCTGTAATGACGCGCCGCCCAAACCACGGCGGTCAAACAGCCGAGGCTGTGCGCCGCGATCCGGACTGGCTGCGGGCCAGATGCCGAAATGGCGCGATCGAGCGCGTCGCACCAATCGTCGCAGACGGGACGCTCCCAATCGGGCATGGCCACGCGCACGAACGTCGGATCGAGCGCCTCCCAGCGCGTTTGCCAGTGTCCGGGGCCGGAATTGGCATAACCGGGCAGAACCAAGGTTTGCTTCGCACTCATGATCGGATGAATCCCTGCTTGGGCGCATGTCGAGTCGACGGCGCGTTTCGGCCGCCGCCGCGTAGTATAAGCGGGGAACGATGACGAATGAGGAGCCGGATCGCTTCGCCATTTCGCGCGTCGAACGTTGAGTCACGCGACCGGCCGCCGGCCCGCCGGGAGCCGCTCAGGTAGAATGATCGGAACCCGCGCGGGCACGGCCCGCCTATTTTGCCGATTCTCATTTTCCGCATGAACAACGAACGCAACGATGCGACGGCCGCTGTGCCGTCCAACTTCATTCGCAACATCATCGACGAAGACAATCGCACCGCGAAATGGGGCGGGCGCGTCGAAACGCGCTTTCCCCCCGAGCCGAACGGTTATCTGCATATCGGTCACGCGAAGAGCATCTGCCTGAACTTCGGTATCGCCCGCGATTACGGCGGCGTTTGTCATCTGCGCCTTGACGACACCAATCCCGAAAAAGAGAGCGTCGAATACGTCGACTCCATCGTCGATGCCGTGCACTGGCTCGGCTTCGATTGGGAAAAAGACGGCCAAACGCATCGCTACTACGCGAGCGACTACTACGGCAAGCTCTATGAGTTCGCCGAACTGTTGATCACGCGCGGCAAGGCTTATGTCGATAGCCAGTCGGCCGAGGAGATGCGCCACGGGCGCGGCACGCTGACGGAGCCGGGCACGCCCTCCCCTTATCGCGAGCGCTCGCCGCAAGAGAGCCTCGATCTTTTCCGCCGCATGAAAGCGGGCGAGTTCCAGGAAGGCGAACACGTCCTGCGCGCGAAGATCGACATGAGCTCGCCGAACTTGAACATGCGCGACCCGGTGCTCTATCGCATCCGCTTTGCACATCACTACCGCACAGCGGACCAGTGGTGCATCTATCCGATGTACGACTACACGCACTGCATCTCGGACGCGCTCGAAAACATCACGCATTCGCTTTGCACGCTCGAATTCGAGGATCATCGTCCGCTTTACGACTGGATACTCAACGAGCTGGCCGACGCGGGCGTGTTCACGCGTCCTTTACCGCAGCAAATCGAATTTTCGCGGCTCAACCTGACCTATGCGATCACGAGCAAGCGCAAGCTGTTGCAACTCGTGACCGAAGGACATGTCGACGGCTGGGACGATCCGCGCATGCCGACCATCGTCGGTGTGCGCCGCCGCGGCTTCACGCCTGAGAGCATTCGGCTTTTTTGCGACCGCATCGGCGTGACGAAGGTCGATTCATGGATCGACATGAGCGTGTTCGAAGGCGCGCTGCGCGACGATCTCGACGATAAAGCGCCGCGCACCGCGGCCGTGCTCGATCCGCTCAAGCTCGTGATCGACAACTTCCCCGCCGATCTGTCGGAGCCGTGCACCGCGCCGGTCCACCCGCACCACCCGGAGCGCGGCGAGCGCACGTTCCCGATCTCGCGCGAGCTTTGGATCGAGCGCGAGGACTTCGTGGAGAACCCACCGAAGGGATATTTCCGTCTCTTTCCGGGCAACAAGGTGCGTCTGCGCTACGGCTACGTGATCGAGTGCACGGGTGCGGAAAAAGACGATCAAGGCAATATCGTCGCCGTGCACTGCAATTACTTCCCGGACAGCAAGTCCGGCACGGAAGGCGCCAACCAGTACAAGGTCAAGGGCAATATCCACTGGGTCAGCGCAAAGCATGCGGTTGCGACGGAGGTTCGGCTTTACGATCGCCTGTTCAAGGAAGCGCAGCCTGATGCGGGCGGCCGCAATTTCCTCGAGGCGCTGAACCCCGATTCGAAACGCGTCGTGAACGCCTACCTCGAACCCGGCGCCGAGACGATGCAACCCGAAGATCGTTGCCAGTTCGAACGTCATGGCTATTTCGTCGCCGATCGCCATGACTCGAAACCGGGCAAGCCCGTCTTCAACCGGATCGTCGGACTGCGCGACAGCTGGGGCAAGCCGGCCTGACGAGATGAGCCCCGGTGGCGCAGGGGCTTTCAGCCGTATCGGCAGCCCGACGCGAATTACAACGTCCTATGCAGTTCGGTCAGTGAAAGCGCCGTTTCGAAGAGCCGCGTCAGGCTGCGGCTCGCGAAGCGCCCCACCTCCATCGGCGCCACCCAACGGAACGCATCCATCTCCGGAATCATCGAGCCGTCCTTGCGGCTAGGAAAAAGCGACGTGCAATTGCAGTGCGCGAGATCGATTTCTCCCTCTCCAGCGCGCGCCGCAAAAAGATGCAGATCCTTGTCCCGCCGATAAACAAAGCGCCCGAGGTCCTTCAGACGCTCGGGCGCAAACTCGATGCTGGTCTCCTCGCACAATTCGCGCAGCGCCGTATCGATCGGCGCCTCCCCCGTTTCGCCTTGTCCTTTTGGAATGTCCCAATGCGTCGTATCCGTCGCATGGGCAAGCAATACATATCCACGCCGGTCGAGCACAACGACACCGCACGATACGCTGCGCTCGCTCATCGGCTAGTGGCCTGCCAACCCCAGCCGGCCCGGCTCACGTCGTCGCAGCCCGACCGACGGCGGCCTTGGGTGCAGGTTCGAGCACGAGCCGATAGATCGCGCCGCCCACCGCCCCACCCACGAGCGGCACGACCCAGAAAAACCAAAGCTGACCGAGCGCCCAACCTCCCTCGAACAGGGCCACGCCGGTACTGCGGGCCGGATTGACCGATGTGTTGGTCACGGGAATGCTGATCAGGTGGATCAACGTCAACGCAAGGCCGATCGCGATCGGCGCAAAACCGGCGGGAGCCCGCTTGTCCGTTGCGCCGAGGATGATCAGTACAAAAAACGCCGTCAGCACGAACTCGGTCATCGCCGCCGCCGTCGCGGAATAGCCACCGGGCGAATGTGCCCCGTAGCCGTTGGACGCGAATCCGCCCGCCATGTCGAACCCCGGCTTGCCGGTCGCAATGCAATAAAGCACGCCGCCCGCGGCAACCGCGCCGAGCACCTGCGCGACGATATAAGGTCCCACCTCGTATGCGGGAAAGCGCCCGCCGGCGCACAGTCCCACCGTCACAGCCGGATTGAAATGGGCACCCGAGATGTGGCCTACAGCGTAAGCCATCGTCAGCACGGTGAGTCCGAACGCCAATGCCACGCCGGCAAACCCGATCCCCAACTCCGGGTACGCGGCAGCGAGAACGGCGCTGCCGCAGCCGCCCAACACCAGCCAGAAGGTACCGAGGAATTCCGCCGCAAGCCGCTTCGTCATGTGTCGCTCTCGATAGGTCATGAGGTATGACGATCCTAGGCTAGGCATTGCAACAACTCAAGCCGTACGAGGCCGCCGGCACCCGATTTGACGAAATTTCATAATTTGTGGGATTTGGCCACGTGTAACCGTGTTACGCGACTCGACGTACGCGCTCATTCGGCCGGCGTCGCTTCGTAGCCGTCGGTCAACGTCCGCAAGAACGCGATGACATCGCGAATCTCGCGCGCGTCGAGCGCCGCCTTGCCGCCGCGCTGTCGGTCGAAAGGGGGCTCGGTATTGATGTTGGCCCAGTACCGCTTCGGCAGATCGTCGAATTTGACGACGCGACCGCTGACGACCGGATAGAACCGCTCGGGGTGCGTGTCGCGCTCGGCATAAAAGCGCAAGACCTCCTCGAGCGACCGATAGATGCCGTTATGAAAAAAGGTTTGCCGCGTGGCGACGTTGCGTAGCGTCGGCGTCCGGAACAGTCCACAGAATTCGTCGCGCCCGACCAAGTCCGTGCGCCAAGGCCCGCATGCGCCCAGATCGAAGAACCGAGGGTCGCGATTCGCCGCGAGTGCGCGGTTGCGCGGCACGCCGAGTGCGATCAGGCCAAAGTCGGTAAAAAGGGGCGGCGAGCCGTCTTTGGCTCGCTGGCTCGGATGGCAGCTCGCGCAGTTGCCTTTGCGTTCGTCGTTGAATAGTTGCAGGCCGCTCAACTCCGCCTCGCTCAACGCGGCACGGCCGGCAAGATAAGCGTCGTACTTGCTCGTGTAGGGAGAGAACACCGACGGCTTTTCCTCGAATACGGCGAGCGCGTCCAACACCGCATCGAACGTAGCGTGATCGTCGTCGAGCACGCGCGCGCCGAATGCCGCGCGAAACGTCTCGGCGTAAGGTGCCGCACGCACGGCCGCGGCGACCCGTGCCGGCGTGCTGCCCATTTCGAATGGCGAGAGCAGCGGAACGGCCGCCTGCGCGCGATGCGTGTCGACACGGCCGTCCCATGTCAAGCCGCCGGTCGGGCCCGCGTCGACGCTCTCGTCGCCTTCGTCGTCGGAGTCGTGATAGTGCTCGCTGAAAGCGGGTACCCATTGCGAGTACATCAATGTCGGCACCGCGCGATAGCCGGGTTGGCGCAGATCCGTCCCCCCCAGTTGAACAGATAAGGCATTGGGCGGCCCGAACGCGTGCGCGGGGCTATGGCACGACGCGCAGGCGAGCTTGCCCGAGCCCGATAGCGACGGGTCGAAAAAAAGCTCCTCGCCCAGTGCAGTCTTCATGCGAATCGACGCATACACGTTCGCACGCGTCGCACCGCTTCCGATGCCGAGCTCGGCCGCTTCGCCCGGCCGCGGCCCCTGCTCGGGGCGCGTACAGGCAGCAAGGGGCGCGATCGCGCAAACCGCGCTTGCAATGGCCAAGGCGCTTCGCAGGCGCCGCCCGATGGCGGACACGCGCTCGCCGGCCACACGCGTCACCGCGCTCGCGCACGCGCGTGCGTTGAACTCCACGTCCAACCTCCCCGTTTCGACGTCAGGAAAAAGACACGTTATCGCGATAAACTGCGGCGACCCGCGCGGGCTGCACCGGCGCACCGATAGATGCCATGCGGCATGAAACGCTCGATCCGAAGGAGAACAAGCGATGCGCAAGAATACGAGAAAATACCTTGCTGCGGCTACCATTGCCGCCATCGTCGCGTTGGGCGGTTGCGCCAATGGCACGCTGGACGAACGGCAAGACTTGTCGAGCGTGCGCAATATCGTCGTCATCTATGCGGAAAACCGCAGCTTCGACAACCTTTACGGCAGCTTCCCGGGTGCCGACGGTCTGCAGAACATCTCGGCCGCGAGCGCCCGCCAGCTCGATCGCGACGGCAAGCCGTTACCGAGCTTGCCGCCCATCTGGAACGGCCTCACGCAACGCGGGGTCATACCGGCGGTGACGCAATCGGCAACGCGCGACCTGCCGAACGCGCCGTTCGCCATTGACGACCCGAACGGCTTCAACACATCGCGCCACGTCGCCACGCGCGATCTTTGGCATCGTTTCTACGAAAACCAGATGCAGATCGACGGCGGCAAGAACGACATGTTTGCCGCCTGGGCCGATTCCGGCGGTCTCACGATGGGCCACTACGCGGCCGATACCTCGACACTGCCGCTCTGGAAGATCGCCCAGCAATATACGCTTGCCGATCATTTCTTCATGAGCGCATTCGGCGGCTCGTTCCTGAATCACCAGTGGCTCGCGTGTGCTTGCACGCCGGTGTACCCGAACGCCGACAAGAGTCCGGCGGCGCACCTCGTTTCGGCGGTCGAGCCCGACGGCGTCACGCTCAAGGTGGCGGCCAACTCGCCCAGTTCGGCGATAGCCGGGCCACCGAAGTTCGTCAACTCGAACAACCTGACGCCGGACTTCTACGCCGTGAATACGATGCAGCCGGCCTACCAGCCGAGCGGCAACGCACCGGCGGCCGGCGGCGATCCGCGCTTCGCCGATCCCGCCAACCCGACGACGCTGCCGCCGCAAACGCAACGGCATATCGGCGACGCACTCAACGACGCCGGCGTTTCCTGGGCCTGGTACGGCGGTGCCTGGAATGCCGCGCTCGAAGCGACGAATCGGGGCGACGTCATTTACGGCCCGGCCCGGTCGGCCCCCAACTTCCAGCCGCATCATCAACCGTTCAACTATTTTGCCGACATGGCGCCCGGCACGGAGAATCGCGCGCGACACCTGCTCGACGGTGGCGTCAATGGAAGCAAGTTCATCGAGACGATCGACAACGGCACGTTGCCGCAAGTGGCGTTCTATAAGCCGCAAGGCAACCTCAACGAGCACCCCGGCTATGCGGACGTCGAATCGGGCGATCGTCATATTGCCGATGTCATCGCGCATCTGCAAAAGAGTCCGCAGTGGCAGCACATGGTCGTGATCGTGACGTATGACGAGAACGGCGGCTTCTGGGATCACGCGGCCCCGCCGAAAGGCGACCGCTTCGGCCCCGCGACCCGGATTCCCGCGATCATCGTTTCGCCGTTCGCGAAAAAGAACTACGTCGATCACACGCAATACGATACGACTTCGATCCTGCGCTTCATCTCGCGCCGCTTCGCGCTCAAAGAGCTGCCCGGCCTCAAGATCCGCAATGAAGCACTCGTCGCGCACGGCAATATGCCGATGGGCGATTTGACGAACGCGCTCGACCTCGACGGCGATCGATGATCCGATAATCCGGGCGGCCGGCAAACAGGCTCAGGACGGCGCGCCGGCCGCGCTGTCCGACATTTCCCCGGTCGCACGGGAAATCGCGGTCTGCAACTCGAAGAGCGCCCCATGCGGCGGCTCGCCGTTTTCCAGGCAAGCTTCCAGGCGCGTTGCCGCCTGAGCGACGGCTTGCAGATGAAACCACGCGGCGGTACCGACGATGCGATGCACGATCTCCTTCGCGCGCACGGTGTCTTGCTCCAGCGATAGTCCCAACAAGGCCGAAAGCTCGCTGACGAGCGTGCGCTGCAGCTTTTCCCACAGATCCGTATGCCGCTCGGAGGGAATGCCCGCCTTCTCCAATTCGACGATGGGCGGCGCCACGATGCCGTGCTGCTGGAGCAGCGTGCGCAAAGCGTCGATGCCGACCGGCTTCACGAATACGTCGTCGGCACCCGCGGTGAAGCAAGCCTCGCGCTGCTGCGGCATCGCATTCGCCGTCAGTGCGATCAGCGGCATGCGGCGCCGCCCCAGCTTGCGCTCGAGCTCGCGAATGTGTCGGATCAGCGCGACACCGTCCATTCCCGGCATCATGCAATCGGTGATCACCATCGCGTAGGCCTGGCGTTCGACCATCCTCAGCGCCTGCGCGCCATCGACAGCCGTGTGGCACTCGGCGATGCGCAGCGTCACGATCTGACGCTTGAGCACTTCCCGGTTGATCTCTTGATCCTCGACGACCAATATTTGCAACGGCCCCGTTGCTGCCGCAGCCGGCTCGGCCGTCGTACGATGCGACGCGGTATCGCGGCACGGCGCGCGTACCGCCGGATCGATCCGCAGCGGCAAATCGATGGCGATCGTCGTGCCGCGGCCGAGTTCGCTGGTCAGCGCAATGGTGCCGCCCATCGATTCGATCAACCGCTTGCAGATCACGAGCCCGAGTCCGGTGCCAGGCGGTCGGCTCGCGCTCGACGAGCGCGCCTGCGCGAACGGCGCGAAAAGGCGCGCCTGGTCCTCCTGCGCGATGCCGATGCCCGTATCGGCCACCTCGATCACGACATGCTCGATTCCGTTTTCACGCAGACGCAGCTTGACCGACAACGAAACGAAGCCATAGTCCGTGAACTTCGACGCATTGCCCAGCAGATTCAGCAGCACCTGTCCGAGGCGCTGAGCGTCGCCGAGATATCGCGGCGCAAGGTCCCGGGCGACTTCGACCGCAAAACGCAACCCTTTGCGTTCGAGTTCCGGCGCGGCGATACCGGCTGTACGTTGCGCCACGTCGGCCAGCGAAAACGGCTGACATTCGAGCGTCAGTTCACCGTTCTCGCTCTTCGCGAAGTCGAGAACGTCGTTGAGAATGCGCAACAGAATTTCAGCCGCGTTGCGCGCCATGTCGACGAGATGCTGGTCGTCGGACGGCAGCCTGCCGTGATCGAGCAACTGCAAAATGCCGACGACACCGCTCATCGGTGTCCGGATCTCATGGCTCACGGTGGCAAGGAAGACATCGCGCGCCCGGGATGCCTCCTCCGCATCGTGCTTCGCATCGATCAGTGCGGTCTGCGTCTCCTTGGTTTCGGTGATGTCGCGAACGTACCCGCTCCAGACGATTTCCCCGCGCGCGTGAAACTGGGGTGCCGCTTCGAGTTCGACCCACGTCGGGCGAGGTGCGTTAAGCGACAGTGCGAGCTCGGCGCGCACCGTTTCGAGCGAACGCGTCGAATGCAGGAAACGGTGCATCAACCGGAATCGCGCCTGCGCGTCGAGCGCAACCAAAAAGCGCTTGAAAAGTTCGTCCGCCCTGGCAGCTCGCGGGTTGAGCCAATCGTAGGCGCGGCGATTCACGAAGACGAGCGTGAAAGGGACGGCAGCGGCATGCTTGGTCCGTATGAACCGCAGTTGAAACACGATCGCGGGCAACGACTGAGTGAGTTCCACGAGCTGCCGTTCGGTCGAGCGCCGCTGCCGTACCTCTTTACGAAGCCGAAGCATGTAGACGCACAAGACCGCAAGGAAAAGCGCCGTCAATACGGCGATCGGCGTCAGGACGATCCACAGCGTTCGGGCCGGTACGCCGAACGTGAAGCGCGCCGATAGCCAGCTGTTCTGGATATGCTCGCGCTCGCTTTCGGGAATCGCGGCGAGCGCCCGGTTGATGAGCGGGATGAGTGGAGCATATTGCGGCCCGACGCCGAACGACAGTTCCTCGACATAGCCTGCCGGCGCGGCGATGCGCAGGACGCCCTCGTATTTTTCGCGAACGAGGCGGTCGATGACGCCCAGATTGCCGATGTAAGCGTAGGCCTTGCCTTGTGCGACGGCATCGAGCCCCTCCTCGGCCGAGCTTACGATGACTTTATGCGTGTCGTGCATGCCCGGCAGTTCCGCCGTGAGCGCGTCGGAGTCTTTTACGATCGCAACCTCCGCACCGGAAATGTCGCCGGCGCCCGCGATGAAGGGTGCCGTTTCGCGCGTCACGATGACGAGCGGGTAGCGACCATAGGGAGTCGTGTATTTGAACGTGCTGTTGAGACCGTCCGATCGCGACGTCGCGACGACAAGGTCGAGTCCGCCCTCATTGGCAAGCTGCACCGTCTTCGCCCATGACCCGGTGGGCACGATGTGAAGCCGCAAACCGAGCGTTTGGCGAACGAAGTCCAGGTAATCCGCCGAGATACCGCCGACGCGACCCGATGGGTCGAGGAATGCGATCGGCGCCCAGTGGGGATCGGTGCCGATCCGCAGCGGCGGCAACGATTCCAGATAGGCTCGCTCCTGCGGCGACAGCGCAATGCGCAGATCCCAGCCAATGTGGGGCGGTTGCTCGTCCTGTCCATGCGTTTGGCAGCCGGCGATCGACAGGGCAAGGATGATGCAAGCCAGCCCGACGATGCGCCCGACGCAAGCGCCTACGACTCGCCCGCACGAACCGGCTTGCGCGTTCATGTCAGAAACACGTTGTTCTTGCGGCAATATTCGAGCAGTTGCTGGCTATTGTGCGCACCCAGTTTGCGTTGCGCGCTCACCTTGTGACGGCTGATCGTCTTGACGCTCCGGTTCAACCGCTGGGCAATTTCGGTCGGACTCTGACCTTGGACGAAAAGCCGGATCACCTCGAGTTCCGCTGTCGTCAGCTTCGCCTCATGACCGACGCGGGTACCGACGATGCTCGCGCCCGCGAGCAGTGACTGGAGCCCGGGACTCAGATAAGAGCGCCCCTGCGACACGGCAAGCAATGCGTAATGCAGTTCCGTGACACCGCCGGCTTTTTCGACGATGGCCTTGACGCCTTTGGCGATCAGCTTGTTGAGAATGGCGGCATTGCGCAAAGCAGTGACGACGACAATGGGCGCATTCGGGCGAAGCCGCATCAAACGATCGACCAATGCCATGCCATCCTGGGTGATCTCGCCAGGCATCGAATAGTCGGTGACGATCGCGTCGCACGGCTCGCTTTGAACCACCGCGATCAGTTCGTCCGAACTGGACGCTTCGGCAACGATTTCCGCGACGCCGCTCGCCTCGATAGCGAGACGAATGCCATAGCGGACGATGGCATGGTCGTCAGCGAGAATGATGCGCAATGATTTGTTCATGGTTGACCTCCGAGCCGACGCAAGTCGCCGAATGGCGCGGCACGCCGATATGCGCATTGCGCAGGAGGGCGACTCGAACCCGGGTTTGCTTGCGAAAATCAAAAATACTAAAGGGCATCAGTCGAACCGATAATACGAAAAATCTTGAAAATGGAAATCCCGAACGCAGACAATTACATCTCGATATCGTCCAACCCCGGTGAAATACCAACATATGGGAACAAGCGGCCCGATTTGCCTAATCAACCGCGCTCGAGAAATCGTTCGATGATCGATTCCCATTCGATCTCCCACGCTCCGTTTTCCACCTCGAGGCGGCAATGACCCCGAGGCAGCGAGGCGTCTGCTTGCACCGCCCACGGCAGCCCGATGCGTGCGGCATCGTCGCCAAGCGCCATTGCATCGTCCGGACTGACGAACAGACAACCGGTCGCCTCCGCGCCCGCGCATTCACGCAGAGCTTGTGCGCAGATCTGCATACGCTGCGCCGGCGGCAATGTCGCGGCCAGCCGTCTTATCGCCACGGCCAGCGCCGCATCGAGTGTCGTTTCGAGCCGCGCCGCTAGGGCATCGCGGCACGTTCGATACGCGGCCTCGAGTTCGATGGCGCGCTCGAGCAAGGCGGCATCGGCGCTGCGACGACGCCGCCCGCATTCGAGCGAGGTTTGCCCGTGCAGCGCGGCGGCTTCGTCACGCGCCCGCGCAATGAGTGCATCGGCTTCGCGGCGTACGACTTTCGCATAGTCGATCGCTTCACCGAGCGCATCAAGATCTGCGCGCCGAAGCACGGTCCGCGTGATCGGCACGGGACACTCCGGAGGCGTAGCGATGCGGCGGGAGACAAAACTCATGAACCGGTATTCGCATGGAGCGCGCGCAGCCGCCGGAGCACGGCAAGCCAAAGCGTGACGCACAACGTCACATCGATCCGCTCGATGACGAGCCATGCGTCGGTCGCCAACCGTTGCGGTGTTCGCATCATCGAGACGCGGGCTGCCACGTCGGGCCAGCCGGCCTCGGCCATTGCAGACAACACGTTCAGGCCGCAAACCGTCGCATCCCATTGCGCACCGCCGAATGGTACGAGACGCGCATCGATGCAATTGACTTCACGATAGCGAAGCGCGATCGATAATCGCGGCTGCGCCGCCCTGCCCACGTCCTGGACGCCTCCCGCTCGCACGAGTGCGATCCATCCGAAGACCGCCGCTGCCTCGACCATCATGGCCGGCGGCGCGGCGAGCGCCTCGAACCATCGGATATCGGCCGGCGGTGACCAGCACCGTCCAAGCTCGAACGCATCGATCCAGCCGCGAAACAGCAATCGTTGGCCCGCTACGCCGGCAGGAGGCACCGCCGCCGATGCGCCGTATCGCCGATGCCAATCGGCATGGGCCCAGCGCCACGGAGAGCACCAGAACGCCGGCCAGCCGTCATCGGGTGGTCCGCTCATCGCTTCGCTGCGCGCAAGCGCGTCACCCAACGGCGCAGATGCCATCCCAACATCGCTGTGCCCGCCGTGCCGAGTGCCGCTGCCGCCGCCCATGCCGTATAGGACTGACGCACGACGGCTCCGGGGCCGGCTCGCACCGCCGCAGCAGCGGGCTCGCGCTCCTTGACCAGCATCACGGCGACATGTCGATCGTCCTCGCCGGCCAGCCCCGGCACGCCGTTCTTGACGAGCCGTACAAGGCCCGGCAGAAGGCCCGTCAGATCGATATCGGGCCGATGCTTGATGAGCAACGACGCGGAGGCCGGCACGAGGGGCGCACCGGGCGAGGGCCGCTCCGGCGGTACGACGCGGGCACGCACCGACACCACACCGTCGATGTCGAGAATGACGCTTTCCAGCGCTGCTTCGAGCGCATGGACATAACGGGTCCGCTCTTCGAGCGGGCTCGGCAACAGTCCTTTGCCGGTGAATGCATCGGCCAACCCACGACGGGGCTGCCGCGGCAGCCCGGCATCGCGCAGCGCGCCGGCCGCGCCGTAGAAGTCGGCGTCGGTTACGGACAGTACGACGTCGTCCTTGTCCCCCGTTCGCTCGACATCGATTCCGCGGTGACGCAACGCGGCCTGGATTTCGTTGGCGGCCTGGACATCGGACGAGCGAAACAGTTCGACTCGCGCATCGCAGCCGGCCAGCGCCAGCGCGAGCCCCGCTGCGACCGATCTGCCAACGCGGCAACGACGTGACGATGCGGCGCCATGCGTCATGACGCGGTGATCAGTTGTTTCAGCGAAGCTGTCGCAGTGCCAACGAGCTTCGCGGCCCACAACACATCGAGTTGATACGCTGCCATGAGCCTTGCCTGACGGTGCATCGCGATCGCGATATCGGCCGTGCCCGCGCCGTTCGCATGAGCCTTGACGATGCGCTCGGGCAACTGGCGAGCTTCGATGCGGGTGCGGGCGATATGCTCGAGGTGCCCCTCGAGAAAATCGAGCGCCGAGGAATGGGCCGGCGCGCGCGGCTCGAGCGCGCGCAGCGATGCGCCGGCCAGCGGTGCCTCGGCCAGCGCCTGCGCGAACTCGGCGCCCTCGCGGGCGAGGGCGGGAGCATCGGTTGCCGGCACGACGCCGACGGCGGGAAACGCCCGGAAATCGGAACGGTGCAACGCGTCCATGGTCTCGCTCCTGGCCGGCATCAAGCCTTGATTTGCTGCGTCAGTTGGCGAAGCGAGTTGATGAGCTCGGTCAACATGCGCGAGTGCGACGCATCGAGACCGGCTTGCGCATCGACCCGGTGCTTTTGCTCCGCAAACGCGAGCGCGGCGTGAGACACCGTGTCGATCGCACGTACGCGCTGCGCCATCCGGTCCATCGCCGCGGCTTGAACATCCATCGACATATCGTTCCTTGAAGTGATTCGGCCACCGCGCGATAGGGCGGCGGGCCACGCGATCAAAAATGAATGCCTTGCGCTGCTTTGTGCGCGGCATTTTGCATCTTGGTCGCGGAGTCGAGCTGACCGCTCGCGATGCTGTTGGCCGTATCGGCCATCATTTTCTGGATATTGGCCTCGGTCTGTAATTCGATCGTCTTCAACTGCATGTTCTGCTGACGTTTGAAAACACTGCCCATCTGATCGAGGTTTTCGGTTCCGTCGGCCGAAACGGCCGACGAGGCGGCACTGGCCAATGCGCTCAGCGCGCTGAGTGCGGGAATCACGGCTGCGAAGGTCATGGCGAACTCTCCCTGGTGTCGGTGAAATGTTTTTACGCTTCCCGGAATCGACGAGTACCGGGAAGAAATCGACACCTTAGTAACAACGCACGCGCACCGGTTCCATCCAGTGGCGAGCCGGTGCCGGGATGCCGCGACGAGCGGGGGGGCGCCGAACGGAACCGGCCCGTGCGCATCGATGCGATCCGTTCGGCCCGGTGCGTAACATCGTCCGATTTTCATATCAAAATCGGCTGCAGCTGGGGCCTGGCGCGACGATCGCGGCTATTCCAAACCGCAAAACATTCGACGCTCATGATTTCGAGGCCTTCGGACCTGCCGGCGCCCCTTGCCGACGCTGATGTGTCCGTTGTATTCGACGACTGGTACCGCTCGCACGCGCTTGCCATTCAACGCTTCATCATGCGTCGGGTGCGTAGCGCCGAAGATGCGGAAGACATCCTCCAGTCCACCTATCTCGGCGCATGGGAAAACCGGTCGTCCTATCGAGGCACGGCGCATCCGAAAACGTGGCTCACGGCCATCGCGCTGAACATCGTGCGCAATTACGTCAATCGCACCGCGGACTACCGGTTCATCGTCGAAAGCATCGACGAACACGAAGAAGAACTCGTCGACACGCTCGCTCCCGAGCGCCGCATGTCGATCAACCAGCGCTTTGCGCAATTCATCGAATTCGCGCAGTCGCTTCCGCCCGAGCAGCAACGCATGATCGAGCTGCTCTTTATCGACGACGTCAGCTACGTGCAGGTCGCGCAACGGCTCGGCATCCCCGTCGGCACGGTGCGCTCGCGGCTCGCCCGGCTGCGCGCGAAACTCGAGCGGCACTGCGCATGAACCGCCCCCCTCTCCCAGGCCACGCTCGACGGACGATCCATGACACCCACACTGAGCCCCACCGAACTCCAACTCACGCGCGCGATCGAGCACGCCGATCAGGTTCGCGCTACGCTTTCGCCGGGCGCTCCCGAGCAGTGGCAGCGCTACGTCGATGCGCTGCGCGGCGTTTCGCTCGCCAACTGGAGCGCAACGAGCGATCTGCAGACGAAGTTCCTGCTGGCGCGTGCGGTGCTCAATGAAATCCGTTGAATGGCTGCGCCGATGCGCGCTCGCACTCATCGGCGCGATCGTTCTCGGGGCCGCCAGCGCACGCGCGGGCGAATCACCGCATGACGGGCTCGATGCGCCCTATGCGTTTCAAGCGGCGCAATCGACGCCGCTCGATGCGCTCGATCGCTTCGCCAAGGATCACGGACTGCGGCTTCGCCTCGCCGACGAGCGCGGGCGCGCAAACGATAGCTGGCGCACGGCGCGCCTCGCCGGATGGCTTCGGGCGGAGACCGGCCGCGACTTTCTCGAGCAACTCGCCCGCACCCATCATTTCGATTGGTTCGTCGCGAACCGCACACTGTATGTAAGCGCACGCACCGCTTCGCGCGTCGAACGCATGGCGCTCGGCGGCCTCGACCCGGAAGCGGCGCGCGCGGCGCTGGCAGCCGTCGGGCTCTATGAGCCGCGCTTCGGCTGGGGCGCACTGCCCGGCCAGGATGCGGTGCTCGTCGGTGGGCCGGGCGAGTATCGCTCGCTGCTGCGCCGGTTCCTTTCGCACCGTCCGACCACCGGCGCAGCCGCCGAGCCGCAGCCGATGGTCTTCGTGCTGCGCCACGCGCAGGCGGCCGATGGGCCCGCGCCCGAGCGCGGCAATGCACCGCGGCCCGGCGTCGCATCGATTCTTCGCCAGTTGCTGACCGGCGAAGACACGCACCCGCCAAGGCACGGTTTCGGGCTCCCTCAGGCTTCGGTACCCGATTTGCCCGGCGTCGCCGCACCCACCCCATTGCCGCTCGTCGATGCGATCTTTCCGAGCCGGACCGGCACCGCACCCGTCATGCCTGTACTGCCCGATACGCAGTCCAGCGCCGCGCTGCCGCGGAGCTCACGCCGCGCGGATATCGTCGTCGCCGCCGACGAGCGAACGAACACGGTGTTCGTGTGGGCCGATCTTGCCCTGCGCACACGCGTGGCGCAACTCGTCGAAGCGCTCGATCGGCCGCAGCCGATGGTATCGATGGAAGTGCTCGTTCTCGAGACAGAGGATGCGGCGCTCATGCCGCCCGCCGCGGAACACGCGTCGGGCCGCGGCCCCGACATCGCGGTGCAGGGCGCGAGCGCTGCCGATGCCCAACGCGATGCACGATGGCTGAACGCACTCGCCGAACACCGCGCGCGCGTGCTCAACCGGCAACGCATCGTCGGCTTCGCGAACCGGCACCTGGGCCTGGCGATCGGCGCGGAAGAGCCGAGTGCGCCCGCCCCGTCGTCGGCGCCGAGTGCCGACCACGCGAACGGTCGGTCAGCGCCGCGTGGCGACGCACTCGATCTCGTTGCGCGTGTCCTGCCGGCGCCGCCGAGCGGCCCGGCAGCGATCTCCGTCGACATCGGGCTCGCCATGCGGCAGCCAACCGGGTTGCCCGGGCAGGAATGGGCCAGCACGAGCAGCACCGAACTGACGACGGCGGTGGTGCTCGAATCCGGCGCGCCGCCGCGGCTCGTTGCCGTCTACCCGGTCGCCACATCGCGCGCGCGTCAACGTGCAGTGCTTCTTAGTGCGCACGCGCTCTAACCCGAACGCAGTCATCCCTTCCCATGCTCGAACTTCGCATCTTGAGCGGCTTGCATCGCGGCGCCGCATTTCCGCTCGACGGCGACACGATTCGCCTCGGCAGCAGTCCCGACAACGATCTGGTGCTGTGCGATCCGGGTATGCCGGCGCACGCCGGAACATTCTCGCGCGGAGTCGACGATGTATGGTCGTTTCGCGCCGGCGGCACAGGCAAGGCCGCCTGTCCGATCCTGGTAGGCGCCGGGACACAGGTGGCGATCGGCCCCGCTTGCACGAAAATCGCCGACGAACAGGCGCCGTGGGACGCGGGCCTGGCATCGTCGAGCCCGGCGGGCAGCGGCGGTTGGCGGGCAGCATTGCGTACTTCGATCACCGAGCTGGCCTGCGTTGCGGCGTGCGCCGCGATCCTGCTCGGCGCAGCGTTGCTATGGCTCGGGTCCACGCGAAACGCACGTCCCATCGACGCGGCAGGCAATGCACCTGCGGCATCGCAAACGGTCCGGCCTGTCGAGGCATCGATCTATCCGCCGCCCCTGACGGTCGCACGCGCCCCGCTCGACGTCGCGAGCGTACGCCACGGCCGCCACGGCTTCGTCGTCACGCGTGAAGGACAAGTCCTGGCGCCCGGCTATCGATGGCGCGATTACACGCTCCAACGAATCGAGCCGCACAAGATCGTGTTCTCGGGTGCGGGCGTCGCGGAGCTCGCATGGTGACGTTCGCGCGCCCGTCGTCCGATGCGTGCGATTCGGCCGATGCCGCCTTGCTCGAAGCCCGCCTCGCGGCGTGGCTAGGCCGGGTGAACGAGCGCTGCGCCGGCCGGACCACTGCGCATGCACTGGGTCATGTCGTCGAAGTCAGCGCCACGCTCATCGCCGCGCGATTGCCTCGCGCCAAAGTCGGGCACTTGTGCGAGCTCGATTGCGTCGACGTGCATGGCCATCCGATGCTCGCCGAAGTCATCGGTTTCAACGATTCACGCACGCTGCTCGCTCCGCTTGCGGCTACGCAGGGCCTGGCACCGGGCATGTCGCTGCGATCGCTGGGACGCCCGCACGACGTCGAAGCGGGAAGACATTTGCTGGGTCGGCTGCTCGATGGCCTCGGGCGACCGCTCGATGCCTCGCCCCCCGTCGTGCCATCGGGCCGGCACACGCCGCGTGGATGCGTGCGCCGGCCCGTGCTGGCAGATCCGCCTGTGCCGCTCGCACGGCCGCGCATCGTCGATGCGCTGACGACGGGCATTCGCGCGCTCGATGGGGCGTTGACGTTGGGCCGCGGTCAACGCATCGGTCTTTTCGCGGGACCGGGTTGCGGCAAGACGACGTTGATCGGCGCGCTCGCACGCGGCATCGACGCCGACGCCGTCGTCCTCGGACTCGTCGGCGAGCGCGGCCGCGAACTCAATGAATTCCTCGAGCGGGAGCTCGATTCCGCTGTGGCCGCGCGAACCGTCGTCGTCTGCGCCACCTCCGAGCGCCCCGCCATGGAGCGCGTGCGCGCCGCTTTCACGGCCACGGCGATCGCGGAGGGGCTCAGCGCGAACGGCGCTCATGTACTGCTGCTCGTCGATTCGCTCACGCGCGTCGCTCGGGCTCAACGGGAGATCGGCATCGCGGCCGGGGAGCCGACAGGGCACGCTGGGTTGCCCCCCTCCGTCTACGCGATGCTGCCGCGCCTCACCGAGCGAGCCGGGCCGTTGCCGCGGGGCTCGATCACTGCCGTCTATACGGTATTGACCGAAACGTCGACGCTCGATCCGATCGCCGAAGAAGCGCGCTCGCTGCTCGACGGGCACATCGTGCTGTCGACGGAACTGGCCCAGCGCGGGCATTTTCCCGCGATCGACATACTCGCGAGTACGAGCCGCGCGATGGACGCGATCGTCGCCGAAACGCATCGAAACGACGCGGCTCGATTGCGATGCCTTTTGTCGCGGCATCGCGATCTTCAGCTACTGCTGACGCTCGGCGAGTATCAAGCAGGGCGCGACACCGAAAACGACGACGCCGTCGCGCGTCATCCGCGCCTTCTCGCATTCCTGCGTCAAGACACGCGTACGCCGTGCCCATGGCGCGATACGCTCGAGCAACTGCATGCCGTCGTCGCTAATTGATCCACGCGTCCTGCGCCTGTTGGGCAGACGGGCGGAGGCCCGGCTCGCACGGGCCGGCGAGCTCGTCGCCGATGCCTGGCGCGATGCGAGCGCGGCATCTCACGAACTCGAATGCGCGCGCCGCGTGCTGGCTAGCCTCGACCTCGAACTCGCGCGCACACGCGAAGCGCTTCGGCGCCGCATTGCGCAAGGCGCTTCCCATATCGACTTCCTGAACCGCAACGATTTCGCGTGCCATGAGCACGCTTATACGCATCTCATGGCGCGCCGCTCCAACGCAGGCTCCGCTGTCGACACGGGGAACAAGCGATTCGAGGCCGCACGCGCGGCGCTGGCCGCAGCCCATGACATCCAGCGCAGGTGTTGGCGCCAGCGGGAAAAATATCGGCTGGCCGAGCGACTGTCGGCTGGAGTGGGCATCGAGGATCCCGACGGCCTGTCGTCGCTGGCGGTATCGTCGACACCACCGATGCGAGTGCAGGGATGACGCATCCGCACCGCGCAATAGTCCTGCGCCGAGCAGACGCCGCTCGCGTCGCGAAAAGCCGGCTCGCCCGCGTACCGGCCCTGCGCGTCTCGCTGGGCGACGCCAGTACCGCAACGCTCGAGCTGCGTGGCGCGGCGCCCACCGCTTTCGTCGAAGGCCGCGGGCTCGCCATCTCAACCCGCTTTGGCGGCATGAGTTGGCACGATTGCGAAGCATGGTTGCTCGCGCTGACAGGCATCGATCCGGGTCTGGCCGAGCACCGCGCGGCGCGGGAGGCCTTCGTGCACTACGCACTGGCGGCATTGCCCACACCGCTCGGCGCCGCGCTCGGCGACCCCCGCTACGAGGCGTGCGCAGCGCCTTCGCAAAGTTCGCGCGCCGGCAGTGACAACATCCTCACCGTCAGCCTCAGTTGCACGATGCCGCACCTGCGCGTTGCGATGCTCGTGCGCGTCAATGCCGATGCGCTCAACGAGATGATCGAGCACGGCCCCTGGCAATTCCCGTCGCCCGCCATCGCCCCGTGGCTCGAGCACTTGCCCAGTCGCGCACGCGTGATCGCCGGAACGCTCGCGATGCCGTCCGCCGACATTTCATCGCTCGCGAGCGGTGACATCCTCCGCCTGCCCTCGTCCGCGTTCGACACGGCCGGCGTCGGACGTGTCGTTTTCGCCGGCCTCGCCTGGCAAGTCCGCTGGCGCGACGCCGATTCCAGCTTCGAAGTCCTTCATGCGATGCACGACGATACCTCCTCCCCTCGCCCGTCAACCACCGGCTTGCCGCCCGATACCCCGAGCCCGGTCGACCCGGCGCGCCTGCCCGTGCAGTTGTCGTTCGTCATCGGCACCCTCGATCTGCCGCTGGGCGCGCTCGCCGCCGCCAGCGGAGGCACGCTGCTTCGGCTCGCCGAGGGCATGCCGCCGACCGTGCGCATCGAAGCCAACGGTGTGCCCGTCGGCTATGGCGAACTCGTCGATCTCGACGGCCGGCTGGCCGTCGAGATCACGCAATGGCACAGCGAGTCCGGGAACGGCGCTTCGCCATGACGCCCGATCAGCACCCGCTCGCCCTGCTCGTCCTGCTCGGCACGCTTTCGTTGCTTCCGCTTGCCGCGATCACGATGACTTCCTATCTGAAGATATCGGTCGTCCTCGTCCTTGTACGCAACGCAATCGGCGTGCAGCAAGCGCCGCCCGCGCTCGCACTCAACGCCGTGGCGCTGGCCGCCACGCTTTTCGTGATGGCGCCGACGCTGAGCGCGTGCCTGGACGAAGCGCAACGGAGCGCCTCATCGGCAACGGCCGGCGCCGTTTCGGGACGCGAGCAGATCGCGCGGGCCCAGGCGATCGCCGAACCGCTACGTCAGTTCATGCTGCGTAACAGCAGACTGGAAGAACGCGAACGGTTCGTCGAGCTAGCGCTGCACGGTTCGCCCGACAGGACGCGAGCGGCCGCCGCGAATGACTGGAGCATCGTCGTCCCCGCATTCGTCGTCTCGGAACTGCAGGCCGCATTCGAAATCGGCTTGATTCTTTTCGTTCCATTCGTCGTCATCGATTTACTCGTCTCCAATGTCCTGCTCGCGCTCGGTATGCAAATGGTGCCGCCCACGATGGTTTCGCTGCCGCTCAAGTTGCTGCTTTTCGTGGTCGCGAACGGATGGGGTCGTCTCATCGAAGCGCTCGTCGTTTCGTATCGAAGCTGAAGCCGATGCCCGATTCCCTCGCCTTCATGCAGCATGCGCTCATTCTCACGTTCAAGATGTCGCTGATCGTCGCGCTCGTTGCCGCCTGTGCGGGTGTCACGATGTCGCTCGTGTTATCCGCCTTCCAGATCCAGGATCAAACGCTGCCGTACGCCGTCAAGCTCGTGGTCGTCTGCGCAACGCTCGCCGCGAGCGCCCACTCGTTCGGTATCGAACTCGTCCGCCTGGTCGAACAAGCATTCGCGCTCGCCGCGCTGCCGCGCGGATGAACGTCCATGCCCGATCCGCTCACGAACCCGCTCGGCCCGCTGCTGCCCCTCGTTCTTGCCCTCGGTCTCGGCGCGCTCCGCTGGGTGCCCGCACTGATCCTCGTGCCGATCTTCGCTCCGCACGCGCTGTCGCGCATCGCACGCATCGCCGTTGCACTGGCGCTTGCGCTGCCCATCGTGCCGGGTCTGCTGCCAGCCATCGCGGCGCGCGCGCCAAGCCCCGATCTCGCACTGGGCCTGGCAGCGAAGGAATGCGCTATCGGCCTACTGCTCGCGACCGTCCTCGCCGTGCCATTGTGGGCCGTCGAGTCAGCGGGGACCTGTCTCGACTATCAACGCGGCGCGAACCCACAGGCGCTCGACCCGACCGCATCGCCGGACGCCTCGGTCTTCGGCGCCTTGTTCAAGCACGCCTCCTGCGTCTATCTGATCCACGCCGGCGCGCTTCATGCACTCGTCGCCGTCGTCTACGCAAGCTTCGCCGTCTGGCCGCCACTCGCGTGGCTGCCCGCGCTGGATAGCGGCACGTGGGCCGCGATCGAGCCATTGCTGACGGCCATGATGCGTCTGGCCGTCCTGCTCGCGCTGCCCTATTTGCTCGCACTCGTTCTCGTCGAAGTCTGCTTCGCCGTGCTCTCGCGAGCTGCTCCGCGGTTTCCGGCGTATGTCGCAACGTTGCCGTTCAAAAGCGTCCTCGCGGTGCTCGTCGTCGCGCTGAGTCTGCCCGCGCTCCTCGATGCGCTCGCCCAGGCCACCTTCGCGCATGCCGAGGCCACCATGCACCTCCTCGGTCGCATGCGCGCCGATAGGCCATGAGCGAGAAGTCACTGCCGCCTTCCGAGAAGCGGTTGCGCGATGCGCGCGCCAAGGGTAACGTGGCACGCAGCGAGCCGCTCGGCGCATTGCTCGTCCTCGCCGCATCGACGGAGCTTCTTTTCTGGGGGCTCGACGCCGCCTGCGATGCCTGGCTCGATATAGCGGGCCTCGCGCTGGAGGCGATCTCCGCCGCGCGCCCGCTCGCTTCGGCGGCGCGGCTCGTGAGTGCATGCGCGCGGCTCATGGTGCCTGTCCTCGCTTGCATCGGCGCGACCGCTTTCGCTGCAACCGTATGCGGCGCGTGGATGGCAGGGTCAATGCATTTCTCGCCGAAAGTGCTGGCGCCGTCGCTCGCGCGGCTCGATCCGCTTGCACATTTTCGGCAGCTCGTTTCCGCTCGACATCTCACGGCGCTGGCCATATCGCTCGTCAGCGCCGCGGTACTCGGCATAGCGGCCACGCTCGCACTCGCCGATCGTGTACAAATCGTGCCGACGCTGCTCGCCCGGCAATCGTTGGCTGCGAACTGGCAAGCCGGCGTCGAAACCGCCCACTTCGTGATCCGCGTGCTGCTGGCCGCGCTTGTCGCTCCCGCATTCGCCAGCGTGTGGCTCGCGAAACGCCATCATCGGCGCGGACTGCGCATGTCGCATCGCGACATGAAAGAGGAACTGAAGCAGACCGCCGGCGACCCGCAAGTCCGGGCGCGCTTGCGCTCGGCGCTCATCGAGGCATTGCTGGCCCCTGCCGGCCCGACGCTCGATGCGCCTCGTTCGGGCCGCGCGCTCGTGACGAATCCGGAGCATATTGCCGTCATGCTCCACTACGACGGCAAAACGCAATCGGTGCCAGTCGTCGTTGCCAAAGGCGTGGATGAAGCCGCCCGGCAGATGATCGACGCGGCACATCTGACCGAGATTCCCGTTTTCCACTTCCGCAAGCTCGCACGGCGGCTTCATGCCGACGTCCAGGTCGAAGCCACGATTCCCGCGGATTGCTATCGCGCTGTGGCGGTCGTCTACCGGCTCGTGGACGAACTCGATACGCTCGATGCACGCTGCACCGAACCGATCGAAATCGACGATCTCTTCTTCGACGAACGAGCCGAGATGTGATCACGCCGCATCGCGCGAGATCGTCCCCACCGCGCGCACACGCTGCGTCGGCGTCAGTTCCGTATAGGCCAGCACATAGGCGTCGAACACTTCGTCGCGCAGCAAGAGCCGCAGCGGGCGGCGCAAGTCCTGTGCCGTCAGCACGACGGGTGTCGCGCCATGCTCGTCCGGCGGCCGGCATAGCTCGGCCGCGCGCGTCAGCAAGTGCCCGGCGGTCTCGGGATCGATCGCAAACGTCCATCCCTGCGCGTTCTGTTGCAGCGAAGCGCGCAACGTATCTTCGAGCGCGCGATCGACGAGTACCGCGTGAAGTATGCCGTCGCGCGCGAATTCCTGGCATATCTGCGCCTGGAGCGCGAGGCGCACATGTTCGGCGAGCATCGCCGTGTCCTTCTCCCTCGGCGCCCAACTGACGAGCGTCTCGACGATGACGCGTACGTTGCGAATCGACACGCGCTCGCCGACGAGCAACCGCAGCACTTCGGCGAAACGTGGCAGCGGCATCACCTGCGCCAGCTCCTTGGCCGCGGCCGGCGTTTCGCGCTGAAGCCAGCCGAACACGAGCTGCGCTTCATGGATCCCGACGAAGCGCGCTGCATGACGATGCAGCACCTGCGTGACGAGCCGCTCGAAATAGTCGACGGCATCGATGCCCGATGCGAGCGCGCCGGCGTCGATCCAACGCTCGCGTTCGATCCACACCGCCTTCGCAATGAGCTGGTAGCGCTGCGCAACCGTATGTACACGAAGCGCGTCGTCGGATATCGCCTCTTCCCTGACACACAGGCTGTCGCAATGAAAGCGTCCATCCGCGGCAACGACCTCGTGAATGGCCACTTCGTAGGCATCGCCTTCGAGCCGGCGCACACGCTGGATGTCGATGTTCGGCACGGTCATGCCATGATGCAGCACGAGCCGGTTGCGCGCGCGCCGCGCGGCGCGCTCGAATCGAGCGAACCGCTCGTCGCCGGCCATGTGCTCCGAGATGAATACGACGATCGGCCGTATCGGCACGATCTGCCGCATGTCGCATTCGTCAGGGATCGGCGAATCCGGGTGCATCTCCGGCTCGCCCTTGCGGCGGGAATCGACGCCGGCCCGCTCGCGGCGCAGGCCGAGCGCACCGAAGCCGAGCATCGATGCCGAGACGAGCGCGAACGCTATCCACGGCATCCCGGGTACGGCGGCAAACGCTGCCGCAACGGTGCCGGCGACGATCCATGCCGCCGGCGCCGCCCGCATCTGGCCGAGCACTTCGCGGCCAAGCGTCGTGCCCTGCGGCGTCTGCGCCTCACCGCCGCGCGTGATGAGGACAGCCGCGGCGATCGAGATCAACAGCGCCGGGATTTGCGCCATCAGACCGTTGCCGATGGTCAACACGGCATAGCGATGAAGCGCCTCGCCAACCGTCATGTCCTTGTAGATGACACCGATGGCCATGCCCGCCGTCAGGTTGACGATCACGATCACGAATCCCGCCACCGCATCGCCCTTCACGAACTTCATGGCGCCATCCATGGCGCCGTGCATCCGGCTTTCGCGCGCGAGCTCCGCGCGCAGGTGCGCCACCATGTCCGGGCGCGCGAGGCCGGCGCGCACGTCGGCATCGATGGCCATCTGCCGTCCCGGCATCGAGTCGAGCGAAAAACGCGCGGCCACCTCCGCCACGCGCTCGGCCCCCTTGGTAATGACGACGAACTGCACGACCGCCACGATAAAGAACACGATGGCACCGACGACGACGTGATCGCCGGCGACGAACCGGCCGAATGTCTCGACGATCGCCCCTGCGTCGGCGTGCATCAGAATCGAACGGCTCGTGCTGATCTCGAGGCCGAGCCTGAAGAGCGTCGTCAACAGCAGCACCGCCGGGAAGCTCGAGAAGGCGACCGCATTCGGCAGATAGAGCGAAAGCGCGATGAGCAACAGCGCTGTCGCGATATTGAGTGCGACGAGCGCGTCGATGACCGGCGTCGGCAACGGCAGCACCATCATGAACACGACAAGCGCGACGATGATAGCCACGACGGCATCGCTGCGCGCGCCGAATCGATGCAGCCATTCGAGCGTGCGCGCGAAAACTATGCGCGGTCCACCCTGAGCATGATTGATATCCATAGCGCATTGAGTAACGCGCGGACCCCGAGCGGTTCCCTGGGTACGCGCTTCAGGCGCGCTCCGGCACGCTATGGTTAGAGCGTATCGACAAGCTGGAACTTGCTCAGCGCGTCCAATGCGAACGGATTGACGACGCTGCTGGCCGCGAGATCGAGCGACACTTTTCTGCCGCCGAAATCGAAGCTCAGATCGAAGCTGTCGGCCCGCTTGCGTGTCAGCTTGCCCAGGTCGAGCAAGCGAAACAGGCCCCACTGGCCCTGGGCATCGACCGCGCTGCGCCCGTCGGCCGCCGCGGGTGCGAAGTCGATTCGCGTGGGCTGAGGTGCCGTTGCGCCGGGCCAGTCGAACGAGACGGCGCGTCGCGGATCGTGCTGATAGTCGAGTGTTTTACCGGCGAGCGTCAGCATGAAACGCGTCAACGCAGGATCCATCGATTCGGGCGTGAGCGCGAAGCGCACCTGCATCGTCCGGCTGCCGTCCGGAAAGAACGCGTCGCGAATCGCCGCCGCTTCGCGGAACATCTCGAGCGTCTTCGCCGACATGCCCAGCGCTTTCGCCGACGGTTTCCAGGTCCAGTGGGGCGTGGACATATCGACATACTGCTGCACGTTGTTGCGGAAAAACGTATCGATGAGACCGCCGGGACCGAATACGCGCGAGAAATCGTCGAGCGTTACGTCGACTTGCGACGTCCTCACGAACGGATAGCGTCCGTCCAGCGCGGCGTGACCGAAAGGCGCGACGCTCGCGCGCCATAGCGCGTCGAGGCGCAACCGCTCGCCGGCAAGCGTCGCCGCGGTACCGCTTGCGGAGAGTCCGCGCAACATGCCGGCCATCGGTTGCGGCACACCGAGCGCGGCTTGATCGAGTGCCGTGAGCGCATCGCCCGGCGGCGCGGGGAGGCCATTCGCATGGGCGGCTTCGACGGCGTCGAGAAAAGCGCCTGCCGCGGCAAGCTCGCGCTGCACCTCATCGAGCGCCGACGGTTGAGCGTCACGGCCCGACGCCACGAACCGATGCAACGCTTCGAAATGGCTGTCCACGGGCCGGCCATCCGGGGGGCGGCCATCCGTGGACCGGCCACCCGCCACGGGCGCTCCCGAAGCCCCCGGCGCGGGCCCATTCGCCGACGTAGCATGCTTCGCACGCCCTGAGCCGAAGATCGTTCCGGCACGCGCGAGCATGGTCCGCCATATCGATTGCGTCGCAGGCCCCGGGCCCTTACCGCCATCGAGGGCACCAGTCGCATCGCCGGCCAACGTCGTTTGCGTGGCCGCCGTCATCAGAAACGTGCGCAGCGGCGAATCCGGCCGTGCCAGGAATTTCACGATCGACGCGCCGTCACTTCCTTTCGGCAGCGGCCGCAGCGAGACGTCGTTCAGGATGCCGTCCCATGCCGCGATGTAACGGTCGAAATAATAGCGGTCGATGTCGCCGCTCAGCATCGCCCGGCGTGCGGGATCGCCCGCCGGTGCCATGGTGCGGCCCATCACCCAGGCATTGCGATCGAGCGCTTGCAAGGCCGCCTCGCGCAACCCCAGATACCGCGCGTAGCCTTGGCGCGTGTAGGCCCCCGGCACGCCGTCGGTCAGCGGCTTGCCGCTTTTGCGAATGAGGACGAGCCCCGCGTCGTCGCCGCCCATCATGTCGACCGAAAGCGGCTGCGGCATCGCTTTTTCGAGCTCGGGACGTATCGTGTCGAAGACGCGCTCGGCCACCGGAACGGTACCGATGGCGGCACGCGCGCTCCCGACGAGCTCCGCATCGAGCGGCACGTCGGCCTTGAAGCTGCCCGTCCCGAAGAGCGCGTCGACATGCTCGAGCCAATCGGCTCGTTGGGCGTCGGTGAGCGGCAGCGAGCGCGCGTCGCTGGCGGCCCATGTCCGTACGGCGGAGGCATCGAAGTGGACTCGATCGCCCAGCATCAGATAAACGCGCAGCGCGGCGTAGCGAGCCCCCGCATCGAGGCCCGGAGCCGTCAATGCGCGAGCGAGCCGTCGCGCGACGAACGGCTCGATCGTCGCGCGCAGCAACGCCTGGTACCGCAACCTGGCAGCGGTGCCGAGCTGCTCGCTCTGGCTCAGCCCGAAGCGGGAGGCGAGCGGCACGCGCGCGTCGCGCTGCGCATAACCGAGCGGCAGATTCCTCGCGGCATCGAGCACCGGCAGCATCGAAGCCGGCGCGTCCGAGTCCACGCCGACGCGGGCCAGCTGAGTCAACCTCAGGTCCGCGCGCTCGAGGGCCGCTATCGATGCGAGAT
>NZ_JBMRBK010000021.1:0-71615 GCF_057351765.1 Trinickia sp. | reverse complement strand
GGTCATCTCCGCGAGCAGCGCGTTGCGCTGTTTCTCCGTGAGCTCGCCTTCGGCCACGACGAGTCCCAGCAAAATCTTGATATTGACCTCATGGTCCGAGCAGTCGACGCCCGCGGAGTTGTCGATCGCATCGGTATTGACTCGGCCGCCTTTGAGGGCGTACTCGATCCGCCCAAGCTGCGTGAGTCCCAGATTGCCGCCTTCGGCGACCACTTTCGCGCGCAAGTCCGCACCGTTCACGCGCACTCCATCGCTGGCGCGGTCCCCCACTTGCGCATGCGTTTCCCGCGTCGCTTTCACATAGGTGCCGATCCCGCCGTTGTACAGCAGGTCGACAGGCGCCAGCAAAATGGCCCGAATGAGCTCGTTCGGCGCGAGCGTGGGCGCCTCCGTGCCAAGTACCGCACGCACGGCCGGCGAAAGCGGAATCGTCTTCGCGCTGCGCGGGTAGACGCCCCCACCCGCCGAGATGCGGGCCGTATCGTAGTCCGCCCAGCTCGATCGCTCGAGCCCGAAGAGGCGCGCGCGTTCGGCAAAGCTCGCCTCCGCGTCCGGATCGGGATCGAGAAAGATGTGCCGATGATCGAATGCCGCAACGAGGCGGATATGACGCGAAAGCAGCATCCCGTTGCCGAAGACGTCGCCCGACATGTCGCCGACACCCACGACCGTGAAATCGGTCGTCTGCGTATCGACGCCCATTTCACGGAAATGTCGCTTGACCGATTCCCACGCGCCACGCGCCGTGATGCCCATCTTCTTGTGGTCGTATCCGACCGAGCCGCCCGAGGCGAATGCATCGTCGAGCCAGAAACCGTACTCGCGCGCGATCGCATTCGCGTAGTCGGAAAACGTCGCGGTGCCCTTGTCCGCCGCGACGACGAGATAGGGATCGTCCGTATCGTGGCGCACGACTTCGGGCGGCGGCACGATCCCGCCGGGCGTGCGGTTGTCCGTCACATCGAGCAGCCCGCGCAGGAACGTGCGGTAGCACGACACGCCTTCTCGCACGAACGCTTCGCGGTCGGCGGCTGACGGCGGATTCTTGACGACGAACCCGCCTTTCGAGCCCACCGGCACGATCACCGTGTTCTTCACCATCTGGGCTTTCATGAGGCCCAAAACTTCCGTGCGGAAATCCTCGCGCCGATCGGACCAGCACAGACCGCCGCGCGCCACGCGCCCCCCTCGCAAATGCACGCCTTCGACAAGCGGCGAATAGACCCAGATCTCGAACATCGGTTTCGGCTCGGGCAGCCCCGGCACGCGCGACGGATCGAGCTTGAACGAGACGTACGGCAACGGCTCGCCATGGCTATCGCGCCGGAAGTAGTTCGTGCGCACCGTCGCCGTCATGACGCCGAGAAACTGCCTCAGAATCCTGTCCTCGTCGAGGTTGGGCACCTGATCGAGTGCGGCGCCGATCGCATCGAGCAACTGTGCCGTGCGGCGCTCGCGCGAGCCGTCGAACGCGGGATCGAAGCGCGCGAGAAAGAGCTCGACGAGCTGACGCGCAAGCGCCGGGTTGCCCGTCACCGCACGCTCGATATAGGCATCGCTGAACGTGGAGCCGACCTGCCGCAAATACTTCGCATAAGCGCGCAGAATCGATACTTCGCGCGCATCGAGCTGCGCGCGCAACACGAGCCGGTTGAAGTCGTCGTTCTCGATCGCGCCCGCCCATACGTTGGCGAACGCATTTTCGAACAGCGCCTTGACGCGCTCGATGTCGAACTCGACATCGTCGGTCAGCTCGAGACCGAAGTCGTGCACCCAGGCCGCCGTCGCACCCTGAGGCTCGATCAGATACGGACGCTCTTCGTCCACTCGCACGCCGAGGTGTTCGAGCATCGGCAGGCTGCGTGAAAGCGCGATCGATTGCCCGATGCGATAGACCTTGAAACGAAACGCACGCGAGGACGCCTCGATCGGACGATAGAGGTTCATGGCCAATGCCTGACCCTCGCGCGCCGCTTCGATCAATTCGATATCGCGCACTGCCGTGCGCGCCGCGTAGTCCTCGCGATAGCCGGCCGGAAACGATTCGCCATAGCGCTGCAGCAAGCGGTTACCGGCCTCTTCGCCGAAACGCTCGAGCAGCGCATCGGCAAGGTCGTCCTGCCAGCGGCGCGTCACTTGGACAAGACGAGTCTCGAGCTCCACCGTATCGACTTGCGGCAAGGCGCCTGTGCCCGCCCTCACCACGATATGAATGCGTGCCAGCGGCGATTCCGACAACAGCGGCGTGAACTCGACGCTCGTGCCGTTGTACGCGCCCGCGAGCAGCTTGGCCATGCGGCGCCGCAAATCGGTGTTGTACTTTTCGCGCGGCACGAAGACGAGGCACGAGACGAAGCGCTCGAAGCGATCGCGCCGCACGAACAGCCGCGTGCGCTGGTGCTCCTGAAGGCGCAGGATGCCGAGGGCGATGTCGTAGAGGTCGTCCTCGTTGGCCTGAAACAGCTCGTCGCGCGGATATTGCTCGAGCACGGTCACGAGCGATTTATGGAGGTGGCCTTTAGCGAGAAAGCCGGCGCGGCGCATGATGTTTGCGCATTTGCGCCGCACGATCGGAATATCGGCACTCGCGTCGGTATAAGCCGTCGACGTGTATAGACCGAGAAAGCGCCGCTCGCCGACCACCTTCCCATCGTCCCCTACGAGTTTCACGCCCACATAATCGAGGTAGCCCGGCCGGTGCACCGTGGCGCGCGAATTGGCTTTGGTCAGGAAGATCGGCATCGCGTCGCCGATGATGGCCGTGGCCGAGGCCGGCAACGGCGTCACCTCGGCTGCATCGCTCGCGCGCAGGATGCCGGCCCCCGTGCCGGGCACGGCGCGCAGCCCGAGTCCAGCGTCGTGCGGCACGAGCGCATAGTCGCGCTGGCCGAGAAACGTGAAATGGTCGGCCACCATCCATTCGAGGAATGCGCGCGCTTCGGTGGTATCGGCACTCGATTCGCGCGCCGCCATGCTCTTGATGGTCTGGCGGGCCGTGGCGATCATGCGCGGCCAGTCTTCGACGGCGGCGCGCACATCGCCGAGCACGCGCGAGATATTGGCGCGCAGTTCCGCCAGGCGCGCGGCATCGCCGCAGCGATCGATTTCGAAGTGAATGAACGATTCGAGGCGCGCTTTGTGCACTGCCTCGTCGTCACGTTGACCGGCCACGCCGGGCTCGATGCGCTCGATTTCGCCTGCTGCGTCGCGCCAGACGCGAAACACCGGGTGAATGGCCGAATGCAGCGTCAATCCGCAGCGATTGACCTCCATCGTGACCGAATCGACGAGAAACGGCATATCGTCGTTGACGATCTCGATGACGGTGTGGTCGGAATGCCAGCCGTGCTCGTCCACGACGGGGTTATAGATGCGAAGCAGATGAGAGCCGGACACGAACTTCCTGGCCGTCTGCCAATGCGCCATTGCCGCGCCGTAAAGATCGGCAAGCGAGCGGCTTTGAAGGTCCTGCACATCGACGAGTTCGTAATAGAAACGCAAAAACGATTCGATCGGGGCGAAGGCCTCTGCCGGCCATCGTCCTCTTGCATAGTCGACGACATCGGCCAGCAGGTGTGCGACGGCATCTTCGTTCTTCGCTTGCATGGAGTCCTCCGCGACCAGGGCGCTGCAGACAATCGGGCTGCCGGGCATGCGTACGGCCATTCGGATTATGCGCCGGCTTGGCGACGAAAAGGCGTGCCGAGCAACGGAATCCCTTCCTCCCGCGCGTAACGGATGGCCGACAGGGCCCCGTCCCTATTGCGGGACGGACTAACGCACCGTTCGCAACTCGTCCTCATTGACCCACGCCCGGATCACCTCGGCCAGCCATGCGGCATCGTCATGCTGCAAGTCATGCCCCGCCCACGGATGTTCGCGGTACGCCGCGCCCCAGGCACGCGCAAGCGCACGCGAGCAATCGGGATGGACGAGCCGGTCCGCCCTCGATGCAAGGACGAGCGTGGGGCACGCCGGCGCCGCGGGCGCGGCTTCGAATCGCGCCGCGGCCCAGAGCTGCCGTAGCGCGTTGGCCGGGGTCACGGGCGCACTGCGATAGATCGCAATCCAGACCGCCAGGTCCGTATCGTAGCGATCGCGCCGCTCGCACGTCAGTGCGTGAATCGCCGCTTCGGCCGCACGGCGGCCTCGCCAGCCAATCGCGGCCCGCACCAGCATCGGCCAGGCGCCCACGCGCAGGCGCGTCAACGGCCCGCTGAACGGCCGCATGCTCGTATTGATCAATACCAGCCGCTCGATCTCGGCGGACCAGTTCTGCGCCCACGCAACCGCCACCATTGCACCGAGCGAGAGGCCGACGATTCGAAAAGGCGGCTCATGGCCACGCGAGGCGACGTCGGCACGGACGCGCTCCGTCATCGCGCGCACACTCGACGGCACCTTGACGGGCGCATGCACGCCGCAGCCGGGCAAATCGACACAGACGATGTCACCCTCGAGTCCAGCCGCCCGCAATTGCGAGGGAAACTCAGCCCAATGACGCGATTCGCGCGCGAGACCGCGCAGCAGGATCCACGTGCTCAATGCCGCCGCCTGTACCAATGTTCGATGGCGCGCGTCATCGTCTGTTGCCGCTCGGCACCCTGCGGCAGCCAGCCCGGGGCCGCATAAGCGGCGCGCGCGAGAAAATCGAGCAGATCGGTGTGCCGGCGCAGTACGCGCTCGGTACGGTGTGCCTTCACGGGATTGAAGATCCCTTCGCGCTTGAGCACCTGCAGCGGATTCTTCCTGATCCACAGCCACGATCCCAATTCGAGCGTCAACGGCAGGAAAATGGCCGGCGCCCGCGCGCGGTCGTAAGCGTAGTCCCACAAATCGCCATGCGACAGGTATTGCAGGCTCTGCGGCTCGA
Source organism: Trinickia sp. (assembly GCF_057351765.1). NCBI lineage: Bacteria > Pseudomonadati > Pseudomonadota > Betaproteobacteria > Burkholderiales > Burkholderiaceae > Trinickia > Trinickia sp. The sequence continues at coordinate 66,742 of NZ_JBMRBK010000021.1, read as the reverse complement.
ACAGATAGCGATGATGCGGATGAGCGCCTTCGAGCATCCCCTTCAACGCAAACATTTCCGGCAGATGTTCGATGTGCCGCGTCGATTTGGCGTACGGGAACCAGAGGCTGTCGCGAAAGCCATAACCGGAGTGGCAATCGAGCGCGAAGCTGAGTGGGCGCGAGAGCAGCTGTTCTTCGACGACGCGCAGCATCAACGCGGCCTCGAGCTCCATCGGCGCGCCGCCGCGACCGCGGTACCACGGCAGCCAGGGCCCGATGCGCTGGCCACCGGCCAAAAACGGCACGCGCCCCTCGGCGTTATGCGGTGCATTGCGCATGAGATCCACACCGTTCGGATTCGAGCGCCGCATCGCCCACATGCCGCCCGGGTTGACGATCGGCATGAAGACGAACCGAATGCGTTGGAGCTGCGTATAAAGCAGCTCGTCCCACTCGAGCCGGCATAGCAGCACGCGCATGTAATCGAGCACGAGCTGCGTGCCGATTCGCTCGAGGCCGTGAATGCCCGCGAAGAGTCCGATCGTTGGAGCGAGCGGATCCGTCGAGCCCAGCGTGGCGACGTGGACGGCGAACCGCCGGCCTTCAGCGTGCACTTCGCCGACGATTTCGATCGTCATGCGACGGCTGCCGGCGTCGAGGATCGACTTCAGATCCTCGTATTCGGCAAAGCTCGTCTCGGGCACGGAGGTTACGGTTCTCGTCATCGCTCGGGGCCGAGCATCGAAATATGAATAGGCGGTACGTCCAATATAGGTCGGATGGCACGCAGGAAACCGCCCAATGCTGGTGTGCGAGCGCCTGCGCCCGTATCGGCAGCGATCGGCCTCCCCTCGCCCCGCGTCATCGCGCCAATTGGCTCCATCGTTTCCGCAAAAATGGTTCTGATTATGAGAGCCAAAGCTAGCTATAGTCGCCGTACCCGCGAAGCGACCGCTCTGCATCGGACCAGGAGAACACGATGACGAACCGAAATGACGAACTGAAGGCACGCAAGGATGCCGCCACGCCGCGCGGCGTCGGTGTGATGTGCGACTTTTACGCAGCCCGCGCCGAGAATGCCGAGCTCTGGGACGTCGAAGGTCGCCGCTTCATCGATTTCGCCGCGGGCATCGCCGTGGTCAACACCGGACATCGGCACCCGCGCCTGGTCGCCGCCATTCGCGAGCAACTCGATTGCTTCACGCACACGGCGTATCAGATCGTACCCTATGCGTCGTATGTCGAACTCGCCGAAAAGATCAACCAGCGGGCGCCGGGCGCGTTCGCCAAGAAAACCGCGTTTTTCACGACGGGCGCGGAAGCCGTCGAAAACGCCGTCAAAATCGCACGCGCCGCCACGGGGCGCCCCGGTGTCATCGCGTTCGCGGGCGGGTTTCACGGGCGCACGCTGATGGGCATGGCCCTCACCGGCAAGGTCGCGCCCTACAAGCTCGGCTTCGGGCCGTTTCCTTCCGACGTGTTTCATGCCCCGTTCCCCACTCCGCTGCACGGCGTGAGCACCGCCGATGCGCTGCGCTCGCTCGAAGGCCTCTTCAAATCGGACATCGACCCGGCACGCGTTGCGGCGATCGTTTTCGAACCCGTGCAGGGCGAAGGCGGCTTCTATCCCGCGCCGGCGGACTTCGTGCGCGGCTTGCGCCGTATCTGCGACGCGCACGGCATCCTGCTGATCGCCGACGAAGTGCAAACGGGTTTTGCGCGCACGGGCAAGCTCTTTGCGATGGAGCACTATGACGTTGCCGCCGATCTGACGACGATGGCCAAGAGTCTGGCCGGCGGAATGCCGCTATCGGGCGTCGTGGGCCGCGCCGATGTCATGGACGCCGCGGCGCCGGGCGGACTCGGCGGCACCTACGCCGGCAATCCGCTCGCCGTGGCGGCCGCACACGCCGTGCTCGACATCATCGACGAAGAGCATCTTTGCGAACGCGCGAACACGCTCGGCAATCGCCTGAAGGATCGGCTCGAGACGCTGAAGGCCGCGGTGCCGCAGCTCGCCGAGGTGCGCGGTCCCGGCGCGATGATTGCCGCCGAATTTCTCGCACCCGGTACGCGCGAGCCCGATGCGGCATTCGCCAAGCGCGTTCAGCAACGCGCGCTCGAACGCGGCCTCTTGTTGCTTGTCTGCGGCACGCACGGCAACGTCATTCGTTTCCTGTTTCCTCTCACCATCGAGGAGCCCGTATTCAGCGAAGCGCTCGGCCTGCTCGAAGAGGCGTTGAACGAAAGCGTCGGGGCCTTGGCCTAACCGGTGCACTTCGCAGCTCATTGGAGTTGACATGGACACATTCGAATCGATCGACCTGAAAGACCCCTCGCTGCTGAAAGGTCACGCATTTCTTGCCGGCGAGTGGCAAGGCGCCGATGACGGCAGCACGTTCGAGGTACGCAATCCGGCGACGGGCCAAGTGCTTGCCACGGTGCCGAAGATGGGCAGCGCGGAAACGCGTCGTGCGATCGAAGCCGCCAATGCCGCGTGGCCCGCATGGCGCGCGCAGCCGGCCAAGGCGCGCGCCGCGATCCTGCGCAAGTGGTATCAGTCGATGCTCGACAACGCCGACGACCTCGCGCGCATCATGACGGCCGAGCAAGGCAAGCCGCTTGCCGAAGCCAAAGGCGAAATCCAGTACGCCGCGTCGTTCCTCGAATGGTTCGGCGAGGAAGCGAAGCGCGTCTACGGCGATACGATCCCGAGCCCCACGAACGACAAGCGCATCGTCGTCGTCAAGGAACCCGTCGGCGTGTGCGCCGCCATTACGCCCTGGAATTTCCCGGCGGCGATGATCACGCGCAAGGTCGGACCGGCACTCGCGGCGGGCTGCCCGATCGTCGTCAAGCCCGCGGAGGCCACGCCGCTTTCGGCGCTCGCGCTGGCCGTGCTCGCCGAACGTGCCGGGCTGCCCAAGGGCGTCTTCAGCATCGTCACGGGCGAGCCGAAGGAAATCGGTGCCGAGATGACGGGCAATGCCCTCGTGCGCAAACTGTCGTTCACCGGTTCGACGGGCGTGGGCCGGCTGTTGATGGCGCAGTGCGCGCCGACGGTCAAGAAAGTCTCGCTCGAATTGGGCGGCAACGCGCCCTTCATCGTATTCGACGATGCCGATCTCGACGCCGCAGTGGCCGGGGCGATCGCTTCGAAGTATCGAAACAGCGGCCAGACCTGCGTATGCGCCAACCGCCTCTACGTACACGAGCGGGTCTACGATGCGTTCGCCGAGAAGCTGCGCGCCGCGGTCGAACAGCTCAAAGTGGGCCGCGGCACCGAGGACGGGGTCATGCAGGGGCCGCTCATCAACGAAGCGGCCGTGCGCAAGGTCGAAGCCCATATCGCGGATGCGCTTTCGAAAGGCGCACGTGTTGCCACCGGAGGCAAGCGCCACGCGCTCGGGCAGACGTTCTTCGAACCGACGGTGCTGACGGGTGTGACGGCTGCCATGCAGCTGGCCAAGGAGGAGACGTTCGGCCCCGTGGCCCCGCTGTTCAAATTCAATTCGGATGACGAAGTGATTCGAATGGCCAACGATACCGAATTCGGCCTCGCAGCTTACTTCTTTAGCCGCGATATTGCACGCGTCTGGCGCGTGGCCGAGGCGCTCGAATACGGGATGGTCGGCATCAATACGGGCATCATTTCGAACGAAGTCGCACCGTTCGGCGGCGTCAAGCAATCGGGCGTCGGACGAGAGGGTTCGCATTACGGCATCGACGAGTACACCGTCATCAAGTATCTCTGCCTCGGTATTTGACCTTGCCGCTCTTTCCGCCGGCGCAAAAATAGCTCGATTCCTGAAAACTTTTTTGCGCCGGCGCGACACATACCTTTCCAATCTTTTCCCGCGGCGGCCGATTGCCTCGGCTGGCTAACTATTTGCCGTATTTGATTTTTGTCGATTCGGCGGGTCGTCAGGCCATTCGAGCGGGGACTCCAAGTCTCTTTCCAAACGTTGCATCGGCCGGCCATCCGGTGTCTACTAGCGCGGCCATTATTTTTGGTTTGGTATGCTTGGCGCCGCGCTGGCTGGCGCACGCCAACAGCCTTGATAAATCCCACGGCCCTTTCGCGCGGCACAACCGCGCATCAGGGGTCGATCGAACTGCTTCGAGGAGTCACCGTGAAAAAACTCATAGCCGCCGTAGCCATTGCCGCATGCGCCGTTTCGGCCGGTGTGGCGTACGCCAAAGACTGGTCCACGATCCGTTTCGGCGTCGATGCGAGCTATCCCCCGTTCGAATCCAAAGGGGCGGACGGCAAGCTCAAAGGCTTCGATATCGATTTGGGCAATGAAATTTGCAAACGCCTGAACGCCAAGTGCGTGTGGGTCGAAAACGACTTCGACGGCATGATCCCCGCATTGAAGGCGAAGAAGTTCGACGGCGTGTTGTCGTCGATGTCGATGACGCCGCAACGTGAAAAGGAAATCGCGTTTTCCTCCAAGCTCTTCAATACGCCGACCGCACTCGTGGCGAAGAAGGGCTCGAAGCTGCTGCCGACGGCCGAATCGCTCAAGGGCAAGACGGTGGGCGTCGAGCAAGGAACGATCCAGGAAACCTATGCGAAGGAGCGCTGGGCCAGCCAGGGCGTGAAGGTTCAGCCTTACCAGAACCAGGATCAGGTCTATCAGGACCTGCTGTCGGGCCGCCTCGATGCAGCGCTGCAGGACAAGGTACAGGCCGAAATCGGCTTCCTGAAGACGCCGCGCGGCGCTGGCTATCAGATCGTCGGCAATGACCTGAACGATCCGAAGACGCTGGGCGAAGGCGCCGGCATCGGTCTGCGCAAGGAAGACACCGATCTGAAGAAGAAGATCGACGGTGCCATCGCCGATATCCGCAAGGATGGCACTTACGAAAAGATCGAGAAAAAGTACTTCGACTTCGACGTCTACGGCAAGTGATGCCGGGCGGCGCGAACCGCGCCGCCCCTTGCCAGTCGATGCGTCGACCTGCCCGAGGGGCTCCGTTTTACGCGGAGCCCCTTTTGCTTTGCAGTTCGCAGCGCTTCGCGCCCGGCGTACAATCGTGACCTGTTTGTCATTCATCTCTTGCGTCTAACAGGCGGGGCACGCCTGTCCAACGTTTGTTCCAACCGTGGCGCCAGGAAACATGCAAATACAGACCCATCCGTTGATCTCCCCCGCGCTGGGCACAGAGCGGCAACTGCAGAGCTTTCATTACGGGCCCGCGGGCGCGCAAAAGATCTATATTCAGTCGTCGCTGCATGCGGACGAGCTGCCCGGCATGCTCGTATCGTGGGCGCTGCGGCGCAAGCTGGCGGCTCTCGAGGCAGCCGGCAAGCTGCGCGGCGAGATCGTCGTCGTGCCGGTGCCGAACCCGATCGGGCTCAATCAGCATCTGCTCGGCCAGCATATCGGCCGCTTCGAGACCTATAGCGCAAGCAACTTCAACCGCGGCTTTCACGATCTCGCTGCGCTCGTCACGCCGCGCATCGAAGGCCGCCTGTCGGGCGATATCGGCGCCAATCTGACGACCATTCGCGGCGCGATGCGCGATGCGCTGGCGGAACAGGTACCGCATACCGAACTGGAATCGCAGCGGCTCGCGCTGCAGCGCCTTTCGTACGATGCTGACATCGTGCTCGATCTGCATTGCGACTTCGAAGGCGCGATGCATCTGTATACGAACCCGGATCTCTGGCCCGACGTCGAACCGCTCGCGCGCTACCTCGATGCCAAAGCATCGCTACTCGCGCTCAATTCGATCGGCAACCCGTTCGACGAGATTCATAGCTTTTGCTGGTCCGAGTTGCGCACGCGCTATGGCGACCGTTACCCGATTCCGAACGGCTCGATTTCGGTCACCGTCGAATTGCGCGGGCAAGCCGATGTCTCGTACTCGCATGCGGAGCATGATTCGCAGGCCATCCTAGAATATCTGACGCATCGCGGCGTGATAGACGGCACGCCCGCGCACCTGCCGCCGCTCGCGCACCCGGCCACGCCGCTTGCCGGCAGCGAGCCGCTCGTCGCGCCGATGTCGGGCGTGCTCGTGTTTCGCGTACCGGTGGGCAGTTGGGTCGAGCCTCACCAGGAAATCGCCGATATCGTCGATCCGCTTGGCGATCGCGTCACGACGATCCGCAATACGATGGCCGGCGTGATGTATGCGCGGCATAAAACGCGCTTTGCCACGGCGGGGATGGAGATTGCGCGCATTGCGGGGGCAACGCCTTTCCGTACGGGGAGCCTGCTTTCCGCGTAGGTGCGTAGGTGGCGTTGCCGCTGATCTCGGGCAAAGGTCGCGGCGGCGATGGTCAGTGAGGAGGCAGACTCGATCAGGCTGCGCTGACCGCGGCGTCCGAACTGAAAGCGTTCTGCGCGATCAAGGACAACGCCGCGCCGGCGGCAGCGATGGCCATCCCGGCATAAGGCAAGGCATGAAACGACCAGTGCTTCATGACATAGCCGTCGAACGCGGAGCCGATCGTCATGCCCAGATACAGCGCGCTGCTGTTCCACGCGAGAAACGACGCTTTGGCCGACTGCCCCCACTGAACCAATCGGGTCTGTTGGGCAGGTTGGAATGGGTAGGAGACGAGCGCAAGCAAGCAGAGCGTTGCGGCAAGCACGCCTGCGCCCATTCCGCCGCTCAGTCCCATGCCAAGCAGCCCCATCGCCAATGCCATCCCGCACAGGCTGGCTATCGCGGTGAAATGCACGCCGATTTTGTCCGCCCCCCATCCGCCCAAGTGATTACCCAAAATGGCACCGACACCCCAGCCAATGAAGCATAGCGATACCGCTGAGGCCGACAGCGACATGTCGACCGTCAATCCTGTGCCCAGGTAGGTGTACAAGCCGTACAAGGCAGCCCCCCACGCGACCATCGGTGAAACCGCCGAGACGGCTGCGTACAACGGAACGCGCGTTCTCGACGCGCGACCTCCGACGGGCTTCGACGACGGCCATAGCCGCAAATTGGGCCATGCAAGAGCGAACGCGGCTGCGGACAACAGAACAAAGACCGCTCGCCAAGGCATGACGTGCGCCAGCAATGCACCTAGCGGGGCGCTGGTCCACAGCGCGGTCAACAAACCCGATACCGCGATCGAGATCCAGTGCGCTCGGCGGCCCTCTGGAGCAGCATCGCCCACCGCCGCATAGATGGAAGGCGAAATCGCCGACACCGAGATGCCGGCGAATATCCGGCTCAGCAATGCCAACGCGAAGCTGCTCGAGCAGACCGTGCCGAGATTCGCGGCGGCAAACGCCAAAAGCCCCCAGCAGATCGTGCGGCGGCGACCGTACCTATCGCTGACGCGTCCCATCAACGGCGAGGCAACCGCGTAGGCGATGGAAAACGCGCTCACGAGCCAACCCGCACTATCGACGTTCACATGCAGCGCATTCGCCATACTGGGCAAGAGCGGCGACATGATGAACAGGTCCGCGCCCACCACGTACATCGTCACCCATGCGTTGAGCAATCGCCAACGGTCCAGATAGCCGGCAGGGCTATCTCCACAATTCGTCGTCATAGATACGCGCTTGGTTTAGATGTCAGACAGTTGGCACTTACATCAACGTGATATCGTCGTTCGCGTAGTAGTGCATTTCCAGCAACATACATCCACGCTCCGACTTGAAGGGGCCATGGAACGCACCCGGCGGCCGGCATGCATAGGTGTGCGGCTGAAATGCGGTCCCACCGTTGCCGTTTGCATCGTTGCCCACGATCAGATCGCCCTGCAGCAGATAGACCTCTTCCCAATGATCGTGGACGAATGGCGAAGTGGTGTAGACGCCAGGAGCAAACCGCAACAAACGTGTCCTGCTTCCCGTGCGCGCATCCGCCGCGAGCGACCCGCAAAGTATCTTTTCCTCGATTCCTTCCGGATAGCCAGGCGGCACGCTCCAACCCTCGTCCAAGTCCAGAGCAACAAACTCGAGGTGTGGCTTTGTCATTTCGATATCCTCCTTTTCTTCAATCAAAGCGTTTCTGTTCGATATTCGCAAACGAGCGTCCGGTTCAAAACGGGATCATGTAGTTCAACGCGAATCGCATGCGCGGCACGTATGCCTCCCTTGACCGGCACCGTGCCCCCGAATAGCACCTCGCCGTCGCGTAGCGGCGCGTCCAGCTTCGAAATCAGCTCACGGGGATGCAACAGCTCCGATACCGAGCTTTCCTGGTAGACCGTTTCCGCGCCGTTTTCCTCGATGTAGCTGCGCAAGACCAGGCTATCCCAGTGCGGCTCGACATCTGAAAATCGCCAACAATCACGGCTGATCGGCTTGGCGCATACTTGCTTGGAGAGCGTGACCTCGTGCGCCTCGAGAGCACGATCGGTATGGTCGGAGCCGACCGCAACGTACATTTCTCCATCCAGCGCAAATAGGCAATATTCGGCCTCCCCGCTCGAACTGAAGCCGACAGTTTCGATGACGGCGTCAGTCGTAAGTAGCGCATGGGAGAGCCGGTAGAAAGTCGGGATGCGCTTCGGCGGAGTCACGCCGAGCTCGGCCAACTCCTTGATGTGATGCAGCACCTGCGCTGAATTGCGCCCCGTCCACCCGGCGATGGTGAGCTTGCTCGCAGCGAGTTGCACTGATCGCGGCTCTTTGCCAAGAACATCGAATTGAATGGTTTTCATGGTTTGCCCTACAAAGCACGTAGAAGATTGGTAGCCTTGTCGATCGTCTCGTCGGATTTCGCAAAGCAAAAACGCAGCAGATGCGAATTTGCGTACTGAGCGCCGAACCCGGAAACCGGCAGGCCCGCCACCCCGTGCTCGCTGATCAGCAAATCTGCGAATTGAGTATCCGGCACAGTGGAAATAGCCGAATAGTCGAGCAACTGGAAATATCCTCCGCTCGTCGGCACGCTTTCGAAGCGCGAGCCCCGCAAACCCGCAAGGAAGCGGTCGCGTTTTCCGCGAAACAGCGCAGGCAGGCTCAAATAAGTGGAAGCATCGAGGACCTGGGCCATCGCCTGCTGCAATGGAGTAGGCGCAGCATACGTAGTGAATTGGAGAATTTTGCGCAATTCCGCCGTGAGCGGCGCGGCGGCAGCGGCGTACCCGATGCGCCATCCCGTCACGTGCATCGTTTTGCCCAACGAGCCAACCACTATCGTTCGCTCGCGAAGCCTCGGCTCGGAAAGCGCGGTGATATGAGGTCCATCGAAAACCATGTTGTGGTAGACCTCATCGCTCAGCACCAACAAGTTGTGCCGCTCTGCGAGTGTAGCCAAGCGATCGACATCGTTTGAATTCCAGCACCGACCCGACGGATTGTGCGGGCTATTCACGATGATCATCCGGGTATGTGGAGAGACGCGTCTTTCCACTTCCTCCCAGTCAACTTCAAAACGGGGCGCCGGCAAGTCCACACAGACGGGAGTTGCGCCGGCCATCAAGATACTGGGCGCATACGATTCGAACGCGGGCGCCAGAAAGATGACTTCCTCGCCCGGATGAACGAGGCCGCTCACGGCCGCCGAAATAGCCTGTGTTGCCCCGGCGGTAATCGTAATCTCAGCGTCGGGCGAAATCCGCAGCGAATAAAGATCTTCATACATGCGGCCAATTGAACGACGCAGCGCCTCCGAGCCTTCGGGCATGCCGTATTGATTATGTCCGGAGTTAGCGGCCGTCGCCAACGATTCGAGCAGTCTCGGATCGGGGGCGAAATCGGGAAATCCCTGGGAAAGGTTGATTGCGTCGTATTGCTTGGCAACGCGACTCAACGCGGAAAATATCGAACCCTTGACATGAGGGAGCCTTGACCTGACGCCACCAATCGGCAAATTTGAATGCATAAGTAGTATTTATTTTGATTATTAATTGGATCAGCGCCTTTCATGTTTCTTGTTTAACGCCGTTTCCATTTCCACGATACTATCGTTCAGCTCGCGTCGGCTGGCAAACAAAAAAAGTTTATGCAGACCATTGAATTATTTTTCCAAACCCCTATAAGGTATAGGGAGTCAAGCGCATAAATACGCGGAAGCGACATTCTGATTTAGCGGCATCCCGGTATCGCGATTGAGCAGAGATCAGGCGTGGCGATATTGCGTCCACCGGTGGCCGGCTGGCTCGAGCCCGGCAGGACATCGCCTACATCGGCGATCGCGTCTCGACGCTCGGTCGGCCGGACGGACCGCCGGCACAACCGCTATCTCGACGGAAACGTTCCGATACTTGGTTAATGCCCTGTAACAAAAATGCGCCGCAACGACCGGTGTGGATCGCGTCTTTAAGTCTGGCTTAATTCTCGGCTGACAACATGAGTCCCATACCACCCCTGTTGAGCCGCCGGAACATCGGCGGCATCTTTTTGTCTTCTTCATGCGGTGCGCAAATCCCTGCGGCACTGGGAAGGAAACGGCAATGACTGAAGATTCGGTGTTCAAGCATCTGCGAACCATGCTCAAGCGCAAGCACGCGCTGCCCGTTCAAAGCTGCCGCGTCTCGTTGCCCGTGCAACGCCCGTGGGGCAGAACCTACCGGCTCGTCGAATGGAGCATGGCCAAAGACGCGCCGTCCTATCGTTGCGTGGTCCCAGCCGAGTTGACCGACAGCGAGATCGCGCAGTGCGTCGCGTCGCACGTGCCGGGCCGGGTCTATTTCGACGAACAGCGCTAAACTTCCTCAATGGAAAACACGTTCAACGAACGCGGTGTGACGATCACACGCGGCGGACTCAGTGCGGGCGGCCAGATGTTTCCGCTGCGCGAGATTCGCGAGGTGCGCGTCGTCACTGTGCACAAGAACAAAGTGCTGCCGGTCGGCATTTCGGTCCTCGGCGCCGCCGCAGCCATAGGGGGCGGCATCTTTGGCAGCAGCGCCGCACTCGTTGTCGGCGTGATGCTCGTCGTCGTCGGGGGACTTACCTGGTACACGCAGGATGTCACGCACCGGCTGATCGTCACAACGGCGAACGGCGAGCGCGAAGCGCTGACGAGTCCCGACCGCGCCTTCGCCGAGCACGTCGAACGAGTTTTGCGCGACGCACTCGGCCGCTCCGCTCAGCCCGTCTGAACCGGCTTGACGCGCCAGATATCGCGCGCGTATTCGGCAATCGTCCGGTCCGACGAAAACTGTCCCATGCCCGCCACGTTCTCGATCGCGCTGGCCGTCCACGCGCGCGGATTGCGAAAACGTGCGTCCACGGCCTCCTGCGCTCGCGCAAACGCGGCGAAATCGGCCAGCACCATGTAGTGATCGCCCCAGTCGACAAGCGTATGAAAGATGTCCGAAAAGCGGTGGGAGTCGCCGTTGGAAAAGTATCCGGTGCGGATCTGATCGAGTGCGTGGCGTAACGCTTCGTTCTCCTCATAGATCTGCCGCGGCCGATAACCGCTCGCTCGCAATTCGCCGACTTCGCTCGCGTTCAATCCAAAGATGAACATATTCTCGCGTCCGACTGCATCGCAGATCTCGATGTTGGCACCGTCCATCGTTCCGATCGTCAGCGCGCCGTTCAACGCAAGCTTCATGTTCCCGGTACCGGACGCTTCCGTGCCCGCCATCGATATCTGTTCGGACAGGTCGGCCGCGGGAATCATCGTCTCGGCCAAACTCACGCCGTAATTGGGCACGAAGACGACTTTGAGGCGGTCCCCGACGACCGGGTCCCCGTTGATCGTCTGTGCAACATCGCCAATGAGGCGAATGATCGTTTTCGCCATCTTGTAGGCCGAAGCGGCCTTGCCCGCAAAAATAGCCACGCGCGGTACCCAGTCTTCGTCGGGATGCGCTCGAATCTGGTTGTAGCGGACGATGACGTGCAGCACGTTCAGCAATTGCCGCTTGTATTCGTGGATCCGCTTGACCTGCATATCGAAGAGCGCATCCGGGTGAACGGCAACGCCCGTATGGTGCAAAAGCCGCTGGGCAAGACGAATCTTGTTGCGGCGCTTCGCTGCCCGAAATGCGGCAACGAATTCGGCATCTTCCTTGAATTCGCGGAGCTTGGATAACTCGAAGAGATCCTTGCGCCAGTTCGTTCCGATGCTCGAATCGATGAGCGAGGAAAGCGGCCGGCTCGCCTGAGCGAGCCACCGGCGCGGCGTGATGCCGTTCGTGACATTGGTGAAGCGTTCGGGAAACATGCGCGCGAAATCGTTGAAGAACTCGCGCTCCATCAATTGCGAGTGAAGCTTCGAAACGCCGTTGACCTTCTGGCTCGCCACGATCGCGAGATGCGCCATACGCACGCGGCGTTGCCCGTACTCGTCGACAAGAGAAATGCGCCGGATAAGCTCGACGTCATGTCCGAAATGCTCGCTCGCCTCTTTGAGGAAGTTCGCGTTGATCTCGAAGATGATCTCGAGATGCCGCGGCAAAAGCCGCGCGAGCATATCGACGTCCCACGTCTCCAGTGCTTCCGGCATCAGCGTATGGTTGGTGTAAGAGAACACCTGCTGCACCATTTTCCACGCCCGATCCCACTGCACCTGGTGGACGTCGACGAGCAGTCGCATCAGCTCGGGAATGGCCAGCACCGGATGGGTGTCGTTCAGATGAATAGCGACTTTCTCCGCGAACCGGCCGAACGTGCTATGCGTGCGCTGATAGCGGCGAATGAGATCTTGCATCGTCGCCGAAACGAAGAAGTACTCCTGCCGCAACCGCAGCTCGCGCCCGGCTGGTGTCGAATCGTCGGGGTAGAGCAACCGCGAGACGTTTTCGGAATACTCCTTTGCCTCGACGGCACGACGATAGTCGCCCTGGTTGAACGCCGACAGATCGAGTTCTTCCGTCGCGCGCGCAGACCATAGCCGCAAGGTATTCGTCGCGCTCGTGCCGAAGCCCGGGATCACGGTGTCGTAAGCCATGGCATTGACGTGCTCGGTCTCCACCCACTCGACGCGGTCCCCGTGCTGAATCGTGCGTCCGCCGAAATGGACGATGTATTGCACTTCGGGGCGCTGAAACTCCCAAGGGTTGCCGGCGCGCAGCCAATAGTCCGGCGTCTCGACTTGTTCGCCGTCGACGATCTGCTGGCGAAACATGCCGTAGTCGTAACGGATGCCGTAGCCGAAGCCCGGGACCGCAAGCGTAGCCATCGAATCGAGGAAGCACGCCGCGAGCCGTCCGAGACCTCCGTTGCCGAGCGCGGCGTCCGGCTCCAGTTCGGTCACCGCGGACATATCCACACCGAGGCTCGCGAGCGCTTCGTTCATCTGGTCGTAAATGCCAAGGGCAAGCAGCGCGTTCGTAAACGTGCGGCCGATCAGAAACTCCATCGACAGGTAGTAGACGCGTTTGACGTCCTGCTCGTATTGCTGGCGCGTGGTTTTCATCCAGCGCGCGACCAGTCTGTCGCGCACCGCGAGGGCAGCGGCATTGAGCCAGTCTTGCGGCCGGGCCGCGACAGCATCCTTGCCGACACCGTAGATCAAGCGGTTGGAGATAGAGCGCCGTAGCGCTTCAACTGTGCTGTTGAGCTGGTCGAATTCCAGATCGACGGCTGTCATCGAGCCCTCCTGGTTAGCATGGCGGCATGCGCATTGCTACCCTCGACTGGCGCCAGTGGCGCGTGCCGCGAGGAATCAGATTACCCCTTTTTGATCGCTTGCGGAGCGCATCGGAGTGCTAAATAAAACGCAAAAAAATGCAAGGTCACGGCATAGGGGCATCGGAATCGCTGCACTATGATTGAAGCGTCGACAGTGCCCAGGAGACCGACATGACGACGCATATCCATACCAACACGCAAGCCGTGCTCGGCATGATCCACGCGCAGGAGCTGTTGATGGTTTCGCTGATTCGAGCGTTGCCGCCCGAGACGCGACTCAGAGTCGTCGACGAATATCAGGCGCAAGTCGAGCGCGCCGAACTTGCACACGTCAGCCCTGAAAGCGAGCGCGATACCATCGAGGCGTTCCGCGCGCATAGCCGCAAGCTTTCGATCGTGCTTGCGTCGCTGGCCTGAGGCCCGGCATCGGCGTCAGCATCGGCTCGGCGGCACAGTGGCGTGGGTTCATTGCTCGGCGATCTGCCGGCTGCTAGCGCGGCAGATAGGCGAGCGGATCCATAGGCGTGCCATCGCGGCGAATTTCGAACTGCAACGTGCTGCGGCCCGTCTTGTCGGTGCCCATCTGGGCGATCTGTTGCCCTTTGCGCACGCTGTCGCCCTCGCTGACGGCAACCGGACCGTTCACCGCATACGCTGTGACGATTCCGTCGCCATGCTTCACGACGACCAGGGCTGCGTATTGCTGGATCGCGTTGCCGACATAGATGACCGTTCCGTCGGCAGCGGCACGCACCGGGTCCTCCGCCCTACCGGCAATGACAATGCCTTTCGAGCCGCCGGCCTGCATCGACTTGAGCACCTGCCCATAAGCGGGCCACGCAAAGTGAATCGCAGGACCGCCGCCGGCGTTCGCATTCGCGCCGACCGGCGGCGCCACGCGCAGCACTTGTCCCGGGACGAGCGAGGCCGTGGCCGGCAGCCGGTTCCATTCGGCAATCTCCTGCGGCCGCTGGCCGAAGCCCGCCGCAACACTGGCCAGCGTATCGCCGGGCGCGACGCGATAATAGCCGGGCTGCACGGCGACTGGACGCGGTGGCGCATTCCATTGCGCGGCGTTGCCGCGCGAGCCGGGCCATTGCTCGGTCGTACAACCTGCGACCCAGATCGAGCCGGCCGCACACAACACCGCTACTACTCCGCTGCGATCGATTTTCATGAAGCGAGCGTCTCCCTAGTCAGCCGAGAATGGCACATATTAACGCGGGGACGCCAAAACGAAACCGGCTCGCGCCTCCTTCGGGAGCACAAGCCGGTTCGCTTCAAACGGTCGACTCAATCGATCGCGCCGCTTTCGCTTCGATTACGTTTATTACGCATCGATTGCAATCACGCGATCTTGCGATGCTTACTGACCGAAAAACAGCGAGTGTCCGCCGCTCGAGTCCGCGGGACGCTCGGCAGCGGGCGCACCCGATTGGCCGCTTTGGCCCGCTACACCACCATAGCCGCTGTTATCGGCGGCCGTTGCGGACGTATCCGCGACTGCCTGCCCTTGCGTGCCATAGGCACGCGCTTCGGCCGCCTGAATGTTCGCGGGGTAATAGATGTCGTTTGCACGCGGTTCAAAACCCGCTTGTTCGAGGCGAATCAGATCCTGCCGAACTTGTTCGCGGGTGACAGGCTGGTTCGATTGCGTTTGCGCCATCGAGGCGAGCGGGGTGGCGAGGACAGAAGCAGCAACCACTGCATAGATCAGGGATTTCATGACTAGACCTCCGGTATTGGTATTCGCTCCACACACCATGTCTGAAGCGATTGAACTCAGTCTAGTCATCTGAGGACTTAGGGAAAACCACTATTTTGGTCAAATAGTGTTTCCGGTCCTGCAACAATCCCTGTCAATCTCCGTAGGTCCTCGCAAAACCGTCAAGACCAATGCGCGTGGAAGCTACCTTCCTTGTCCACCCGCTCGAACGTGTGCGCGCCGAAGAAATCGCGCTGTGCCTGAATGAGGTTGGCCGGCAGCCGTTCGGCGCGGTAGCCGTCGAAATAAGCGATGGCCGATGCGAACGCGGGTACCGGCACGCCCGCCGTGACAGCCGAGACCACCACGTCGCGCAGTGCCGATTGATAGTTCTCCGAAATAGTCCGGAAGTACGGATCGAGCAGCAGATTCGGCAACCGCGGATCGCTCCTGTACGCGTCGGTGATCTTTTGCAGGAAGCGCGCGCGGATGATGCAGCCAGCCCGGAAAATCTTCGCGATCGTACCGAAGTCGAGATTCCAGCCGTATTCCTGCGACGCGGCCGCCAATTGCGCAAATCCTTGTGCGTACGAAATGACCTTGCTGAAGTAGAGCGCCCGCCGGACCGCTTCGATGAACGCGTCGCGCTCGCCCGCCATTGCCTTCGGCTGCGGCCCGGACAGCACCTTGCTCGCCGCCACGCGTTGGGTTTTCAACGATGAAAGCACGCGTGCGAACACCGATTCGGTGATGAGCGGCAGCGGTACGCCCAGATCGAGCGCGTTCTGGCTCGTCCATTTGCCGGTTCCCTTTTGCGCCGCACGGTCGAGAATGACGTCGACGAGATCCTTCCCTGTTTCGTCGTCGCGTTTATCGAAAATCTTTGCGGTGATCTCGATCAGATAGCTGTCGAGCTCGCCCGCGTTCCACTCGCGATAGACGCGGCCGAGTTCGGCATTCGAGAGTCCCGCCACCTGCTTGAGCACGGCATAGCTTTCGGCAATCAATTGCATGTCGCCGTACTCGATTCCGTTGTGGACCATTTTGACGAAATGGCCCGCGCCGTCGGGGCCCATATAGGCCACGCAGGGTTCCCCGTCGGGCGCCTTCGCGGCAATTTCGGTCAGGATCGGCGCAACGAGATCGTAAGCCTCGCGCTGGCCGCCCGGCATGATCGATGGCCCCTTGAGCGCGCCCTCCTCGCCACCGGATACACCGGTGCCGATGAAGTGCAGGCCCGATTTCGCGAGATCCTGGTTGCGGCGGATCGTGTCGGTGAAGTGCGTAT
Organism: Trinickia sp.; assembly: GCF_057351765.1. Classification (NCBI taxonomy): domain Bacteria; kingdom Pseudomonadati; phylum Pseudomonadota; class Betaproteobacteria; order Burkholderiales; family Burkholderiaceae; genus Trinickia; species Trinickia sp. The sequence goes on along the minus strand of NZ_JBMRBK010000021.1, from coordinate 50,266 downwards.
TGCCGCCGTCGATCAAAATATCGCCCGGCTCGAGCAGCGGTCTGAGCGCGGCGATCGTCGCGTCCGTCGGCTCGCCCGCCTTGACCATCATGAGAATGCGGCGAGGCTTCTCGAGCGACGCGACGAATTCTTCGAGCGAATAGGCGGGAACGAGCCGGCGCCCTGCGCACGCGGCCAGCATATCGTCCGTCTTCGCACGGCTGCGGTTATAGATCGCCACGTCATGGCCGCGGCTTTCGATATTCAGCGCGAGATTGCGGCCCATGACGGCGAGGCCGATGACACCGATGGCGGGTTTGCCCATTGTCGAATTCTCCTTGGAACGCTGCCTGCGACGGCCCGTTTGCCGCGCGGCACGACGGAACTTCGTCCGTCGACGATTGAGAGGAAACAGGTTACGCCATGCGTTCGGCCAATGCCGCCAACGCATCGCCGCACGGAGCCGCCACCTTCAGCGCCAGCATCGCATCCGCGCGCGTGCGCCCAAGATTGACTGCGGCAACGGGCATGCCTGCACGCGCCGCCCAGACGCAAAACCGATAACCGGAATACACCATCAACGACGAGCCGATCACGAGCATCGCGTCGGCCGCCTCCAGCGCCGCGGCAGCCGCCTCCACGGTCGAGCGCGGCACGTTCTCGCCGAAAAAGACGACCGACGGTTTCAGCATGCCGCCGCAGTGCGGACATGCCGGCACATGGAACGTGTCCAGGTCCGCCCATTCGAGGTGTGCATCGCCATCCGCGGACGGCTGTGCGAACGCACCGGCGAGCCTCGGGTTCTCCGCCGCGAGGATGGCTTGCACCGACTCACGCGAATGTCCGGCACCGCAGGCGAGACAGATCACGTCGCGTATGCTGCCATGCAGCTCGATGACACGATTGCTCCCAGCGCGTTGGTGCAGCCCGTCCACGTTCTGGGTCACGAGCGTGGCGACGCGAGCGGCTTGCTCGAGGCGCGCGAGGGCGCGATGCGCAGCATTCGGGCGAGCTTCGGCCAGCATCGGCCAGCCCACCATGCTGCGCGCCCAGTAGCGGCGCCGTGCAGGCTCGGAGCTCACGAACGCCTTGTACTCGATCGGTTGCGCGCGCATCCAATTGCCGTTGGCGTCGCGATAGCCGGGAATACCGGAGTCCGTGCTGATGCCGGCCCCGGTCAAGACGAAAAGACGCGGATGCCGCTGCACGAAAGCGCACAACGCTTCGAGCGCATCCGCGCACGTTTCGCCGCTTACGGCGGCGGCCGTTGAAGACGGTGACGAATGCGCGGTTACTGCGGTGGATTCAGTCATGGCACGGCAAAGTGATCGATGCCGCTGCCGTCGATGCGGCGCGACGACGCGAATTCTACGCCGTTCCGAACCGGCGTGCCGGCAACCCGCCGATCCGCGGCCGGGCCTATAGCCGCTCGCCCGCGAGCCGCGCGGCCAGGAAATCGATCAGCAGGCGCAAGCGGGCCGGCATCTTCCGCGTGCGCATCCAGACAGCGCAAAGCGGCAGCGGTGCCGGCTCGTATTCGGGCAGGACGATCTCGACGCGGCCCGCTTCGATGAGCTCGCGAATCTGCCAGAATGCGGCGAGCCCCACGCCCATCCCCTCCGCCACCGCGGCATTGACGGCGGCGAGTCGATTGCATTCGATACGCCCTGAAACGAGAACCGAATGCCGCGCGCCGTCGCGCGAATCGAACGTCCAGCGATTGGCGTTGGGCACACCGGTTCGAATCACGCACTCATGCGCGCCGAGGTCTTCGGGCGTCCGAGGATGGCCGTGCTCGGCAAGATACGAAGCCGCCGCGAATGCGACGCGACGCACGTGCCCAAGCTGCCGCGCGACGAGGCGCGAATCGGGCGTGGCGCCGACGCGCAGCGTAAGGTCGGCACCGCTTTCCGGCGGATCGTGCAATTCGTCGTCGAACTCCAACGACGCCTGGAGTCCAGGATGGCGGGGGCGGAATTCGGCCACGAGCGGCACGACATACCGAGGGCCGAAGAGCGTGGGCGCATGAATACGCAGCCGTCCCGTCAGCCGCTTCGCATCCTCCGCCAGTTCGGTACGCGCAATCTCGAGATCAGCGAGAACGGCTTTGACGCGTTCATAGAACCGCGCCCCGGCGGGGCTCAGTTGCAACGTGCGTGTCGTCCTCAGGACGAGCGTGACACCCATCGACTGCTCCAACGTCTGCAGCCCGCGGCTCACCGCCTGCAGCGAACGGCCCAGGCGGCGTCCGGCGGCTGTCAGGCTCCCTTCCTCGGCTATCGCAACAAAGGTTTCCAGTTCACGCAGCGATTGCACATCATTCTCCCTAAAAACGGGATATTAAATCCACGCGTCGGCCAATTATCAATTCGATTTCGAAGAGTAGCATCTGTCCCATCGACTCTTTCATACCCAACCCACCAGGAGAACGAAGATGGACTCGACCCGCGCAAGCATGCGTTACCGCACCGTACGGATCGACGGACTCGACATTTTCTATCGCGAAGCGGGCCCGCAAGACGCACCGGTTCTCCTGCTGCTGCACGGCTTTCCGTCGTCGTCACGCATGTACGAAACGTTGATGCCGCTGCTCTCGAATCAGTTTCGTGTCATCGCGCCGGACTATCCCGGCTTCGGACATAGCAGCGCGCCTGCGCCGAGCGCGTTTGCTTACACTTTCGATTCGCTCGCCGGCGTGATGGAGCGTTTCATCGAAACGCTCGAGTTGCGCCGTTTCACGTTGTTGGTGCAGGACTACGGCGGCCCGGTCGGCTTTCGTCTTGCGCAGGCGCATCCGAAGCGTATCCGCGGCCTGATCGTGCAAAACGCCGTCGCACATGTGGAAGGTTTGGGTCCGTTGTGGGAAGTCCGCAAGGCCTTTTGGAAGGACCGGGCAACGCATGAGGCCGCGTTGCGCACGAGCTTGCTGTCATACGACGCCACGCGCTTGCGTCACGTGGGAACGAGTCCGCATCCGGATCGCTACGATCCCGATACCTGGAACGACGAATTCGCCTTTTTGTCGCGCCCAGGGCAGATCGACATCCAAACTGAACTCTTTTATGACTACCGGAGCAACGTCGAGCGATACCCGCAATGGCAGCGTTACCTGCGCGAACACCGCCCGCCCACGCTCGTCGTCTGGGGCAAGTACGATGCGTCGTTCACGGTGGAAGGCGCGCATGCATACGGACGCGAGCTACCCGACGCCCGAATCCACCTGCTCGAAGCAGGCCACTTCGCACTCGACGAGGCCTGCGATGAGATCGGCGCGCTGACACATGCCTTTCTGACGGAACTCGGGCGTTCTTGACCGAGCGGGTTACCGACCGAGCTTCGATCCGCGCTCAAAACCGATCGATGCGGAACGGGCGCGGATCCACGAAGGGCTTGGCGCCCGTGACCATATCGGCGATAAGACGCCCCGTCACGGGGCCCAGTGTGAACCCATGATGCGCGTGCCCGAATGCGAACCACAGGCCCGGGTGCCGCGTGGCCGGACCGATGACAGGCAGCATGTCGCTCGTGCACGGACGTTGCCCCATCCACGGTTCCGAATCGACTCGCTCGCCGAGGGGAAACAAGTCCCGGGCGATCGGCTCGACAGCCTCGAGCTGATCTGGCGTCTTCGGCTCGTCGAGCAACGCGAGCTCCGCCCCCGTCGTGAGCCGGATCCCGCGTGCCATCGGTGCGAGCAGATAGCCCTTTTCGACATCGAGGACGGGATGATTGAGGCGCGCCCCCGATTTTGCGCGGTAGTGCATGTGGTACCCGCGCTTGATGCCGAGCGAAAGCCGATAGCCGAGCTTGGCGCTGAGGGGCTGAGACCACGGCCCGAGTGCGACTACGGCCGAATCGGCTTCCAGCACGCCCTCCTCCGTGTTCACCCGCCAATGCGGCTCGAGCGTCCTCGCGTCGCCGAAAACGATACGCCCGCCCAGCCGCTCGAAATAACGGGCGTACGCCGTGACGAGGGCATTCGGATCCGCTACCGAATACGATTGCCCATAGCGCACGCCGCCGATGAGAGCCGATGACAGATCGGGCTCCGCGGCGTGAAGCGCTGCCGCATCGAGCACGTCGTACTCGATGCCGTACTCGCGCTGCGAGCGCTCGGCCGTCTTCAATTCCTCGTCGAATTTGGCCGCCGTGCGGAAGACTCGTATCCATCCGGTCGGGCGCAACATGTCCGCCGCGCCGGCGGCCGCTGCCAGCGCCTTGTGCTCGCTGACACAGTGTTCGATCAACGTGGAATAGGCGCGCGCAATGGCGATGTGACGATCGGGGGCCGAATTGCGCCAGTACCGCCAGAGAAACGGTGCGAGCTTGAACATCGCACCGGGGTGATACCGGACATCGAGTGCGCGGTTGCCCGCATAGCCGAGCAGGGTGCCGAGCCCGCGCGGAAAGGCGTACGGATAAACGCCCTCCCGTTGGATCAGTCCCGCGTTACCGAACGAGGTTTCATTGCCGGGCGCTTTTCGGTCGACGAGCGCTACGGACAGACCGCGCTGCTGCAAGTGAGCGGCGATCGAAACGCCGACCATGCCGGCGCCAAGCACGAGAGTGTCGAATTTCATCGGAAGTTAACATGCCCCATGTTTGCGGCTGAAACGACGCAACGGCACACGACTCCATGCCGAACCGCCTCGTTCCTTCGCCTCTACGCCGCGCCGCTCATCCAGTTTTCCAGCTTCAGGCCTGGATAGGCGGCAAACTCGCGTTCGTTGTTGGTGACGAGCACAATATCGAGCGCCAACGCATGCGCCGCAATGAGCTTGTCGAGATGATCTTTCTTTCGCTCGCGCGTCGCCTCGCGGACCGGCCCATAGGCCCTTGCGGCGGCGACATCGAAGGGCGCGACCGGGATGTCCTCGATCAGCGCAGCGAGATTCCGGCGCTCGCGTGCGTGGTTGGCCGAGGCCGCGACACCGTTCTCCAATTCCGCATAGGTAATGGCCGACATCACGACGTCGCCGACGTAGCATTGTGCGAAGCGCTCCGCCACCTGCTCCGGCTGGTTCTTCATCAAGTAGATGCACATGTTGGTGTCGAGCATGAAGCGCGGCATCAGAGTGCCTCGCGCTCTGTTTGCTCCTGGCTGCCGCGCCCCTCGGACATGAAATCCGGCCCGAATCTGGCGAACTTCTTGAGCACCCCGCCCAGCGCTCGACGCGCCGGCCGAATGCGGAGCTCGTCCCCGACACGCTCGATCTCGAGCTCCACGTCCGTGCGCTCGTACGCCAGATCGGCGGGGATACGCACTGCCTGCGAATTGCCGTTCTTGAAAACCCTGGTCGTATGCATCGTTAAGCCCGTCTGCGGATGTACGATGGATGTACTATAACGCGGATCCGGCACAACGTAAATCCGTGTGTGTACATGTTTCGAGGCCATCGAGGGTCTCCTATAACAGCAGAGCCCGCCAAATTGTGCTTTACTTCCCGGTGCATCTAGAAAATAACGCGCTATAGCCGGACAAGCGGCACTGCACGCATCGAAGGTGCCGGCTGTCGCCCCCCTGCCTTGCCCGACTCTGGCCGACCGGAGACAATCCATGGCAATCAGCATCAGTCTGACAGTCAACGGCGCCCCGGTGAGCGCCGAAGTCGAGCCTCACACGCTTCTAGTCCATTTCCTCCGCGATACATTGCGCCTGACCGGCACGCATGTCGGCTGCGATACCGCCCAGTGCGGCGCCTGCACGATCCATATGGATGGACGCGCCGTCAAAGCCTGCAATGTCCTCGCCGTCCAAGCCGACGGTGCCCGGCTCACCACCATCGAGGGGCTCGCCGAAGACGGTGCCCTGCATCCGATGCAAGCCGCCTTTCGCGAATGCCACGGCCTTCAGTGCGGCTTTTGCACACCGGGCATGGTCATGAGCGCCACCGCGCTGATCGCGGCCAAGCCCGATGCCAGTGCCGACGACGTGCGCCGTCAGCTCGACGGAAACTTCTGCCGCTGCACCGGCTACCACAACATCGTCAAAGCGGTACTCGAAGGCGCGGCAGGCATGCGCCAACAGGCGGCATCGACTGTACGGGAGCCATCATGAACGCACCTGAAGAACGCCGCCTGATCGGAGCCTCCGTCAAACGCAAGGAAGACTACCGCTTCCTCACAGGCGCCGGGCAATACACCGACGACATCGTGCTGCCGCAGCAAACCTACGGCATGTTCGTGCGCTCGCCCCATGCGCATGCGCGTCTCGGCAAAATCGACGTGGAAGCAGCGCGCGGCGCGCCGGGCGTCATCGCCGTCTTCACGGGCGCCGATCTCGCCGCCGAGAAGGTAGGCGGCCTGCCCTGCGGCTGGCTCATCCACAGCACCGACGGCTCACCGATGCGCGAGCCGCCGCATCCGGTCCTGGCCACAGGCAAGGTCCGGCACGTGGGCGACCCGGTCGCGCTCGTCATCGCCGAAACCGCCAAGGCGGCCAAGGACGCAGCCGAACTCGTGACAGTGGATTACGACCTGTTGCCCGCCGTGGCGGACACCGCCCACGCGGCCGACTCGGGTCAACCCGCCGTGCACGACGAGGTTCCCGACAACGTCTGCTATACCTGGGGCCACGGCGACAAGGCCGCGACCGACGCAGCCTTCGCGCAGGCCGCACATGTCACGACGCTCGAGATCGTGAACAATCGCCTCGTGCCGAACGCCATCGAACCGCGCGCGGTCAATGCCAGCTACTCGCGGCAAGACGAAAGCTACACCGTCTATGTCGCCAATCAGAACCCGCATGTCGAGCGGCTCCTGATGGCTGCATTCGTTCTGTCGCTGCCGGAATCGAAGCTGCGCATCGTCGCGCCAGACGTCGGCGGCGGATTCGGCTCGAAGATCTTTCTCTACGGCGAGGATGTCGCGCTGACCTGGGCGTCCAAGCGCATCGGCCGCCCCGTCAAATGGACGGCGGAACGTTCGGAATCGTTCGTCTCCGATGCGCACGGCCGCGATCATGTGACGAAAGCGGAACTCGCGCTCGATCGCGACGGCCGTTTCCTTGCGATGCGGGTGCATACCACCGCGAACATGGGCGCCTATCTGTCGACGTTCGCCTCGTCCGTGCCGACGATTCTGTATGCGACGCTGCTCGCGGGCCAATACGCGACGCCCGCTATTTATGCCGAGGTGAAAGCCGTCTTTACGAACACGGTGCCCGTCGACGCCTACCGTGGGGCGGGACGTCCGGAAGCCACGTACGTCGTCGAGCGGCTCGTCGAAACCGCGGCGCACGAACTCGGCATGGACCCCGCTGAAATCCGCAGGCGCAACTTCATCCGCGCGTTTCCCTACACGACACCCGTCGGGCTCACGTACGACACGGGAGACTACGAAGTCTGCCTCGCACGTGCCATCGAACTCGCCGACGTGGCGGGTTTTGCGGCGCGCCGCGACGCGGCGAAGCAAAACGGCAAGCTGCGCGGCCTCGGCTACTCGTGCTACATCGAAGCGTGCGGTCTCGCGCCGTCGAAAATCGCGGGCGCCCTTGGCGCACGCGCCGGCCTGTTCGAAGCGGGCGAGGTCCGCGTGCATCCCACGGGAACGGTTACGGTCTTCACCGGCTCGCACAGCCACGGGCAGGGGCACGAAACGACGTTCGCGCAAGTCGTCGCCGATCGGCTCGGCCTGTCGATGGACCAGGTCGAAATCGTCCATGGCGATACCGGCCGCATTCCATTCGGCATGGGAACCTACGGTTCGCGCTCGATCGCAGTGGGCGGCACGGCCATCATGAAAGCGCTCGACAAGATCGAAGCAAAGGCAAAAAAGATCGCGGCACATCTGCTCGAAGCCTCCGCCAGCGACATCGAATTCGGTAACGGTGTCTTTCATGTGGCCGGCACGGACCGTACCAAGACGTTCGCCGAAGTGGCGCTGGCCGCCTATGTTCCGCACAACTACCCGCTCGAGGAACTCGAGCCGGGATTGGACGAGAACGCGTTCTACGATCCAAGCAATTTCACGTACCCGTCGGGTGCCTATATTTGCGAGGTCGAAGTGGACCCCGATACAGGCGAAACTCGCATCGAGCGATTCACCGCTGTCGACGACTTCGGCAACGTCATCAATCCGATGATCGTCGAAGGGCAGGTGCACGGCGGGCTCGGCCAAGGTATCGGCCAGGCGCTGCTCGAGCGCTGTGTCTATGACCCCGACACTGGGCAGTTGCTGTCGGGCTCCTACATGGACTACGCGATGCCGCGCGCTTCGGATCTGCCCGAGTTCACGGTCGAGACGACTCAGGGCACACCGTGCACGCACAATCCGCTCGGGGTCAAGGGATGCGGGGAAGCGGGTGCAATCGGCTCGCCGCCGGCGGTCATCAATGCGATCGTCGACGCCCTCGCGCCGCTTGGCGTGAAAGACATGCAGATGCCCGCCACCCCGCACCGCATCTGGTCCGCGATTCAGGCCACGCAGTCGTCGGTCCATTGAACGGTCGACAGGAGACAGCTCCATGTATTCATATTCGTTCGACTATGAGCGCGCGGCCGATGCGCAGGCCGCCGTGGCGGCCCTGCAGGCAGATAGCGACGCCAAATACCTCGGCGGCGGGCAAAGCATGCTGCCGACCATGCGTTTGCGCCTGGCGCAGCCGACGAAGCTCGTCGACATCACGCGCATTGCGGCCTTGAAGGAAATTCGCGTCGACAGCCAGACGGTTTCGATCGGCGCCGCCGTGTGCCATGCGGATGTCGCCGAACATGACGGCATCCAGCGCAGCCTGCCTGGGCTGGCCGAGCTCGCCGGTATGATCGGCGATCGCCAGGTGCGCGCCCGCGGCACGCTGGGCGGCTCGCTCGCCAACGACGACCCTGCCGCCGATTATCCTGCTGCGGTGCTCGCACTGGGCGCGACGGTCGTCACCGATCGCCGACGCATTGCAGCCGATGACTTCTTCGTCGGCATGTACGAAACGGCGCTCGAACCGGACGAACTCATCGTTGCCGTCGAATTTCCCGTGCCGGAAAAAAGCGCTTACGAGAAGTTCCGCAACCCCGCTTCCCAATTCGCGCTCGTCGGCGTGTTCGTGGCCAAGCGGGCCGACGGTGTGCGGGTTGCCGTCACGGGCGCCGCACCTTCGGTGTTTCGACCGTCCGCGCTCGAAGCGGCATTGAGCGGCCACTTCACGCGCGATGCGGCCCGGCAGGTCACGCTGTCTCCCGACGAACTGAACACGGATTTGCATGCGAGCGCCGAGTATCGTGCCCATCTGATTCCGATCCTCGCAGCGCGCGCCGTCGAGCGGGCCCGCTAGCGGCCTGCCCTCGCTCCGGACCGACCACGATGCAGCCGGCAACGATCGACGCAACCGTCGCCGAGCTCGCGGCGCACCGCTATTTTGCGAGTCGCGAGCTCGCCACGGCGCTCTTTCTGGCGCTGCGGATGGACCGGCCGCTTTTTCTCGAAGGCGAGCCGGGCGTCGGCAAGACCGAGCTCGCCAAGGCGGCCTCGGAAATCCTCGGCACGACGCTCTTGCGCCTGCAGTGCTACGAAGGGCTGGACACGGCCAGTGCGCTCTATGAATGGGATTACCCGCGCCAAATCATGGCGCTGCGTCTGGCCGAAGCGGCGGGCGAGCGGCCCGGCAACGATACGCTTTATCGCAGCGAATTCCTGCTGAAGCGCCCGCTTCTGCAAGCGTTGATGCCTGACGAGCAACATCCGGGTGCGCAACGTGTGCTGCTCATCGATGAAATCGATCGCGCCGACGAGCCGTTCGAGGCCTTTTTGCTCGAACTGCTTTCGGATTTCCAGGTGTCGATTCCCGAATACGGCACGGTACGCGCCGAACGGGCGCCGCTCGTCATCGTCACGTCGAACCGCACGCGCGAGGTCCATGACGCGCTCAAGCGCCGCTGCCTCTATCAATGGATCGGCTATCCGGAGCAGGACCGCGAACTCGCGATCGTCGCGGCGCGTGCCCCCGAAGCGGCGGGAGAACTACAGCGGCGCGTCGTGGCGTTCGTGCACCGGTTGCGCTCGATGGACCTGTTCAAGGCCCCGGGCATCGCGGAAACGATCGACTGGTGCCGCGCGCTCGCGGCACTGTCGATTTCGGAGCTCGATCCGCAGTCCGTGCACGACACGCTCGGCGTGCTGCTCAAGTATCAGGACGACCTCGCACGGCTCGATACCGATCAAATCGCGCGATGCTTGGCCGAAGCGGAGTAGTCGATGGCCTCACCCCGCTCGCCACTATCGCCCGCGTCGCCCGCGTCGCCCGCTTCGGGCCCGGAACTGCCGATGTTCGCGCGCAACGTCGTCCATTTCGTGCGGCTGCTGCGTGCGGCAGGCTTGGCGATGTCGCCCGCTCATTCAATCGATGTATTGGACGCGCTGCAGCTGATCGAGATCGGAAGGCGCGACGACGTGCATGACGCGCTGGCCGCGATTCTCACGCACTCGGCCGATGAGCGGGCATTCTTCGATACCGCCTTCGATCTGTTCTGGCGCGATCCCGACTGGGCGGGGAAGCTGCGCGCCCTGTTACTGCCCAAAGCGCGGGCCGGTATGCCACCCCCGATGCGCAGCAACCGCTTGGCGGATGCGCTCGCGGCCCGTACGTCTCGGTCGGACCAGCCCGCCGCCAGCGAACCGCAGCAGCGCGAACTGAATGCGCACGCAACGTTCAGCGCCGAAGAGCGCCTGCGTCACCGCGATTTCGATACGTTGACCGCCGACGAATGGCGCGCGTTGCAGCACGCGATCCGCAACCGCCGCATGTCGTTCGCGACCGAACCGACTCGCCGGCTGCGGGCAGCCTCGCACGGCGTCCATGCCGACGTTCGCGCCAGCGCGCGCCAAGCCGTGCGCGTCGGCGGAGACTGGCTCGTCTGGAAGTACCGCGCCGTGCGCGAACGCAAACCCCCGCTCGTCCTGCTGCTCGATATTTCCGGCTCGATGGCCAACTACTCTCGTGCCGTGCTCTATTACTGCCATGCGCTGCTGCAATCGCGCGAGAGACTGCAGGTCTTCGTGTTCGGCACACGCCTCACGCATGCGACGCGCGCGCTGCGCGAGCGCGATCCCGATGCGGCTATCGCCGCGCTTGCCGGGCGCGTCGAGGACTGGGCCGGCGGCACGCGGATCGGCGCGGCACTGGCGCAATTCAATCGGCAATGGGCCAGGCGCGTCCTCGGTGGGCGCGCGACGGTGTTGCTCGTGACCGATGGCCTCGATCATGAAGCGATCGAACTGCTCGATGCCGAGATGGCGCGCCTGGCTCGCAACGCCTACCGCATCGTATGGCTCAATCCGCTGCTGCGCTACGCCGGGTTCTCCGCGCGAGCGCGCGGCGTGCGCGCGATCCTGCCGCACGTCGACGCGCATCGCCCCGTCCACAACCTCGAGAGCCTCGATGCGCTCGCGCACGACTTCGAGCATCTCGCGCGCGTGCCCCGCCACCCGATGCCCGTTTCGCCGAACCAAGGAGTGCCGCAATGGAACTGACCGAGCAATACATCCTGCCCGTCTCGCGCGAGCACGCATGGGAAGCGCTGCGCGACACGGCGGTGCTCCGGACGATCATTCCCGGCTGCGAAAGCATCGAGGCCGACGGCGAGAATGCCTATATCGTCTCCATGCTCGCCGCCGTGGGACCCGTGAAGGCGCATTTCAAGGGACGCATGTCGTTGACCGACCTCGACCCGCCGAACAGCTATACCGTCGTATTCGAAGGTCAGGGCGGCGTCGCCGGTTTCGCGAAAGGCAGCGCCGCGGTCACGCTCGAAGCCGACGGGGAATCGTCGACCAAGTTATCGTATACAGCGCACGCCCAGGTGGGCGGCAAGCTCGCGCAGATCGGCTCGCGGCTCGTCGACGGGGCCGCGCGCAAGGTCGCGGGAGAATTCTTCAAGCGCTTTACGGCACAGATGACGGGTGAGGCAGGAGCAGGAGCAGGCGCCGCAAGCACTGATGAAAGCGAAGCGTCGGCGCAGCCTGGCGAAGCAGCCGACGAGGCACCCGCTGGCAAAGGACACAAATCATGGAAAGCGTGGATCTCGAAGTCCTGAAATCGAGCGCGCGCTGGCTCGACGAAGGGCATCGCGTATTGCTCGTCACAGTGGTCAAGACGTGGGGGTCGTCCCCACGCCCGCAAGGCGCGATGCTCGCCGTGCGGGACGACGGCCTCGTGGCCGGTTCCGTATCGGGCGGCTGCATCGAAGACGATCTGATCGACCGCGTGCGCCGCCACGGCATAGGCGGCAGCAGCCCCGAGGCCGTGAAGTACGGCATCACGGCGGAGGAAGCCCATCGCTTCGGCTTGCCTTGCGGCGGCACGATCGAACTTGTGCTCGAACCGCTGACGAAGGCAAGCGGCATCGACGAACTCTACCGCGCGGTCGAAGCCGGCCGGCTCGTCGCGCGAACGCTCGATATGAAAACGGGCGCGGCCACGCTCGCGCCCGCGCAGGCAACCGACGGCGTGCAGTTCGACGGCGACACGTTATCGACGATCCATGGCCCGCGCTATCGCATGCTCGTCATCGGAGCCGGGCAGCTATCGCGTTATCTTTGCAGCATTGCGGTGGGCCTGGACTATCAAGTGACGGTTTGCGATCCGCGCGAGGAATACACCGAGGAATGGAATATCCCAGGCACGACGGTCGTCCATACGATGCCGGACGATACCGTTATGGACATGAAGCTCGACGAACGCTGTGCCGTGATCGCGCTGACGCACGACCCGAAGCTCGACGATCTCGCGTTGATGGAAGCGCTGAAAACGCCGGCCTTCTACGTCGGCGCGCTCGGCTCCCGTCGAAACAATGCGGCACGGCGCGAGCGGCTCAAGGAGTTCGATCTTGGCGACGCGCAACTCGCGCGGCTGCATGGGCCGGTCGGCATTTATATCGGCAGCCGCACGCCGCCCGAGATCGCCATTTCAATTCTCGCTGAAGTAACGGCCGCCAAGAACGGTGTATCGTTGCCCACGCTGCTGCAGGTCGAAGGCGCGAAAGCGGCGCGAGAGCGGGCCGGCAGCGAACATCCGGCTTGCGATGCTGCCAGCCGGAGTTAGCGCTTCAGCGCGTTACCGCGGCCAACGCGGCCGACGCAGGGCATCGACCTGAAGCGCTGCCGCAGCGCCGTTCGCATCCCGTTTGCATCGGTTACGCACGTCCATCTAAAGACCAAGGACACTATTTGTCATGAGCGAACGTTCTCCGTTCCGCCCTGCACTCGAACGCGCGCTGCATCATGCGCTCTCGTACCTCGGGAATCTCGAAGACGGGCCGGTCGCCGCTACCGCCACGCTTGAAACATTACGAAGCCGGCTCGCCAAGCCGCTCAACCGTGCACCGATACCGGCCGAGCGCGTCATCGACGAGCTCGTGGCCGATACGGAGGGCGGCATCGTCGCAAGCGCGGGCGGCCGCTTCTTCGGCTGGGTGATCGGCGGCGCCGTGCCTGCTTCGCTCGGCGCGGATTGGCTCACGAGCGCATGGGATCAAAATGCCGCGTCGTTCGCGTGCGCACCGGCCGAGGCAGTCGTCGAGGAAGTCTGCGGCGCATGGCTCAAGGAACTGCTCGGCCTGCCGTCCCATGCAAGCTTCGCGCTCACGAGCGGTTGCCAGACTGCCCACGTCACGGCACTCGCGGCCGCGCGCCATGCCCTGCTCGAACAACGGGGCTGGCAGGTCGAGCGCGACGGGCTCTTCGGTGCGCCGCGCATCCGGATACTCAGCAGCGATCAATTCCACGGCAGCGTCACTCAGGCCGTGCGGCTGCTCGGCATGGGCACTGCATGCGTGCAGGCACTGCCATCGAATCGAATGGGTCAACTGGAAATGGCCACGCTCGACGAAGCGCTGCGCGCCGAGCCTGACACGCCGACGATCGTCCTGCTGCAGGCGGGAGATCTCAACATCGGCGCCTACGATTCGTTCTCCGAACTGATTCCGCTTGCGCATCGCCACGGCGCATGGGTCCATGTCGACGGGGCTTTCGGGCTATGGGCGAATGCGAGCGAACGCTACCAGTCGTTGTTGACCGGCGTCGAGCACGCCGATTCCTGGGCGACCGATGGGCATAAGTGGCTCAACGTGCCCTACGACAGCGGCTTTGCGTTCGTCGCCCACGCCGACGCGCACCGAGCGGCGATGTCGCATTACGCAAGCTATGTTTCGTACAACGAAGCAGTTCGCGAACAGAAGGATTGGACGCCCGTCTGGTCGCGGCGGGGCCGCGGGTTTGCCACCTATGCGGCGCTGCGCGAGTTCGGCCGCGAAGGCGTGGCGGCGCTGGTCGAGCGCTGTTGCGAGGCGGCGCACGCATTGGCCGTCGGCATAGCGGCACAGCCGGGTGTGGAGCTCGTCTGGGCGCCGCGCATCAATCAAGGCCTGGTCCGCTTCATCGACCCACGGCCCGATGCAACCGAAAGGGACCATGACGCATGGACCGACGCCGTCACCGAGGCAGTGCTTCGAACCGGTGAGGCGCTTTTCAGCAACACGACTTGGCGCGGGAAACGGTGCATGCGCATTTCGGTATGCAATTGGCAGACCGATGCAAGTGCCGTGGCGCGCACCATTGCCGCCGTGACCGAAGTGCTACGCACCATGCGTGCCGCGCGGATCGAGCAATAATTGAAAGTTTGCCGAGATAAGAGCGATTCGACCGGCGCACGGACGCGAGCGCAGGCGATGCGCCGTTTTCCGAACCCGAAACCGGACGCGATAAACTGGCGGCTTTGCGAAATGCAGAGTTGGGGTGGAACCCGTGAGCCTCGATGAGTACTACGAACGATTGGGCTTGCCGAGCGCCGCATCGGCGGCGGAGATCAAGCGAGCCTATCGCCGCCTGAGAGCGCAGTACCACCCCGATCGCAACAAGGGCGAGGAATCGGCCGCCGAATCGCTATTCAAAAAGGTGCAGGAGGCCTTCGAAATCCTCACGGGGCAGCGGCAGGCGCCCGTGCGCGCGCAGCCGGCTCCCGCCGCCGGCACACGCAGGACCGACATGCGGCCAGCACGCGCCTCGACTGGCGACGCCGACCGCGGCGCAGGAGCGGGCGGGGCCGGCGCCTGGTCGAAGCACTACGGGGCGAGCGGCGGCCCGATGCCCGTGCGTGGCGCAAACCGGCATACTCAGTTGCACGTGCCGCTCGACGTGGCATTGAACGGCGGCGAAGTGCTCGCCAGTTACCAGGTCAGCGAAACGTGCCGGCAATGCCGGGGCGCGAGCGCACGCGCAACGGTGCTGCCCTGTTCGAACTGTGCCGGCTACGGCACCGGTTACGACGGTGCCTCGTGTACCGCATGCGGCGGCGAAGGGCGTATGAAAAGCGCGCACTGGTGCGCGACATGCCAAAGCAAGGGCGTCGAATATCAAACGAAATCGCAGCCGGTGAACGTGCCGCGCGGCGCATGGGACGGCCAGCGCATCGTCGTGCCCGGCGGCGGGTTTGCGGGCATGCACGGCGGACAACCCGGCGATGCGACGTTTACGGTCGTCATCGTCTGTGGGCCCGATTTTCAGCGGGAAGGGCTGCATCTGAGCGGCGAACTCGAAGTCGATTTCGTCACCGCGACGCTGGGCGGTCCGCTCACAGCCAAAGTACTGGGCCGCGATCTGGACATCGCAATTCCAGCGAATGCCCGGCATGGCAGCACGATCCGCCTGCCGGCGCAGGGTCTCTCGGACGCCTCGGGCAACCGGGGCGAATTGAGGCTGCGCATCGTCCTGGTCATGCCCGAGGCGGCATCGCATCTGAGCGAGGAGGAACGGCGCCGCTTTCGGGAACTGTTCGCGCTGGCCGCGCAGCGAGCAGGCGGCACATCGCTATAGACGCCGCTGCACCCCGTCGTCGAAAGCCGCTTTGAGCCGGCGCACGCCTTCGCGAATATCGTCGATCCCTGGCGCCGCGAATGACAGCCTGAGCGAATGGATGTCGACATCGTCCGCAAAGAACGCTTTGCCCGGCACGAATACGACCTTCCGTTCGATCGCGTTCGTGAGCAGTGCCGATGAATCGATGCCCTCGATGCGGGCCCAGACGAACATCCCGCCCTGCGGACGATGGAACGCGATCGCCGAGCCGAACTCCGCCTCGAGCGCGTCGCATAGCGCACCGCACTTGCAACCGTACATCGCGGTAATGCGCGGCAAATGCCGCTCGAGCGAGCCCGCGGCCAGATACTGCGCGGCGATCGCCTGGGTCCACGGCGAGCTGCAAAGATCGACGGTCTGTTTCGCGACGACGCAGCGGCGGGCGATCTCGGCAGGCGCGATCGTCCAGCCGACGCGCAAGCCCGGTGCGACGATCTTCGACAAGCTCCCAAAGTGCACGACCCACGGAAGCGCTCCCTCGACTTCTTTCGCCAGCGCCAGGATCGATGGCAGCGCACTGCCCTTGAAGCGCAAATCGCCGTACGGGTCGTCTTCGACGATCAGGAAGCCATAACGAACGGCAAGTTCGAGCAGCGCGATGCGGCGTGCGCGCGTGAGCATCGCGCCGGAAGGATTGGCGAACGTCGGCACCGTGTACAGCAGTTTCGGCCGATCGAGCGTGCCCGCTGCGAGCATCTCGGCCAGTTTCGCCACGTCGATCCCTTCATCGTCGATCGGCACCGTCACGATCTTTGCCTGCTGAAGCCGCAGCGCTTGCAGGACGGCAGGATAGGCCGGCTGCTCGGTCGCCACGACGTCGCCCGGACCGACGAGCACGCGCAGCAGCAAATCGAAGCCTTGCTGCGATCCTGTCGTGACCAGCAATTCATCGGCGGAGCATGTCACGCCGCGCCGCGCCATCAGCGCGAGGATTTCCTGCTTCAGCTCGGGCAGGCCATCCGTCGGGCCATACTGCAGGCAGCGAACCGGCGACTCGAACGCACGAGTTTGAGCCGCGTTCAGTCCTTCGACATCGAATAGATCGGCAGCCGGATAACCGCCCGCGAACGAAATCATGCCCGGCTGGCCGACGTATTTGAACAGCTCTCGAATCGGCGAGCCGGACGGATGAGCAAACGGCTCGGTGAATCGGTACATGGTGCCCTCTGGCTTCGGCATTCGCTTCGTTATGGCGGGTATCGGATTCGATAGCGCCGAGGCCTAAACGACGTTTTTCTCGACGATAGGCCGGTTCTCGATAACGCGGCTCCAATCCAGCGGCGATAGATCGAGCGACGTATATTTGCCGTCCAGGATCAGCTCGCTCACACCGCGCCCCGTCGCCGGCCCTTGCTGCAGACCATGGCCGCTATAGCCGTTGGCGAAGATGCAATTGTCGATATCGGGGTGAAAGCCAATGATCGCGTTGTGATCGAAGACGTTGTATTCGTAATAGCCGGACCAGCAGTTCTCCACTCGCAGCGCTTCGAACTCCGGCACGCGGTGCGCCAGCGTGGGCCAGATGACGTCGTCGAACAAGGCATGGTCGACTTCATCGAGCGGCAGATCGTCCGGATCGTTATCGGCGCTCGGCGACGTTCCACAGATATACGTCTTGCCTTCCGGGCGGAAATAGACCCCGCTCGGGTCGATCAACAACGGGCACGGCGAAAGGCGCGCCGGCGACGATACGTTGAAAATGCTGCGCCGGCGCGCGAAGACGGGAATCTCGATGCCCATCATCGCCGATAGCTTTCGCGCCCATGCCCCGGCCGCATTGACGAGCATGTCGCACGGATAGCGCTCGCCGTCGGTCGTCTCGACGTGGGTGACGCGGCGTCCGGCTCGCGCGATGGCGCCGACCTCGGCCGCAACATAGCGCGCGCCGAGCGATTGCGCTTTCTTGCGCAGCGCCTGCACGAGACCGTACCCGTCGAACCACCCTTCGCCGCTGGCGCCGAAGGCACCCGCCTCGAGATCCTCGATGTTCAGCCAGGGAAATTTCGCCTGCAGCTTTTCTCGATCGAGCCAATGGATATCGGCACCGAGACGCGTTTGCAGGGCATGATTCTCACGTAACGTCGGAGCACCGGCGGGCGTCGCGAGAAAGAGATAGCCGCCCTCATGCAGATCGATCGACGGCTTCGTCCCGTCGACTTCCAGCAGCTCGCCGATATTGCGTAGAAACTCGATACCGTACAGCGACATTTGCACCGATAACGGCGTTGAAAACTGCTGCCGGATCGACGCGGCCGAAAGCGCCGATGACGATTTCGCGTAGGTCGGATCACGCTCGATGACGGTGACCGGAACCGTCGGATCGGATGCCCGTAAAAAATAGGCGATCGAACTGCCGATCACGCCACCGCCCACGATAACGACTTGAGAGCTCACGCGTTGCCCCGCCTTGGATTGCGTCGGAAAAACGCGCACACCGAACGGCGGCGCGTCGATTGGCGAGCCGGGCACGTGCCTTTGGCAAGGCAAGCGCCCGGCCACCGCATCATTCGATCGAAAAATCGATGCCCTGCGCGAGCGGCAATGCCGACGAGTAGTTGACCGTATTGGTTGCACGGCGCATATAGGCCTTCCATGCATCGGAACCCGACTCGCGCCCACCGCCCGTTTCTTTTTCACCGCCGAAGGCACCGCCAATTTCCGCGCCACTCGGGCCGATATTGACGTTCGCGATACCGCAATCGCTGCCCGATGCCGACAGGAACCGTTCGCTCTCGCGCAGATCGGTCGTGAAGACGCACGACGACAAGCCGTGCGACGCCGCATTGTTCGCTGCAATTGCCTCGCCGAAGTCGCGATACTTCATGACGTAAAGGATCGGAGCGAACGTCTCTTTGAGCACGATGCCGGTCTGCGCCGGCATCTCGACGATTGCCGGCCGCACGTAGAAGCCCTGCTCGCAACCGGCCACCGTATGGCGCTCCCCGCCGAATACCTTGCCGCCGTCGCGCTTCGCCGCTTCGAGGGCAGCCTGCATGCGCTCGAACGATTGCGCGTCGATGAGCGGGCCCATCAGCACGCCCTGCTGCAACGGATTACCGATCGCGACCTTCCCGTAAAGCGCCTTCAAACGCTCGACCGTCTCGTCGTACACGCTTTCATGGACGAACAAACGCCGCAGCGACGTGCAACGTTGGCCGGCCGTGCCGACCGCCGAAAACAGGATGCCTCGCAGCGCGAGCTCCCGGTCCGCGGTGTTCGAGACGATGCCCGCGTTATTGCCCCCGAGTTCGAGCAGCGAACGACCAAAGCGGCGCGCCACGTCGACGCCGACAGCACGTCCCATTTCAGTACTACCCGTGGCACTGACGATGTTCGAACGCGGATCGCCCACGAGCTGCGCGCCCACTTCGCGACCGCCGTTGATGAGGCACGTCAAGCCGGCCGGCGCCGTGCCGAACGCTTGCAGCGCCTCTTGCAGGATGCTATCCACCGCCAACGCGGTGAGCGGCGTTTTTTCGGAAGGCTTCCAGATCACGGCATTGCCGCATACCAGTGCGAGCGCCGCATTCCAGGACCACACCGCCGCCGGGAAATTGAACGCCGAAATGACCGTACACACGCCCATCGGATGCCAGCTTTCCCCCATTCGATGGCCGGGGCGCTCCGATGCAATCGTCAGACCGTAGAGCTGACGCGATAGGCCGACCGCGAAATCGCAAATATCGATCATCTCCTGCACTTCGCCCAGCCCTTCCTGCAGGATCTTGCCCGTCTCCAGCGTGATGAGGCTGCCGAGCGCCTGCTTGCGCTCGCGCAGCTTGTTGCCGAGCAATCGCACCAGTTCGCCGCGCCGCGGCGCGGGTACGTCGCGCCAGGCCACGAAGGCAGCCTGCGCCTTCGCCAGTGCGGCGTCGATGTCGGCGGCAGTATGGCTCGGCACACGACCGATCAGTGCGCCGTCGATAGGCGAGCGAACGGCGATGTCGCCGCTTTCCGCAAGATGCGAAATACCGAGCTCGGACAGAATGGTCGATGCGTTCATCGGGAAGTACCTCGATTGTTTCCGATAGGAAATTTTGGGACGTTAGGAAACTATACACGCCCGCGACAGGTGCGGCAACCACGCCGATTGCGCGCGGATGCCAGCGCGGCGTGACCACCACCACCGACCCGATTGCACTGGCCGTAGCCGCGATCGAAAACGCGTGCCGCGATTGTGTTCAGCCTTTAAACGACTGGCAAACGATATCTGCGCAACACGTGATGCGCGTTGCTCATCACACGCGGATGAATCCGCGCGCGAGCGGCGGCGTCTCGCCGCGGCCCGACGCGGCGGCGAGCCGATGTTATGATGCGAAACTCGCAGGACCGATAGACCGTACCACCCAATCCCCCCCGCATGGACAGGACCATCTTGAAGCCGGCCGAGCAGGCGCCTTCGGAGCTCGGCAAGCGCGTCAGAGCCGCGCGGCTCTTCCACGGTTACACGCTCGAAACGGCAAGCCGCGTATGCGGCGTATCGCGCTCGACGCTGTCCAAGATCGAAAACGGGGTGATGTCTCCGACGTTCGACGTCCTCCAAAAGATCGTTCACGGCCTCAAGATCGACTTGAGCGAACTGTTCGGCTCCGCGTCGAAACCGAACGTCGGCGGCCGGCGCGCGGTCACGCGCAAAGGCGCGGGACAACCGCACGCGGCCGGCTGTTACGAAATGGAATTGCTCGCCACCGAACTGGCAAAAAAGGCCATGCATCCGTTTCGCATCCGGATCACGGCGCACTCGCTCGACGCATTCACGGAATGGGGACGGCACGAAGGCGAGGAGTTTCTTTTCGTGCTGAGCGGCAGCGTTTGCTTGTATTCCGAGCTGTACGCCCCAACGCATCTCGAAGCGGGCGACAGCATCTATTTCGACAGCCGCATGGGCCACGCCGCTGTATCGACGAGCGACGAGGACGCCGAAGTCCTCTGGATCATCGACGAAGGCTACGCGCCCTACGACAGCGAAGCGAGGCCGCTTGCCAACGGTGGCAGCGCCAGACCCGCCTGAGCGCCGGCACCCGCCATCCGGACATTACGCGGCGGCATGCGCCGTCATCTTGAAGATCCCTTGCGCATTGCCGGCATCGAAGCGCAGATCCGTCACCCAGCTACGCGTGGCCTGATCGAATTCGCGCTTGCGCGTGATGAATTCGTAAAACGAACCCGGAACGTCTCGCGTGACGAGCGCGCCGTCAGCCGCCTTGAACGTCCGCGTCACGATATCGGCGCGGTACGCGGTCTGAAAGACACGCCCCGACCGGGAACGCTCGACCTCGGGCTTCATCGGCCGGCCCTTGGCTTTTTCGCTTTCTGACAAGGCGAAGACATCGGCAACGCGATCCGTCGCATGATTGAACGCATTGCCTTCCGTCGCAATCCACGCCATTTCGGCCGATTCGCTCAAGAGCGTTTCGTAATCCGCTTCGCTCGGCACATCGTGATGGCGCGCGAATGCGCCGACGATGACGGGGAGCAGCGCTTGCGCCGCATCGATCGGAAGCGCGCCATCGCGCTCGAGCTCCCAGAGCTGTGCCAGCGAGCGCGGCGTCAACGGGTCCTTCGACGTGCCGACGACGTTCGTCACCGCTTGCTGGAATGCCGTCGAGAAACGTTCGGGATGCAGCTCGCTCACGAAGAATTGGGCGATTTCGTCGGGGGCGTCCTCGTGCGCATACGCGCGCCCTGTCATGCCGAGCCTATCGAGCGGATAACGGCCGTTGAGCCGGAACCCGAGCGGACGCAAGATGCGCGTGAAGGCCGCTTCGCCCGGCGGCAAAACGCCAGTCTGCGTCCAGCGCACAGTACGCAGCGCACCATGATCGAAATAGACGGAGCCGCCGTGCGCAACCGTCTCCTGCGTATAGGCCCGCCCGTTCGGCGAGCGCGCGAGCAAGTCTTCGAACAGCGCCATGTTCATGGCCTGCGCCAGCTCCGCCCGCGTCACGGTCCCGGCCTCCCAGTCGGCGAGGATCGACGGGAAATTCAGCGTCGAGAAAAGCGCATCGGCTTTTTCCCGGCCCAACAGGTTCGACAGCAGCAGCTCGACATTCGCGTTACGCATCGCTCTTTCTCGTTGGATCTTCACCGCGCGCATTATCGAAACGATTCCCGCTAGCGTAAAGCGAGATAAAATCGGGACTTGATGCGTTTTTGGAATGATCGTGCGAAAGTTCAGGATTCCTAACATGAGTGCGCTGCTCGCGTTCGAGGCGGCGGCTCGCCACGAGAGCTTCACGCACGCCGCCCGCGAGCTGTTTCTGACGGAAAGTGCGGTGTCGCGGCAAATCGCGTCGCTCGAATCGAACCTCGGCGTGCGCCTTTTCGTGCGCTCGAAGCAACGCGTCGTCCTGACGCGAGCCGGCAAGCTTTACGGCACACAAGTGCGCCGCATCCTCGAATATCTCGATCGCGACACCTTGTCGATCATCGCGCACGGCAGCGGCGGCGGCTCGCTCGAGCTGGCCGTGTTGCCGACATTTGCCTCGCAATGGCTCATTCCGCGCATGAAAGACTTCTACGCGCGCAGCCCCGACATTCGCGTCAACATGGGCGTGCGCACCGATGCCTTCTCGTTCGAGGAGTCGCATTTCGATGCTGCGATCCATTACGGACAGCCCACGTGGCCCGGCACATCGTCCGATTACCTTTTCGGCGAAGAGGTGGTACCGGTATGCTCGCCGGCTCTGATCCCCGAACCCGTCGAGGACGTCCGCGCGTTGCTGGCCTACCCGCTACTGCATTCGACGACGCGGCCCGATGCCTGGTCTCGCTGGTTCTCCGAGCTCGGCGTCGACGACAACCGGGCGATGCAAGGCGTGCGCTACGAGCTCCATACGATGCTCCTCAGTGCGGCGGCAGCCGAACTCGGCATCGCACTCGTGCCGAAGTTCTTCGTCGAAGGGCGGCTCGAGCAGCTCGGCGTCGTCATCCCGTTCGAGGCGACTTCCGTTGCCGAGGCCGCCTATTACCTCGTCTACCCGACCGAGTTGAGCCACGGCAAGCCACTCGAGCAGTTTCGCGCCTGGCTCCTGGACGAGGCCAGCGCCTATGACGGTTCGCCGGTGAGATGAGTGGCTGACTCGGGCGGTTTCATGAAGCCGGCCTCGGCATCGCATCTAGCGCGGCCATCGGCGCCTTCAAAATACGTTTCCAATCAGAAACATTTTCAGATAGCATCGGCGAAACGCACGCGCACCCCGTCCGCCCTTGAACATTCGGTCTGCCGATCCCATCATGTCGACGCTTCCCACCTTCGATGCCGCGGCCACGGCCCGCCTCCTCGATTTCGCCTCGCTCACCGAAGCGCTGAGCCATGCGGCGCATGAGCTCGAAGCGGGCGCGATTCGCTCGCCGGTACGCACCGCCGTACCCTTGGCCGACAACGGCGTGCTGCTTTCGATGCCCGCCGCCGCCAGCGACGTGGCCATCCATAAACTCGTCAGCGTGTGCCCTGGCAACGCCGCGCGCAACATGCCGACCATCTTCGGCACCGTGACTGTTTGCGACGGGGTGACCGGTGCGCCGGAGTTCATCCTCGACGGGCCGACGGTAACGGGACGCCGAACCGCCGCGTTGTCGATGCTCGGCGTGAAGTATCTCTATCCGCGCGCGCCGCGCGGATTCCTCGTCATCGGGACGGGACAACAGGCACGCCATCATGCCGCGGCCATTGCGCGGTTATATCCGAGCGCGACGATCTTCGTCGCGGGCAAGGCCCTCGCATCGGAACAGCGCTTTTGCGACGAGACGGGCCACGAAGGCATCCGTGTGTTGCCGACGAATGGAACGATCGCCGATGACATCGACGTCGTCGTGACCGCGACGACGAGCAAAACGCCCGTTTACAACGAGCCTGCGCGCGCGGACCGGCTGATCGTAGCCGTGGGCGCATTCACGCCCGACGCCGCGGAGATCGGTCCCGACACCGTTCGCGCGAGCCGCGTCTTCGTCGACGATTTCGCGGCCGCACGCGAAGAAGCCGGCGATCTGCTGCAAGCGGGTATCGATTGGTCCTCGGTGCAGCCGATCGGCGCGGCAATCTCCGCGCGCGCACCCGCCAATACCCCGATGTTGCTGAAAACCGTGGGCAGCGGTGCCTGGGATCTCGCCGCATGCCGCGTCGCGCGCGCCGCCATCGCGGGGCGGTCCAATTGATTGCGCAGCACCGTACAGGTTAAGCACGACAGCACGACAGCCCGTACACGTAACGGCGCGGCGGCTCTCGACCTGTCGTCGCGGCCGCCCAGTGACGTTCAAACCTCCGCGGGCAGCCGGAAAACGTCGACGACATCGGCGAGCGTGCGAGCCTGCTCCTGCATCGACTGGGCCGCCGCAGCCGCCTCTTCGACCATCGCCGCATTCTGCTGCGTAGTCTGGTCCATCTGTGCGATAGCGATATTGACCTGTTCGATACCGCGGCTTTGCTCCTCGGAGGCCGAGGAAATCTCGCGAATGATCTCGCTCACGTGCTTGACCGACTGCACGAGCGACTCCATTTTCGTGCCGGCCACCGCGACGAGCGACTTGCCGTCCTCCACGCGGCTCACCGAATCCTCGATGAGCGACTTGATTTCCTTCGCCGCATCGGCGCTGCGGCGTGCCAGATTCCGCACCTCCGAGGCGACCACTGCAAAGCCCCGGCCTTGCTCGCCCGCGCGCGCCGCTTCGACAGCCGCGTTCAGCGCGAGAATATTCGTCTGGAACGCGATGCTCTCGATGACGGCGATGATGTCCACCACGCGCGTCGAGCTGTCGGCGATGTTCTGCATCGTCGCCACCACCTGCTGAACCGCGTCGCCGCCTTCGTTTGCGATGCGCGAGGTGTCCGTCGCCATCTGGTTCGCCTGCCGCGCGTTGTCGGCATTTTGTTTGACCGTCGCGGTCAGCTCTTCCATGCTCGCGGCCGTTTCGCCGAGCGATGCCGCCTGCTGTTCCGTGCGCGACGAAAGGTCGAGGTTGCCGGAGGCAATCTGCTGCACGGCCTCTTCGATCGTCTTCGTGCTGCCGCGGATGCGCCGGATCGCCTGCGCGAGGTGCTGTTGCATGCGCTGCATCGCGAGCAGCATGCTGTTGCCGTCTCCCGAATCGACGACGACACGATGCGAAAGGTCGCCTTCGGCAATGACCTGTGCGACCGAGGCCGCATAGGCCGGCTCGCCGCCCAGGCTGCGTTTGACGTTGCGAATGATCGTAACGAGCGCGCCTGAGCCGAGCGCTCCGATAATCAGGACTGCGATGAAATAGCGAAGCAGATCGGCATGGAACGCCGTATCGATGTCGTCGATATAAAGCCCGGACATCAAATACCAATCCCACAGTGCAAAGCGCTTGACGTAGCTGATTTTCGGCACGCGGTCGGTCTTGCCCGGCAGACGCGCCATATAGGGAACGAAGCCCTGCCCGTTCGCCTGCGCCACCTTCACCATCTCGACGAACAGCAGCTTGCCGTTCGAATCGGCGTAGTTGCTGACATCCTTGTTGCGCAAATCGGCGAGCGTCGGGTGCATGAGCACGACGGGCTTCGCATTCGCGATCATCAGGTATCCGAAGCCCGGATAACGCATCTCGGACAAACGCGCCATCGCCTCGTGTTTGGCCTGCTCCTCGGTGAGCGTATGGTTGTCGGCCAGCTTCGCATACTCGGCGACGATGCCACTGGCAGCCTCGACCACGTTGCGAATAGCCGCCTTACGTTCGGTAAGCATGATGTCACGCGTTTGCATGGCGGCCCAGCCGCCCAGGAACAACAGGCCGAGCCACGTTACGACCAAGGCTAGCCACAATTTGGCGTTCAGGCTGAGACGATTCACTTTTTCCTCTATTGCTATCGGACCGGCGAAAGGATTTCACCTCCTATCGACGTTTTTTACGGCAGCGTGAATCGTTTCTTGAGATCGGGAAAACGCGACTGCACGCGCCGGAGGGCACGCGCGCCTGGACTCGCAAATCCGTGCGATGTGGTAAAACGGACCGCTCCTTTCGAATCGAAAGACAGACACGCGATGTCGCATACCACCGAACCCGTCACCGCCGTCCGGCCGCGCTGGCTCAAAGCTGCACCGTCGCTTTTTTTGCTGCTCTGGTCCAGCGGATTCGTGTTCTTGAAGCTCGGGCTGCGCTACGCCGACCCGCTGACGTTTCTGGCACTGCGCTATGCCATCGTCGTCGGCATTCTCGTTGCGCTCGCGCTGTTGCTCAAGCCCGGATTTCCCTCGCGGCCGATAACGTGGCTTCATCTCGCGATGACCGGTCTGCTGCTGCAGGCCGGCTACTTTGCCTTCACCTATCTCAGCCTCAAATACGGCATGTCCGCCGGCGCCGTCGCGCTGATCACCTCGCAGCAGCCGATCCTCATCGGTTTGCTCGCACCCGCGATGGCAGGCGAGCATGTCGGTCGAAAACGGTGGCTCGGACTGGCGCTCGGGGTGGCAGGTGCCGTCATCGTCATTACCGCTCAATCGTCCATCCATATCTCATCGACATGGGCGCTGATCTTCGCGGTGCTCGCCTTGCTGACGATCACCGGCAGCACGTTATGGGAAAAACGTTTCGGCACGACGACGCATCCGGTTTCCGCGAGCCTCGTGCAATACGCGGTCGGCTTGGCCATCAGCGCACCGCTCGCGTTTTTTCTCGAGCCGATGCACGTGCAGTGGACAATCGAATTGCTCGGCTCGCTGACTTATCTCGTCATCTGCAATTCGCTCGTCGCCATTTATCTGCTGCTGGCGATGGTGCGCTACGGCGAAGCTTCGCGCGTCTCGGCGCTGTTCTTTCTCGTGCCGCCCGCCACCGCCGCTATCGCGCTCGTGGCACTGCACGAGCCCATCGCGGTGCGCGCGTGGTTCGGCATGGCGCTTGCGGCCCTGGGCGTCTATCTGGCCACGCGCGCGGACATCTCGTGAGATTGCCGCTAGACTGTTCGCTATGGAAAAGTGTCAATACTGCGGAAAAATCCGGGACGAATGGGATTGCCACGGGGAAGACTGCCGTAAAGCCATTGCGCGCGCGCTGCGCAGACATCGCGCGGGGCGCCCCATGCTGCCCAATGTGATCCGGAACGAAATACCCCCGGGCGCCAGCCCCGGGGAAGTCATCCATGTGCTTTCGCGCCAGCGTCTGCGGGCTCGCCGCGGCAATGAAGCGCGGCGCGAGCGCAAGGAAGCGGACGACGATGTGGGCTGAGACCGCTAGGCGTCGAGCTTGAAAATCGCGACGGCTTCTTTCAGCTTCATGGCCTGCTGGTCGAGCGACTGTGCGGCCGCGGCCGCCTGCTCCACGAGCGCGGCGTTTTGCTGAGTGACGGTATCCATCTGCGTCACGGCCAGCGCGATCTGGTCGATACCGACACGCTGCTCGGACGATGCCGATGCAATCCCCGTCATGATTTCCCGGACTTGTGCGACGGAGCCCATGATCTCGTGCATGGCGGTACTCGCCTCGTTGACGTAGGACGCACCGGCTTGCACGCGCGATACGGATGTGTCGATCAGTTGCTTGATCTCCTTGGCGGCACCCGACGATCGCTGCGCCAACGCGCGGACTTCACCGGCCACCACGGCGAAACCGCGTCCCTGTTCGCCGGCACGCGCGGCTTCGACGGCGGCATTGAGCGCCAGAATGTTCGTCTGGAAAGCGATGCCTTCGATGATGCCGATGATGTCGGCGATCTTCGATGAACTATCGCTGATCTCGCCCATCGTCCCGACCACGCGCGTGAACACTTCGCTGCCGCGATGGGCGACCGTCGTGGCATCCTCGGCCACCTTGCTGCCGTGCCCCGCATTATCGGCGTTCTGACGGACCGTCCCGGTCAATTCCTCCATGCCGGCCGCGGTCTGCTGCAGCGACGCGGCCTGCTCCTCGGTGCGCGCGGACAGATCCAGATTTCCGGCGGCGATCTGCTGCGTGGCCTGTGCGATCGATTCGCTGCCGTCTCGAACCGAACGCACGGTGTCGCGCAATGCGTCGCGCATGCGCGCGAGCCCTTCGAGAATCTGGCCCATCTCGTCGCGGCTCGTGACGGGTACGGCACGGCTCAGATCGCCCTCGGCTATTGCCCTCAGGTGTGCGCGCGCCACGTCGAGCGGCCGGCCGATGGCGCGGCGTAAAGACACCCAGGCAAGCACCGCTGCGCCGGCACCGATCAGCAACATACCGATCGCGAGCGCACGAAACAGCCGGTACTGGCTGCTGGCGCCGTCATAGCGCGCTTTCGCCTTGCGCTCCTGAAGATCCGTCAACGCATCGGTTGCCGCGCCGAGCGCCACATAAGGCGCAGTCAGAGCCGACGTCTTCGCGCGGATCTCGCTCGCATCCTTTCCCTTGATCGCGTCGATGACACGATCGATCGCCTCGTACATCTGCTGACGGGTCGCCGTAACCTTGCCGGCAAGCTGGTCCTCTTCGCCATCGCGAGGGAGTGCGAGATATCTGTTCCACCATTGATTCGAAACATCGCGATACCGTCTGGCACGATCGAACGTGGCTTGCACGTCGGGCGCATCCGGTGTCAACGCGGCGCGATCCAGTACGACGCGCTCGCGCAAAACGAATGCCGCGGCGTTGCCCGTCGCGACCGCGCTGGGCAGGTTGTCCGAAAAGACCGCATACGTCGCGTCCGTTGCGCGGCTCATGCCGATCAAGCCCAAGATACTGACAGCGATCAGCAACACACCGAGCGAGCCCATCGCCAAAGCGATGCGTCCCTTGATCGTGAGTTTGGAGTTCATTTCGTCCCTGTTTTTGGAGCGGTGCCGGAGCGGAATTCGAAGCATCCGTATTACGAATAACGGAGCATGCCGCCTGCAATCGTTATCGGCACATTTGCCCTGGACTTGAGATGGAATAAACCCGATAAGCCTAATTTTCAGGAACGATAAGTTAATACCGATAAATATTATTTAGTTATGCTAATGGTCCGCTGCGCCCGCCGGCAGGCGTCGCGCAGCGCCGTGGCAAAGCCCGCAGTCGCCCCCCGTTGAACTGCAGCAGTCACAACCGGTAACACGTGTAAAGCTGCGCGAAACCCATTCCGGAATGTTGCGCATTAGACTCGGCTCGTCGCCTCAATTGAGACGCCCTTCAAATCATTGCATCGCGAATTTCTGGCGGCACCCTTTGACACTCGACGAGAACAATACGATGCCAAAGCTTCTTCTTACACTTGCGCTCGCAGTCGGCCTTGGCGGCTGCGTGGTCGCACCGCCCTACGCCTATGGACCGGCGCCAGGCTATTACACCTATGCGCCGGCGTACTACGCCCCGCCCCCCGTCAGCGTCGGTATCGGCGGCGTCTTCCGGATTCGTTGACGCGGGTACGCGGACGCGATCGACGGATCGGAACCTCTACTTGAGCGGAATCTGTGTTCCCGGGGGAAGCGGCACCGCGCTCACGCTGTTTTTTGCGCTCCCCGACGCCACGCGGTCGCTATACGTCATATAGACGAGCGCGTTGCGTTTGGCGTCGACGATTCGCACCACGTGCAAGGTTTTGAAAATCAGCGACATCCGCTCGGTAAAGACATCTTCTTGCTGGCGCACCGTGCCTTGAAAACGGATCGGGCCGACTTGCCGGCAAGCGATCGATGCTTCGGTCGGGTCCTCGGCTACGCCGAAGGCCCCCTTGAGGCCGCCCGTTCTCGCACGCGAGACGTAGCAGGTCACACCGGGCACGGCCGGATCGTCGTAAGCCTCGACCACCACGCGGTCCGATTTCGGCAATCGGAAGTTCGTATTGACACTGCCGATTTCTTCCGCGAACGCGTGCGAGGCCGCTAGGGCAGTGGCGAGCCACCAGACCGCAGCAATGTGGCGGCGCATTTGAATGTTCATCGCGAATAGCTTGCTTCGAATGTCTGTCATCGTTTCCCGGGCTTACCCAGCCCGAGCTTTTCCATCGCTTCGTGCGCATCGATCACCATCGTCGCGACCTCTCCGACGGTCACGCGCAATTCCGTCGCGCGCGAGCGAATATGCTCATACGCTTCGTTTTCGCTGAGGCGATGCGCGTCCATCAGCGTACGAATGGCCTTTTCGACATGGCGCCGAGACTTGATCGCCTCCTCGAGCTTGCCGATCTTGTTCTGCAAACGCTGCTGATAGCCTGACGATGCACGCGCGAGCACGAGCGTGCTGAGAATGCCCGTCGAACGGTACGGTTTGGCAATCACGCCGTGCGCCTGTGTATCGACCAGCATTTTCAATGCCGTGGGGTTTTCGTAGTCGGACAGCGCAATCAGCGTCGCCGCGGTATCGGCCGCACACCAGTTGCCCGCGCTGCGAAGCTCCGGTCCAACCAAAAACAGGATGACGTCCGCGTCCGCGGGCAACTGCGGCGGGAACGGCCACACGATGCGCACCGGACAGCCGATCCGGCGCAGTTGCTCCTCGAGGATGCTTCGGTCGTCTCCGGGCGGATGGATGACCGCGACCCGAAGCGAGCGCAGATCGTCGAACAGACGTCGCGCGGTGGCGCTCATGCTGAATCTCCGTCCAGCCAGAATTCGGCGAATCCGTACGTGGTCAGATAGGGGTCGGGCTTGACCGGCTCGCGCCCCTCCCAGACCACATCGAAGGTCCCGTCCGGCTTGCACACGGCAACACGTGGCGTCAGCATCGCATGATTGTTGCCCGCATCGATCCGCAGCAGACCTTCGGGAGAGTCGAACTCGACTTCATGCACCGCATCGACGAGTTTCGACGTGTCGAGACTCTGCGCACGCGCCAATGCAAGCGCAAACAGGTGCACCTGGTTATATGCCATCTCCGACCACATGCTGGCCGGCTGGTCGCCAAACCGAGCCCGCCACGCTTGCACAAAGCGCCGATTGCCCGGATTGTCCAATGAATTGACATAGGTGGCGGAAACGATATGTCCGCCACACAACGCCGGGCCGATCATGCGTATCTCGCCTTCGGTCATCGTGAGGCTGGCAATGGGGATTTCGGCGGGATCGAGCCCGTGGTCGCGATACAGCTTGTAAAACGCGCGTGCGCCGCGTCCGATCAGCGTTGAAAAGACGACGTCGGGCCGCATGCGAGCGATTTCGGCGACCACCGTTTCGAGCGCCGCGGGCTCCGCGTCGCTGGGCAAATAGACTTCATCCACGATTTCGCCGCCGTGCTCCTCGACGATATCGCGCATGATCCGGTTCGATTCGCGCGGATAGATGTAGTCCGCGCCGACCAGGAAAAACCGGCGGCCCCGATTGCGCAACAACCATGCGGCCAACTGCATGCTGTTCTGGTTGGGCACGGCGCCGGTATAGATCACATTGGGGGAATACTCGAACCCCTCGTAGATCGAGCAGTACCAGAGCAGCGCATTGTTGCGTTCGATCACGGGCAGCACGGCCTTGCGGCTCGACGATGTCGAGCAGCCGAAGATGACGGTCACGTCGTCTTCCTGCAACATGCGCGTGGCGAGCCGGCGATACTCGTCGGCATCGCATTTGGGATCGTATGCGACCGGATCGAGCAGACGCCCTGCCACGCCTGCGCTGGCATTGATCTCTTCGATCGCGAGTACCGTGCCGAAGAAATGTTCCGACTCGGTTGCGTCCGTGACGCCGCTACGCGAATACAGAATGCCTATGCGCCATGCCGCTTCGTCGTCCCGCGTCATTTGAGTCCCCTCGTTGCGCGCGCCGCGCTCCCGCCGCGCGGCCCGGTCCACACTGGGATCGCGATAGCGAGCCTCAGCCCAGCCTTTCCTTCAGGAAGGCGACGAGATAGGGCGTCGCGGCGGCTGCGACCGTCGATGCGACGGATGGATCGACGCCCATCCGGTTCGCGATCGACTCGGCGACGCGTCCGGTGAGCACGCCTTCGCCGCCTTCCATCAGCGATTTGAAAACACCGTCGCCGCGCACGATACCTGCGGCAAACGCGGCAAAAAAGCTTTTGCCCGGGCTTTGGCCGAGCAAGCCCCCGCCCTGCTCTTCGACGTGAGCATGCGCCGTCTCCGCCGCCTGGCTCAGCATCCGCCGAGCATCGTCGGCGCCAATGCCTTGCGACGCCAATGCCTGAGCCGCCTGAGCCCCATGCTCGGAGGAAAGAAACTCGGAAATGAGCTGCTGTGCGTCCATGAGACGATCTCCTGGTGGGCCGGCGGTATCGGAAAACCGCGGCGTTGAATGGATAAGCAAAGGAGGCACACGATAAGACGAAAACGAACGTCGCGGCCGACTGACGACTCCCTGCGAACAAGCCCGCTCAATATAAGCTATTTGAGCGTCTCGTTCGAGCAGGACGACATTCGCCGAAGGCGAAACGGCGCGCGTTGCGCGCGCCCATCGGGCTCAGGGCTTGGCGCCCGTGACCTGCACCGGCATGCGCTTTTCCCAGGCGGCGAGAATCTGATCTTCCATCTCGCCGTAACTGCCGCCGAAGTGGTGGCCTCCTTGCGTGCGAATGACTTCCCGCGTGCCGGCAAGCGCTGGGCATAGACTGTCTTCCTCAGTCTCGCCGTAAAAACACTGGACGAGTCCTGCCGGGAGCCGATCCACCTCCGGGCGCACCTGCAACGCCTTGTCGCTCGGCGGCAAGCCGAGCCAACCGGTTACCCGAACCTGGAAATCGGCCGTCGGCGCAAAGCCCAGCAGCGAGACGAGCGCAACTTTCTCGCGCAGCGGGGCCGGTAGCCGATTGTAGGCGAACGGCATCACGTCGGCACCGAACGAGTAGCCGATCAACGCAACGGATTTGATATGCCACCGCGCCGAATAAAAACGAATCACGCGGGCGAGGTCGCGGCTCACCTGCTCCGGCGTTCTCTCGCTCCAGAAATAACGCAAGCTGTCCCAGCCAACCGCGGAGACGCCATCCTTGGCGAACTCCTCGGCAATGCTCTTGTCCAGATCCCGCCAGCCGCCGTCACCCGACATGACGATCGCGAGCATCCCGCGCGGATGAGCCGACGGCAATTCGATCAGCGGCAAATCCGAAACGTCCTGTTCGCCGACCGTATCGGCAAGCAGATGTGGGCGGACCAGCGTGACGAATTGCTCGCTGCGCGTCGTGGTCGCGGCAAACAGATGCGGCGGCTGCGTCAAGACCGGTGCGGTCAGGCTCTTGTCGTCCTTCCGATTCCGAAAACTGGGCGAATCGGCGCCTTCCTTGACGGCCGAACGTTCGGCCTGGCGCATCGGGGCAATGCCGCCCGGGCTCGTCACGCCCGTTTCCACGAAACCGGGCAAGACGCTGCCGCGGCTGATCGTCGGATCGGGAGGGCAAAGCTTGATCCGCTTGTCCAAGGTGCCGTGCGGATCGATCGATACGGCGCCCGCCACCGTATTCGCCGGCGCCTGGGCGAGCACGTGCAGAGCAAGCGTGCCGCCCGCGCCGGTCCCCGCGACGATCGGTGCGAAATAGCGGCTCGACTTCAGTTGCCGCTCGAGCTGATGACTGACCGCCTCCGCGTCCCCGACCAATTGCTGGCAAGGATTCGGGTCCGCCGCGAGACGGGCCGTATAGCGCTCGGTATCGACGCCTACGGTCAGCGCCCCCTCATGCGCCAATGCCTCGGCGGCTTGCTGATCGGCCGGCTTCCAGCTCTTGCCGGCCGAGAAGAGCACGACGAAGCCGCGCAACTCGCCCGTAGGCCACGCCACCGTAACGTCGCCGTAGCGACCGCCCGAAATACGCGCAGGCTCGGCATGCGCCGCGCCGCAAATCAACATGCCCGCCGCCATGGCGAGCGAACCCAATTTTCGTACTGCCAAACGAATTGTCATGAACGGCGACCGCCCGCCAAAATTGAAAGATCGACCAAGGTCATAAGCGCGCCGATCCAGCCGGAGACCGCGAGATAGCGCGGCTCCCAGCCTGGCTGGAATTTGCCTTTGAATGCGCGCAATCCCTGGAAATTATAGAAACGCCCGCCGAATTTCCAGACCATCGATCCGAGCCGATGAAGCGGCGAACTGAGCGGCATCGGCTGGACGCCGGAAAACGGCGCCATGCCGAGGCTGAGGAACCGATATCCCGCGCTTTTCAAATGCATCGCGAGTTCGATGAACAAATAGTCCATGACGTACGGCGAAGCTTCCGGCAGATGCCGCATCACGCCCACCGTCGCCTCGACATTCAGATCGGTCGTCATGAAGGTCGTGAATGCAACCGGCACGCCGTTTTGACGGACCAGCATCACGGATTGCGCGGCGAGGTAGGCCTCGCTGAATGCGGCCACCGAAAAACTCTTTTCACGGCCGGCCCGGCTGCCGAGCCAGCGATCGGAAATATCCCGCAGTATTTCAAAGTAAGCGGGGATATCCGGCGCATCGACGACTTCCGTCGTGCAGCCGTCGCGTTGCGCGCGGCGCAGCGAATAACGCAACGCCGCCCGCTTCGGCCCGTTCAGATCGAACGCATCGAGGCCCACGCGAGCCTCCTCGCCGAGCTTCATCAGCGTGAGGCCCGAATCCAGATAGAGCGGCAACGAATCCGCGCGGACCTGATAGAACGCCGCGCGGCCGCCGTGCGCATGCGCGAGCGCCACGAATTTGTTGATCAATTCGGCCCATTCGCACCGGGGCCCCACCGGATCGTGCAGGGCCGCCCACGTGCGACCGTGCTTGGCATACATCAGGAATGCCTGGCGCGAACCCGAGAAAAGAAAACTCTTGTCCCCCATCATCGCGAGCCCTGCATCGCTGCGCTCTTGCCCGCGGATGATCTGAACCGCATCGGTCAGGTCTTCCGAACTCGGATGGACGAAACGCCCCTTGGCGGGACGCAGCAGTTGCCACAGCGCGAAAGCCGCCGCGGACAATCCGGCCGCCAGCATGGCGCGCAGCGAGCGCGAGGCGCGCTCGTCGAACGCGAACTGCCACCAGAGATCGTTGCTGTAGGGAACGTTGCGGTACGCGAAGAACATGATCCACGCGGCGCACATGATCACGATCGCCACGGACATGACCCATCCAAGCGTGAAACGCTCCGCGAAAAGCGACGAGCGCCGGCTGAACCGGCGACGCGTACAAAGCAGCAATACGACCAGCGAAGCGAGGATGCCGGCTTCGACGAAGGCCAGCCCTTTGATGACGGAAAGGACGAGACTGACGGCCACGAGCGTCAGCGTGAGCCACCAGGCCGCATCCAGTCGGCGCAGCAACCCGCGAGCGACGAACAGCAATAGCACGCCGAGCACGGCGCTGACCAGTTGCGAACTCTCGAGCGCCCAAAGCGGGACCAGATGCCGAAGAATCGCGAGCCGGCGGCCGAAAGCCGGCGTCGCGCCGGAAACGATCAGCATCGAGCCCGCGAGAAATGTAATGAGGCACAAAAAAAGCGGCGCGAGTTGCGCCAGACCCGCGACGCGCCGTAGCGGCAGGCGCTGGCGAAGCGCACGCCCTTCGAAGCCGGCCAGCACGCCGGCCGACAGCAGAAGCGGCAGCCCGAAATAAACCACGCGGTAAGCGAGAAGAGCCGCCACCAGCGACGGTGCGCTCAAGTCCCCGCCCAGCGCGAAGACCATGACGGACTCGAATATGCCGACGCCGCCCGGCGTATGGCCCACCATGCCGAGCAGGAGCGCCGCCGAATAGACGGTCAGGAAGCTGACGAAGCTTACATCCGT
The DNA here is from genome assembly GCF_057351765.1 of Trinickia sp. Classification (NCBI taxonomy): domain Bacteria; kingdom Pseudomonadati; phylum Pseudomonadota; class Betaproteobacteria; order Burkholderiales; family Burkholderiaceae; genus Trinickia; species Trinickia sp. The sequence continues at coordinate 14,865 of NZ_JBMRBK010000021.1, read as the reverse complement.
TTGCGGGAGAAAGACCCAGAGCGCCGCGCCGGCGCCGACCACATCCAGTACCCCAAGCGCGATTTCCCAGATCAGATCGGCTCGCGAAGGGATGTCGAACGCCAGAGCCCGCCAGCGCGTGCGCAGTTGTCGCGTTGCAGTCCCGCAGCAAGCGACGATGACCGCCAACAGGGCCAGCACGAGCGCGCTGCCGATCGCGAGGCTGGCGCGGCCCACATGCATCATCGCCGCGAGCGGCGCCGTATCCCAGAGCGCGCCCAGCGCGCTAGACAGCAACAGTGCAAGGGCCAGCGAGACGCCAGTGAACACCGTGAGGCGGCCCACCTGGGCAGGCGTGACGCCCACCGCACCATACACGCGACAACGCACCGCGCCGCCCGTCAAGGCGCCGAAGCCCGCGGCATTGCCGAGCGCCGACCCGGTCGCTGCCCCCACCCAGAGCAATGGGCGCGGCACCTTGGCCGCGACGTGGCGCAGCCCGATGGCGTCGCGCGCGACGAGCGCGACGAAGCTCAGTGCCGTGGCGCCGAGCGCGATCAGCCACCTGTCCGGAGCAATGGCGAACAACTGCCGGCTGACGGAGTGATAGTTGATGCCTTGCGACATGTGCTGGATGGCCACCAGCAGCAGTACGCAGATACCCAGCGCGAGCGCGGGCGACACCAACCGCTTGTAATCGATGCGTCGATACGTACCGCGAAGCGCTGTCAGCGCCTTTCGGCGGTACTCCCCCTCATGTCGCTGCATATTTCCTGGACACCGGTAACACGACCAGCCGCTCCCGGCCCGCGACAGCACTGACGCCTGTCGCCGACCGTCGAGAAGAGCGATCAAGCCCCTTTACCGATCGATGTAGCAAATTGTGATCTAACAAACGCTGGAAGGATGCATCCGGTTGACTTCGATAACACCCCGAGGAAACCCGACCGCACGTTCGCCGTTACGGCAACAAGCCTTCCCTCCATATCGACACCGGGCAGGCGTTGCTTTAGGGAGCCGTTCGCGTTGTCCGGCACTCCTTCGATCGACGGTCATGGCGCCGTGACCCGCGCCGGACGGGGCGCTCATGCGTTTTGGGAAAGGAGTCGCAAGCAGGCATATCATTACGCTGACAATAACCTCGCGCACCGACCGATATGATCGTGATCAAGCTCCTTGTGGGTGTTTGTCTGATTTTTGCCATCGTCGCACTCCTTTTTTGGGGCGGCCATCTGCTGAGCCTGCTCGGCAAACGCGGCGCGCGGCCGCCGCGCGAAGCCCCCGGCAAACGGACCCGTGGCGATTGACCGCTTTCGACTAAGCCATCCTTAAGATTGGCGCCCTACGCTGATATTGCCGAGCGCGAACGATCTTGCGCGCAACTGGCAAACAGATCGGGAGGTCGCACCATGAAAGCCATCGTCAAAACCACCGCCATTGCCATCACACTCGTCGTGCCGGCCCTTTCATTCGCTCAAACATCCAATGGGCCGGTGACGCGCGATCAGGTACGGGCTCAGTTGATCGAGCTCGAGCATGCCGGCTATAACCCGGCGCATGGCAATCGGGGAACCTATCCGGCCGAGATTCAGGCTGCCGAAGCGCGCGTCGCCGCAAAGCACAACGGCATGAACGACGCATCGGCGACCGACGTCGGCGGAACGGCGACGGGCACTGCGGAAACCGGACATACCATGCCCGCGATGACACCGGATATGAATAAACGGTCGATGTTCGGATATCACTGAGCGTGCGCGCCGCCGCAGCGGCCCTCAATCGCAACTGAAGCGGAAACTGTCGTTGAGGGCCTGCGGTAACACCAGCGTGCGGAGGCGCTCGGTTTTCGCGGTCTGGCAAAGCTGATCGCGCGCGCCGCCCGTGTTTTGCACGTACTTCGACGCGTATTCGGCATTGAAAACGGCTTTACCCGAGGCCAGGAATGCGCCATAGGCACTGCACTCGTTAAAAGCGTGGCATTGCTCGTTGACTGCAAAGTCGAAACTCGCACCCAACGCGCCTAATTGCTCGATGTCGTTCTTCAGCGCAACAGCCAAGTGCCGCGCATGCGCGGCGTTTGCGATGAAGAGGTTGAAGTCGGCTTGCGTCGAGCTGTCGAGCGGTAATCCGGGGTTGTTCGTGTAACCGTCCACGTTATCGGGCTCGACGCCATCACACCCTTTGCTGACGGCCAGATCGAGCCGTGCCGACATGATGTTGCGCACGTTCGTCGATCGCGTATCGACCCAGCGTTCACCGGACCACCCTTGCACGCTGTTGCCAAGATCGGACGGCAGGAATCGCGAGTAGTCGGGCCGCCAGTTTTCCGCGGTGCCTGCCGAAAAATAGCAAACCACCCTGCGACCCTGCGCCTTCAAACTGTCGATGACCGATTGCGGTGCGTCGAAAAGATCGATGTCGTAGACGCCGACTTGATAACTGGTATCGATTGCGCCGGTCAGCTGCCACTGCCACGTGTCGGTCTGTACCGGCATCCAGTGCGTCGCGGCCGATGCCGTCGCAGCCGAAGCGCCTCCCGACGAAGTGCTCGCCGCGGAAGACGCCACGACGGAACCCGCGGCGGCCGACGACGCGTCGGCGACCGATGACGATCCGCCTCCGCCGCAGGCTGCGAGCCCCGTCGCGGCAACGGCCCCGATGCAAAGCCCCGCAAGGCGCATGACTTCCCCTGAGTTATTGTCGACATTCAACTGTCACGCGCCCCAAAGCGCGCAGACGATCGGAACTCAAGTCCGAAGCAGGCCCGATGATACCTCAGACAGTTGTCATGTCGTTACTGCCGCGATGCCTTCAGGCTCCCGGGGGTAGCAACGAAACGCCGCTAGCGAAGCCAGCAGCGCGGGGACGGCGGCAAGCATGAACAATGAGGATTGCGAAATGTTCATGGCGAGCAACAAGCCGCCCGATAGCGATCCGACGATCGATCCCAGACGTCCGACACCCAACGCCCAGCTGATGCCCGTCACACGGCTTTCGGTCGGATAGTATTGAGCCGCGTAAGCATTCGCGCCGATCTGCGAACCGCTGATGCAAAAACCGACTCCCGTTACCGCGAGCATCAACGGCATGCCCTGCGCGTGGCCCAGCGCCGCAATCAGCAGCGCGCCTGCGCCATAAGCCGCACCGAGTACGACGGGTGGCTTGATCCGATCCATCGTCTTGCCGATCGCCACCGCACCGATGGTTCCACCGATCTGATAGAGCATCATCAAACGAGAAGCGTCGGCCAAGCTCATGCCGGCGTTATGTGCGATCGTGGGAAGCCAGTTCGTCATCAGATAGACGATCAACAAGCTCATGAAGAAGATGCACCACAGCAGCAGCGTCCCTGCGCGAAACCCATTGGCAAATAATTGGCGCACCGGCGATCCTTCCGCCTTCGCCTCGGCCAGGACGAATCTCGTCTTTTCGGTGAATTCATGCTTGGCGATGCGCGCAAGCAAACTCGCGACGCGCTCGGACTTTTCGCCTGCGGCCACGAGATAACGAACCGACTCCGGTAACGACACGATCAGAACGGGCACGAGCGCAAGCGGAAGGACGCCTCCGGCAATGAGCACAGCGCGCCACCCATACTCGGGCACGAGATGCGCCGACAGCACGCCGCCCAAGCCGGAACCCAGTGTGAAACCGCAGAACATCACTGTGGTCAGGAAGGATTTCCGGCTTTGCGGACAATACTCGGACGTCAACGCAATGGCATTCGGCATCGCTCCGCCAAGCCCCAGACCGGTGACGAAGCGCAGCGCGATCAGCGATTCGATCGTCGGAGCGCGGGCGCATCCGAGGCTTGCGAGACCGAAGAAGGCGACGCACGCAATCAACGTTCTTTTACGCCCGATTTTGTCGGCGACCGGTCCGAATACGAACGCCCCTATCATCAAGCCTGCAAGGCCGGCACCGAACAGCATGCCGAGCACCGAAGGCCCAATGTGCCACGCCTGTCTCAATGCCGGCGCGATGAAGCCGACACATGCGGTATCGAGGCCATCCACGGCGACGACGCAGAACGACAAAATAAGAACCCACCATTGGAATGGCGAAAAACGTTGCGCGTCCATCCACGCGCGCACGTCCACACTCGCAGTGTGCGATTGCATAGCTATGTCTCCTCCAGATGTTGCCTAGTGTTTTATGAGTCTGAGTCTGGACAGGCGCGATGTCGCTGCGCGCCGATCGAATCGTTTTACGAGGCGCTCATACTTCGACGTAAACGTCGTCGCCCCGCAGCTCGACGGGATAGGTCGCGATATCCTCGGTGAGCGGCTCGCACATCGCGCGTCCGGTGCGAACATCGAACTTGCCTTGATGAAGCGGGCATTCGATCTCATGTCCGTCGAGAAATCCGTCGCACAAGCGGGCATTGCCGTGGGTGCAAAGATTGTCCGTAGCGTAGACCGCGCTGCCAATACGATAGAGCGCGAGCTCCCGTTTCTCGAGCGTGACCACCGATACGTCGTCGGCTGGAAGCTCTGCGATGGAAATGACTTTCGTCCATTGTGCCGCCATGGTTCGCCTCAAATGGGATAAATGATTGAATTCGGAATCATTTCGCTGTCGAAGACGCAAAGCTTCGATTCGAACTTCAGTCCATCGGCCGTGCGGCGAATGACATCGAGGTATCTGCCCGCGTTGAACGGCGTCGTCATGCCATCGGGCTTCGTACGAAACACCACGTAATTCGCTTCGGTCTCGATTCGTTGCGGATCCGCGCGAACGATGCGCGGAATGCTCACGATATGGCGTTGGTAATACGGATCGTGAAAGATCGTTTCGGAAATCCCGTAGACGCGATCCTTCAGCATGCCCCGGCTTTCGAACGAAAGCGTCGCAAGCGGCAGATTGCGTTCGTGGTTCTCGCGCGGTTGAAGCTTGTAGCTACAGTCTTCGGTGAAGAACCCGGGCCATTTGTCCCAGTTGCCGCTATCGAGTACCGCCGCATAGTCGGCATAAAGCGCGAGGACCGCTTGAAAAGTTTCGAAGTCCAGCATTTCAAACCTCCATCACGCGGCGCCAGTAGTCATACATCCCGCGAATCAGCGTCTCGGTCACCATGTGCTCGGCCTCTTCGACGCCGCGCCCGCCGAGCTCCGCGAGCGTGCGATGGTTTCGCTTCTTCGAAAATGCCTCCTGCGAAAATTCGATGACCTCGCCGTCGTCGGCGGAAACGAAGCCGGCGGGACCGAACAGATTCGCCTGCCGCAAACGGCGCTGCGTCATCTCGGGGGGATCGTCTTCGAATCCGAAGTGGGTCCAGACGAAGTCGAACGCATCGGGCCCGACTGGCTGGATATGCCGCGTCGAGACCGAGTTGACCTGCTGCTGGATGATGACGCTCGGGAAAATCGTCATCAGGACGGCGGTGGGCCCACCCCACCACGGTTCATGGACGACATCGAGAACACGGTCGTCGTTGAGCGCCATCTGCTCCTTGAAGCTCGTGACACCGCTCGTGACTTCTCCTTTGCCGCCGGCGCCGCGCGTCGAAATCATCGCGGCGTGCCGGAAGTGCTCGTCCATCCGCAGTTCGGACTTGTTGTCGGCCCGCCAAAGGCCGAATGTGACGAACCAGGTATGCAGCAGGCCGGGGTGATACGGGTCCTTGATGTTTTCCTGCATCAATTTCCAGTTTCCGGGGATACGCTGACGGTTGTAGCCGAGCACAGTCAGCTTGCGGCCATCGAAGAGCCGATCGAAATATCGCGAAATGGTCGGACCGAGATAGTCCTCGAGCGGCTGCACGTCGTGATCGAACGATGCGAAGATCACGCCGTTGCGGCAGGCGACCTTCAGCTTCGTGAGCCCGTGCTCCTTCGGATCGAAATCGGCCGGCATACCGCCGTTGATCTTCCCGTCCTGTTTGACGCCCCGGCGAAACGGTACGCCCACCAGGTTGCCCTTGAGGTCGTAGTTCCACTGGTGATACGGGCACGTCAGGTCCTTGCGGTTGCCGAACTTTTCGCGGCAGAACTGCGCGCCCCGGTGCGCGCAGACGTTTTCGACGACATGCACCTCGCCGTCCGCCGAACGCGTCGCGATAACCGAGCGCTCGCCGACGGCAGTCCGTTTGAAATCGCCCGCGTTCGGGATTTCCGCCTCGAGGCCGATGTAGCACCAATGGCCCGAATAAAAGAACCGGTCGAGTTCCCGCCGATAAATGTCGGCATCGGTGTAAGCCCAAAAGGGAATGCGACTCGATCCTTCCGAACCCCAGGCTGGCTGGGATCGCTTCATGCTGTCCGCCATCGTCGTCTCCTGTCTCTTTACGCGGATACCCATATTTCCTCGTTGCCGTCCGGCGCCACTGCGTCGGCACGTTTCATCGATCAAACGCCGCTGGGGTAAAAGGCATCGGCGTAGATGTGTTCGCGCGCGATGCCTTTGCGCGCGAGCACGAGCGTGGCTGCGTCGACCATCAGTGGCGAGCCGGCGACGTAGGCGCGCCAGCCGCTCATCTCTTTCCAGTCTTCATCGATCGCATGCGTGACGACGCCGGCTCGCCCGCTCTTTGCCACAGGTTCGGACGAGGAGGCGACGACGATATGGCTGCGCAGCGGCGGATATTCGGCTTTCAATGCGTCGAGCCACTCCGTGCCATAGACATCGGCCGACGAGCGCACGCCAAAGTACAAATGAATGGGGTTCGTCATTCCGGCGGCGATCGCGCCGCGGACGATCGAGAGCACCGGGGCGAGCCCGGTTCCGCCCGCGATGCAGATCATCGACCCCTCGTGCTTGCGACGCAGATACGCGGTGCCCATTGGGCCGCTGACGCGGACCGTATCGCCGAGTTTCAGCGTCGATGCGACATAGGACGTCACGCGGCCGTCGGGCACCACGCGGATATGAAACTCGAGTTCGTTCGCCGAATCGGTACAGGCCATCGAATAGGGCCGACTCAGATCCGGCGCGAACTGCAGTGTCGCGTATTGCCCCGGCGAGAATTGAAGCGGCTTCGCCAGCGCCAGCCGCAGACGCACGATATCGTGCGTGACGCGTTCCAGGCCCACGACCGTCGATTTGACGATACGCGCGGGATGCACGACGATCTCGTCCGGTTCGGGGATTTCGATGGCACAGCTTTCGACGAGCGTCGCCTGACAGGCGAGCACGGAGTCCCCGGCGCCCATCGGCGCGCGCGCTTGCTCGGGGCCCGCCTCGATCACTTTTCCGCCGACCACCTTGCATCGACAGGTGCCGCACCGGCCCGCCATGCAGCTGTACGAAACGGGGATGCCGTGCTCGCGCAGCGTGTCCAACAGGTTGGCTCCGGGCTCGGCGGCGATGGTGCGCTGCAGCGGCAAAACGGCGACTTCCATGGCAGTGCTCGTCTCCAGATATCGTTCGGTATGGCGAGATAGTGCGCGCGCCGTTAGTATTGATAAATAGAAACGGGTGAATATCCTGTATCAATTTCAGTGATAACGCATGGGGATGGCATGGAGCTGCGGGACATCGATCTGAACCTGCTCGTCGTATTCAACGAGCTATTGCGGCTGCGGCGCGTGTCCGCCGTCGCCGAGAGTCTCGACGTGTCGCAGCCGGCGGTCAGCAATGCGTTGAATCGGCTCAGGCGCCTTTTGGGCGACGAGCTTTTCCTGCGCACCGCCAAAGGAATGGCGCCGACACCGTTCGCGGAACGGTTGGCGGAGCCGGTGGGCTATGCGCTCGGCGCGATCCATACGTCGCTCAACGAAAAGGTGACGTTCGATCCGGGAACGAGCCGCCGCGATTTCTCGATTGCCATGACGGACATCGGGGAGATCTATTTCCTGCCCGAACTGATGAAGCGGTTGGCGCTGACGGCGCCGGGCGTGACGATCTCCACTACGCCGACGAGCCGCCCCGATCTACACGAGCTGATGGAAAGCGGGCAGATCGATCTGGCGATCGGATTCGTCCCGGGCCTGAAGACCGGCTTCTTTCAAAGACGACTGTTTCGTCAGCGTTATGTCTGCCTGTATCGCAAACGGCACCCGCTGGCGGAAGACGGTATGACGCTGAAAGCGTTCCGTGCGGCGCATCACGTCGCTGTCGTCGCGCAAGGCACGGGGCACGGGATGGTGGACGAGGTCATTCAGCGCGCGGGCATCGTGCGGGACGTCCGCTTGCGCGTTCCGCACTTCGTCGCGGTAGGGCACATCCTGCAAAACACCGATCTCATCGCGGTGGTGCCGCAGGCCTACGCGGACAGGACGCTCGCGCCGTTCGGTCTCGAATCGGCACCGTGCCCCGTGAAAATTCCCGATATCGTGATCAACGTACTCTGGCACGCAAAAAACCATCGCGAACCCGCCAATCAATGGCTGAGGCAGATCGTGTCCGACGTGTTTTCGTTTTGAGTGCCGACGCCTGCGCGCAAGCCGGCAAAGCGCCGATGCTTCGCCTATGATGGGACGATGTTTCGTCCATGCGATACGCGGAGGCCAGCATGACCGATCGATTCGACGCCGTCATCATCGGCACAGGTCAATCCGGGCCCGCGCTGGCGGCGCGGCTTTCGTCGGCCGGTATGCGCGTTGCGATCGCCGAGCGCAATCTTTTCGGCGGCACGTGCGTGAACACTGGCTGCATCCCGACCAAGGCATTGGTTGCCAGCGCCTACGCCGCGCATCTGGCCCGTTGCGCCGCGGATTTCGGTGTCGATATCGGCGGAACGATCGATGTCGATATGCGTCGCGTCAAGGCCCGCAAAGACCAGATATCCGGCAAATCGAGGACCAATGTCGAGAAATGGTTGAAAGGGCTCGAGGGTTGCACCGTCCTCGAAGGGCACGCCCGCTTCGAATCGGCCAATAGCGTGCGCGTCGGCGACCGCGTGCTCAGTGCCGAGCGCATTTTCGTCAACGTGGGCACTCGTCCCTTCATTCCCCCTATGCCGGGGCTCGACCAAGTCGACTTTCTGACCAATTCCACGATGATGGACGTGGACTTTCTGCCCGAACACCTGATCATTATCGGCGGCAGCTATATCGGCCTCGAATTCGCTCAAATGTATCGGCGCTTCGGCAGTAACGTCACGGTCGTTGAAAAAGGCCCGCGCCTGATCGGCCGCGAAGACGAGGACGTCTCTTCAGCGGTGCGCGATATTTTGGCGAAAGAAAGCATTGGGATCGAACTGCATGCCGAGTGTATGGCAGTGGAAAAGCGCGGCGCGCATATCGCAGTCAAGCTCGACTGCCAAGGCGGCAAGCGCGAGATCGTCGGCTCGCATTTGCTCGTCGCGGTCGGACGCAAACCGAATACCGACGACCTCGGCCTCGATCGGGCCGGTATCGCCGTCGACGAACGCGGCTACATCACGGTCGACGACCGGCTTCAGACGGCTGTTCCGCACGTCTGGGCGCTCGGCGACTGCAATGGCCGCGGGGCTTTTACGCATACGTCGTACAACGACTACGAGATCGTCGCCGATAATCTGCTCAATGGCGACAACCGTAGCGTGCGCGACCGGATTACGGCTTATGGCCTGTTCATCGACCCACCTCTCGGCCGCGCCGGCATGACGCTCGAGGAAATCCGCCGCGCGGGCCGCAAGGCGCTCATCGGCATGCGCCCGATGGAGCGCGTGGGGCGTGCCGTCGAAAAGGGAGAAACCCAGGGTTTCATGAAAATCGTCGTCGATGCCGATACGAAAGAAATCCTCGGGGCGGCGATTCTGGGCGTCGGTGGCGACGAGGCCATTCATTGCGTGCTCGATACGATGTATGCCAAAGCGCCCTACACCGTCATGCAGCGTGCGATGCATATTCATCCGACGGTATCGGAGCTACTGCCGACGGTGCTTGGCGAGTTGAAGCCTTTGACCGATATCGATGCTGAAAGGAGGTAGCGGCGATGAGCGTGGCGCTCAATCACACTATCGTCTACGCGCAGGACAGGGATGCGTCGGCGGCGTTTTTGACGGAGATTCTAGGGCTCCCCGCGCCGACTGCGTTCGGCCCGTTTCTCGCCGTGCGGCTCAGCAACGGCGTGACGATGGACTTTCTGACATCCGGCAAACGGCCCGCCTCGCAGCACTATGCGTTCCTTGTCAGCGAGACCGAATTCGACGAGATCATGGGACGCATACGGGCCCGCAAGCTGCGGTACTGGGCCGATCCCGCCCAGCGGCGCGAGGGCGAGATCAACACGAACGATGGCGGCCGCGGCGCGTATTTCGAAGATCCGAACGGCCACTTCCTCGAGATCATTACGCGACCCTACGGCGGAGCTTGAGCAAGCGCCGTGTGCCGTTCGTCGTTCGACGCAGCGCCTCGTGCCGCGCTGCGTCGTTCAATAGATCTCGGGCACGATCATGTCAGCCGGGACGGGATTTCGAATGTAGTCCTCGTTGTAGACACGCTCCGGCAGCGTAACGGCCGGGTGCTCGACCTCCTGGTACGGCACCTGGCTCAGTAGATGATGGATGCAGTTCAGGCGTGCGCGTTTCTTGTCGACGGCTTGGACCACCCACCAGCGCGCCTCCGGAATATGCGAGCGCTGCAGCATCACTTCCTTCGCCTGCGTATAGGCTTCCCAACGGCGCCGGCTCTCGAGGTCCATCGGGCTCAGCTTCCATTGTTTGAGCGGGTCTTTGATGCGCGCCTGAAAGCGGATTTCCTGCTCTTCGTCGGTAATCGAGAACCAGTATTTTAGGATCTGGATACCGCTTCTCACGAGCATCTTTTCGAATTCCGGCACGGAGCGATAAAACTCTTCGCACTCGTCATCGTCGCAAAATCCCATGACGCGCTCGACACCCGCGCGGTTGTACCAGCTCCGATCGAACAGCACCATTTCGCCGCCGGCCGGAAGATGGGCCACGTAACGCTGAAAATACCATTGCGTGCGCTCGCGGTCGCTCGGCGCAGGCAAGGCAGCCACACGGCACACGCGCGGATTGAGCCGCTGCGTAATGCGTTTGATCGCGCCGCCCTTGCCGGCCGCATCGCGTCCTTCGAAGATGACGACCAGACGATGGCCCGTTGCCACGATCCAGTCCTGCAGCTTGACCAGTTCGCCCTGCAACCGGAACAGCTCGCGAAAATAGTGCTTGCGCGCCTCGCGTGCTTCGGGCGAAAGCACGCCCGCACCGTCAAGAAGCCGGTCGTCCACTTCCATTTCGACTTCTTCGTCGTAGGCGTCGATGAGGTCCTCGTGGAGACGGCGCTGCCGCTCGTCGAGCGCGAACGTGTCGGATCTCGGATCCTCTTCCTTCATGGCGATTCTCCCAATGCAATGCGCGGCGGCGAATATGGACGGTCCAACCCGCCCCGATTTTCGGGGCGGATCATGACGACCATATTACCGGGGGCGCTTCGCTCCGGTTCCGGGCCATGCGCACGCGCGTCACGCCACCAACTGCCCCCTGTCGTGCTTGGCCGTCCGATTGTTCACCGCGGAACGCCAAGGCTCCCCGCCTTCCAACGCGGGCGTCGATTCGAAGAGCTCGGCGATCCACTCCGCAAATACGCGCACTTTCGCGGACAAATGCCGGTTATGCGGATAAACGATCGAAATGGGCTTTGGCTTCGGATTGCAATCGGGCAAGACTTCTTTCAACGAGCCGTCGATCAGATGCGGCAACACCATGAAAAGCGTCGGCTGAATCAGGCCGAATCCTTCCAGGCCGCAGGTGACATAGGCATCCGAATCGTTGACCGTGACAACGCCATTCATCTTCACTTCCACCGGCTTGCCGTCGATCAGAAACACCCACGGCACGGCGCGTCCGTCATGGCTCGCGCGGTAGTTGACGGCACGATGCGAAACGAGATCGGCGATGCTTTGCGGCGCGCCATAGCGCTCGAGATAACCCGACGATGCGCATGTGACCCGCCGCAACATCCCGATGCGACGCGCCACCATCGAAGAATCCTCGAGCGGGCCGATTCGAATCATGCAATCGACGCCCTCTTCGACCGGATCGACGGCACGGTCCGACAACCCGAGATCGAGCGTGATGTCCGGATAGCGCTGGTGAAAGAGCGGCAACGCCGGAATCACGAGCCGCCGCCCGAGCGCGCCCGGCATATGGACGCGCAGCATGCCGCCCGGTTTGCGATTGCCCACCTGAAAGCTCGCGTCGGTCTCCGCGATCTCCGCAAGAATCTTGATGCAGTGCTCGTAGTAAGCCGCGCCGTCCGAGGTGAGCGCCAGCCGCCGTGTCGTGCGATTCATCAAACGCACGCCCAGCACCGCCTCGAGATTCTGAATGACGGTGGTGACGGTCGCGCGCGGTATGCGCAGCGTTTCCGCCGCCCGCGTGAAGCTGTTCGCCTCCACCACGCGGGTAAAGACTTCCATCGCCTGTAGCCGGTCCATGCTCGCCCTCCGAATAGCCAACAGTCGAGAATAGGTCACCGAGCGGGCGCGACACAAGTCTCCGGCTCCGTAACGCCTCGCCGGAGGCCGCGCCGTTCCTCCGGAGAAACGCACATCGATTTGATCGATTCGATCAAAATAAGGGTTTACACAGAGTTGAAACGACCGATCCGGTCGTCTAACATGCTTGCATCGATCACCGGCGATGGCCGCCCCAGCGCTCGCTAGCGCGTCGTTCCTCCCACGCCCGGCCTCGGATTGACCGAACCGATCAAAACAATGCACCCGCGATCGGGCGCACCATCGAGCAGGAGATATATCAGTGGCATTCAAAGGAATCGTGCCCGCGCTGATCACACCGATGACGCCGGACGAAGAAATCGACGAGCAAGGACTCCGGACGCTCGTCGACAAGCTCATCGAGGCGGGCGTACACGGTCTTTTCGTGCTGGGTACCAATGGCGAGTTCATTTCGCTCTCGGAACCGGAGAAGCTTCGGATCGCGCGCATTGCCGTGGATCAGGCACGTTCGCGCGTGCCCGTCATTGCCGGCACCGGCGCCTACGCCACGCGCGATGTCATCGCGCTCAATCGCAAGATGGAAGACGTCGGCGTGGACGCCGTTTCGGTCATTACGCCCTATTTCAACGGTGCCACGCAGGCGGAGCTGTTCACGCATTACGAACGCATCGCGCGCGCCACTGCGCTGCCCGTCATGCTCTATACGATTCCGGCCAAAGCGGGCGTTACGTTGAATGTGGATACCGTTCGGCGTCTGGCCGACATTCCCAACATTCGCGGCATCAAGGACAGCGGCGGAGATTTCGATCGGCTCTTGCAGTTGATCGCGTTGCGCCGCGACGACTTTGCCGTGTTCACGGGCACCGACTCGATGATCCTGTGGACATTGATCGCAGGCGGCGACGGCGCGGTTGCCGCCACCACGAACGCCGTGCCCGGCGTTGTCATGTCGATTTGGAACAACTTTCAACGTGGCGACATCGCGGCTGCGCGGCGGGCGCAGGAATCGCTGCGCGCATTGCGCGAAGCGTTCGCGCTGGGGACGCTGCCCGTCGTGTTGAAGACCGCCGCGCAGATGCTCGGGATGCCTGCAGGACCGGCGCGCTCGCCCGCGCAACCGCTCGATGCAGCGGCCCGCGAGCGGCTCGCCAAAGCGATCGAGCACTATCCGCGCATGGATTGACAGACAGTCTTCACGCCCTCATCCGATCCGAAAATCCTTGCCCCCCCCTATGAACCCGGCTTACCACTTCCAAACAGTCAGGCACATCGTGCACGGAGCCGGCAGCCTCGAGCAGTTGCCCGAGAAGCTCGCCCTGCTCGAGCGTCCTATCCGCCGCGTCGCCTTCATCACGCAGCCGGCCATGGAACGCAACGGTGTCGCTGCGCGCGTCGTCGCGGCGCTCGAATCGAAGGATATCCAGGTCCTGACGGTACGCGATGTCGAGCCCGAGCCGACTATCGAAAACGTCGAGACCGTATTCGGCGAGCAGATCGCGCCGTTCGCGCCCGACGCGGTCTTGTCGATCGGCGGCGGCAGCGTGCTCGATGCGGCGAAGCTCTTCGCGGCGCGCATGACGAATCGCGAGCCGTTGCGCGACTGGCTTGGCGTCGATCGCATCGGCTCGCCCGGCATCCCGCTGATTCTCGTGCCGACGACCGCCGGCACCGGCTCCGAAGTCACGCCCAATGCCATCGTCACGCTACCGGACGAGGCGCTCAAGGTGGGCATCGTGAGCCGTCATCTGCTGCCGCAAGTGGTGATCCTCGATGCGACGCTCACGCTCGGTCTGCCCCAGCCGATTACCGCGGCAACCGGGATGGACGCATTCATTCACGCGCTCGAATCCTATATCTCGACGAAGGCCAATCCGATCAGCGATATGTATGCGATGGAATCGATGCGCCTGATCGGTGCGAACATCGTCGACGCTTATCGGAACGGCAGCTCGCTTGCAGCGCGCGAGGCGATGCTGCTCGGATCGATGTACGGCGGTCTCGCCCTCACGGCCGCGGGGACCGCAGCCGTGCATGCGCTCGCCTACCCGCTCGGCGGGATGTTCAATATCACGCACGGTGTCGCGAATTCGATGCTGTTGCCGCACGTCATGCGATTCAATCGCGATGCGATCGTCGGGCGCCTTGCCAACGTGGCGCGCGCGCTTGGACTGTCCGTTCATGGCGATGACGACGCGGCGGCAGCCGACAGCCTGCTCGCATCGATCGGCACCTGGACCGAGGTCATGGCCATCCCACAGGATTTGCGCGCGTTCGGTGTATCGGAAGCCGATTTGCAGCCGCTGGCCGAAGCCGCACTCAAAGTGAAGCGGCTGCTCGGCAACAACCCCAAACCCCTCGATCTCGAAGACATCAAGGGGATTTACAAGCGGCTGCTGCCATGAGTTCGTCCGCGCAACGGCAGGCGCCGAAACTCCTCGTCGTCGGCGACGATCTGTCCGGCACGGCCGACAGCGCCGTTGCCTGCGTCCGCTGCGCGATGCGTGCGCGCGTCGTGCTCGACGCCCATGGCGCAACGAATTC